>JBJMHP010000141.1:0-8019 GCA_045807325.1 Actinomycetes bacterium | reverse complement strand
TGCAGCTGCGGCTGGAGCCGCACCCCGACGACTTCGTCGAGAACGGCCACGAGGCGCTGAGCCTGATCCGCGGGATCGACAATGACCTGGTCAGCTTCCTCTACTGCGCCCCCCACACCTTCCACCAGGGCGGCGACATGGAAGCCATCATGCGCGACGCCGGGCCGGCGCTGACCCATCTGCACATCGCCGACTCCTTCGACCACCGCGCCTCGAGTGGGCTGCGCTACATCCTTAACCCGCCGGGCACGCCGGCCCGGGTCCACCAGCACCTGGACATCGGCCAGGGCGAGGTCGACTGGGACCTGTTCTTCGCCACCCTGGCCGACCTCAAGTTCGACGGGATCGCCACGGTGTGCGTGTTCGCCTGGGAGGAGCGGGCCAAGGAGTCGAGCCGCTTCAACCTCGACAAGATCAGGGAGTACGTCGCCAAGCACGGCGGCCAGTAGGGAGGTGCGCCGATGACAGGCACCCGGGCCCGGCTCCGGCTGGGCAGCTGCCCCGACTCCTGGGGCGTCTGGTTCGCCGACGATCCCAGGCAGACGCCCTGGCACCGGTTCCTGGACGAGCTTGCCGAGGCCGGCTACCGGTGGCTGGAGCTGGGCCCCTACGGCTACCTGCCCCCCGACCCGGAGCGGCTGCGTGAGGAGGTGGACCGGCGCGGGCTCCGGGTCTCCGCCCAGGCGGTGTTCGGCGGCCTGCACGACGCCGGCAAGTGGGACAGGGACCTGGCCGAGGCCCGGCGGGTGGCCGAGCTGGTGGTGGCCGTGGGCGGCACCCATGTGGTGCTGCTGCCCGACGACGCCGGCCCCAACCCGCCCGAGCTGGATGACGAGGGCTGGCGGACCCTGACCGACGCCACCACCCGGCTGGGCCGGGTCCTCAAGGACGACTACGGCCTGGAGGCGGTGTTCCATCCCCACGCCGACAGCCTGGTCGGGACCCAGCCCCAGGTCGAGCGGTTCCTGGAGGAGACCGACCAGGCCGCCGTCAACCTGTGCCTGGACACCGGCCACATCGCCTACTACCGGGGCGACAACCTTGAGCTGATCCGCCGCTATCCCGACCGCATCGGCTACCTGCACCTCAAGCAGGTCGACCCGTCGGTGCTCGAGCAGGTCGAGGCCGAGGGCCTCGGCTTCGCCGAGGCGGTCGGGCGCGGGGTCATGTGCGAGCCCCCCAAGGGCGAGCCCGACTACGAGGCGCTGCTGGACGCCGTCGACACCCACCTGGACGGCGAGCTGTTCGCCATCGTGGAGCAGGACCTGTACCCCTGCGACCCGGACGTCCCGTTCCCGATCGCCAGGCGGACCTACCAGTACCTGCGGGACCTGGGCGTTGGGAGTGATGCGTGATGACGCTGCGGATCGGGGTCGTGGGGACCGGCATGATGGGCCAGGACCACATCCGGCGGCTGGCCGCCAGCGTCCTGCGGGTCGAGGTGGTCGCCGTCTCCGACGTCAACACCGAGCAGGCCCGGCGGGCCGGCGACGGTGTCGGGGCCCGCGTCTACGGCGACGGCCACGAGCTGATCGCCGACGACCGGGTCCAGGCGGTGCTGATCGCCTCCCCCGGCTTCACCCACGAGGAGTTCACCCTGGCCTGCCTGGCCGCCGACAAGCCGGTCCTGTGCGAGAAGCCGCTGGCCCCGACCGTCGGCGCCTGCCTGCGGGTGCTGGAGGCGGAGGCGGCCAAGCCGCGGCGGCTGGTCCAGGTCGGGTTCATGCGCCGCTACGACGACGGCTTCCGGGCCCTCAAGGACGGCCTGGACGGCGGCCGGGTCGGCCAGGCCCTGCTGCTGCACTGCCGCCACCGCAACCCCGACGTCCCGCCCGGGTTCACCACCGACATGATGATCACCGACTCGGTGGTCCACGACATCGACGTGACCCGCTGGCTGCTCGGCCAGGAGATCGTGGCCACCACCGTGTACAAGGCCCGCCGGACCTCCAAGGCCCCCGAGGGCCTGGCCGACCCGCAGATGGTGATGCTGGAGACGGCCGAGGGCGTGGTCGTCGACGTGGAGAGCTTCGTCACCTGCCAGTTCGGCTACGACATCCGCTACGAGCTGGTCGGCGAGACCGGCACCCTGTCGCTCAGCGAGCAGGCCGGGGTGCTGGTCCGCCAGGACGGCCAGTACCACGGGCCGATCCCGGCCGACTACCGGGAGCGGTTCGCCGGCGCCTACCAGCACGAGCTCCAGGAGTGGGTCGACGGCGTGCTCGCCGGCCAGGTCATCGGCCCCAGCGCCTGGGACGGCTACGCCACCCAGGCCGTGGCCGAGGCGGCCGTCGAGTCCCAGACCAAGGGCGACCGGGTCCAGGTGGAGCTGGTCGAGCGCCCGGCGCTGTATGCCTGAGCGCGACCGGACGGCCCGGTGACCGCCCCGCTGCCCGAGCGGATGGCCGAGGCGGCCACCGCCTGGCTGGCCTGCCTTGACCCGGCCCAGCGGGCCAAGGCCGCCTTCGGGTTCCCGGACGACGCCGAGCGGACCCGCTGGTACTACACCCCGACCGAGCGCGGCGGCCTGCCCCTGGCCGAGATGGGGCCGGTGCAGCAGCGCCTGGCCCACCGGCTGGTGGCCAGCGGCCTCAGCGAGGGCGGGTACGCCACCGCCGCGACCATCATGGGGCTGGAGAACGTGCTCGACGCCAAGGAGGGCTGGCGGCGCGGCTACGACGGGCGGGCGGTCCCCCACCGGGGGCGCGACCCCGAGCTGTACTTCGTCAGCGTCTTCGGCGACCCGGGGGCCGGGCCGTGGGGCTGGCGGGTCGGCGGCCACCACGTGGCCCTCAACTACACCGTTGCCGCCGACGGCCGCGCATCGGCCAGCCCGCTGTTCCTGGGGGCCAACCCGGCCATGACCCGGCTGGTCGGCCCCGGGGTGCTGCGGCCCCTGGCCGCCGAGGAGGACCTGGGCCGCGAGCTGCTGGCCTCCCTGGCCCCCGACCAGCGGGCGACGGCGGTGGTCTCGCCGGTGGCGCCCGGCGACATCGTCCAGCGCAACCGGCCCCGGGTCGAGCCGGGCCGGCCCGAGGGCCTGCCCGCCACCGGCATGCTGCCCCAGCAGCGGACTCTGCTGGAGGGGCTGGTTTGCCAGTACCTGGACCGCCTGCCCGCCGAGCTGGCCACGGCCGAGGCGGCCCGGGCCCTCGGCGAGGCCGGCGAGGGGCTGCACTTCGCCTGGGCCGGGGGGCCGGAGCCGGGCCAGCCCCACTACTACCGGGTCCAGGGCCCGCGGCTGCTGATCGAGTACGACAACGTCCAGGACGGGGCCAACCACGTCCACTCGGTGTGGCGCGACCCTGCCGGGGACTTCGGTCAGTCGACGGCCGGGGCGTAGTCGGCGGCCAGCAGCTGGGCGGCCAGGGCGACGGCCTTGGCGTCGTCGTCGCTCATCTCGGTCCCGTAGCGGCCCCTGGCCCTGGCCACGCCCTCGCCGATCTCCAGGACCAGCATGTCCTTGAACCGGGCGGCCTGCTGCTGGCCGGCCTTGGCGAGCACGGTGTCGACCTGGAACAGGCCGACCCCGATGGACCGCGGCTCGCCGCGGAACTGCTCGGCCAGCCGCTCCCGGTCGGCCACCACCGAGGCCAGCACCTCGCGCCGCAGCGGGCCGTCGGCCAGGGCGGCCGTCTCCAGGCAGCGGGAGAAGACCTGGAAGTCGCGCGGGTCGAAGCGGTCGTAGGCGCCGATCACGGCGCTGAACATCCAGAACGGGGCGAACTGGAGCGTCCGCCACTCCTCCGGGGTGTACCTGTCCTGCTCACTCATGGCTCGTCCCGCACCAAGGGTACCTGGATCGGCGGGGGGCCGGTGGTGCCGCGCACCACCAGGTGGGGGGCGAGCACGACCTCGCGGTGGCCGGTGCGGCCGCCCTCCAGCCGCTCGACCGCCGCCGCCACCGCGTGCTCGGCCTGGCGGCGGGCGTCCTGGCTGACCGTGGTCAGGTTGACGTGGGCCAGCCTGGACAGGGTGCTGTCGTCGTAGCCGACCACCGAGACCTGGCCGGGGACCTCCACCCCGGCCCGGGTGAAGGCGTCCAGCAGCCCCAGGGCGCTGCGGTCGTTGGAGGCGACCACGGCCGTCGGGAGCCCGCCGCCGGAGGCCAGCAGGGCCCGGGCGGCGCGGGTCCCGGCGGCCTCGGTGTGGTCGCCGGCCAGGACCCGGACCTGGTCGCCGAGGCCGTGGCGGCGCATGGCCGTGCGGTAGCCGCGGCGGCGGTCGGAGGCGATCGTCCCCCGGCCGCCGTCGAGGAAGGCGATGGCCCGGTGGCCGAGGCCGGCCAGGTGGCCGACGGCCTGGGCGACCCCGTCGGCGTCGGCCGTGCGGACCACGTCGACCCCGGCCCCGGCCATCCGCCGGCCGATCACGACCACCGGCAGCTGCCGGTCGAGGGCGCCCAGGTCGGCGGCCGGGCCCACCGGGCCGAGGAGGACCAGGGCCTCGCAGCGGAAGTCGACCAGGGTCTCGGTGGCCCGGCGCTCGTCGCGGGTCCGGGTCACCGTGCTCAGGACCACGTCGTAGCCGCGGCCCTCGGCCGCCTCCTGGATGTCGGCGGCCAGCTCGGCGTGGAAGGCGCTGGAGATGTCGAGCAGCACCCCGACCAGGTGGGTCCGGCGGCGGGCGAGCAGGCTGGCCGTCCGGTCCGGGCGGTAGCCCAGCTCGGCGGCCGCCTCCAGCACCCGCTCGCGGGTGGCCGCGCTCGGCCCGGGGGCGCCCGAGAGCACCATCGACACCGACGCCGGCGACAGCCCGACCCGCGCGGCCACGTCCTCCAGCCGCGGACGGCGACGGGCCGCTCGTTCGACCCTTGACACCTCCATGGATGCCACGCATAGTACGGTTTGAAGCGCTTCAAATCAAGCGCTTCAAGAGAAAGGTGGGCCGGGGCCCTGTCCGGGGCAGGCCCGCGGGGAGGAGGTTGCAGTGACAGGTTCGTCCATCGGGGTGGCCGTGGTCGGGGCCGGCATGGCCGGCCGGTCGCATGCCGCCGGGTACCGGTCGGCGCCCACGCTCTACGACGAGGGCCTGCCCGAGGTCCGGCTGGTCGCGATCGCCGACGTCAACCAGGCGTTCGCCTCGGATACGGCCCGGCGCTACGGGTACGAGCGGGCCGAGAACGACTGGCGGGCCCTGGCCGAGGCGCCCGACATCGACGTGGTCAGCGTGGTCGTGGCCAACACGTTGCACCGCGAGATCGTCGAGGGCCTGCTGGCCGCCGGCAAGCACGTCCTCTGTGAGAAGCCGATGGCCCCGACCGTGGAGGACGCCGAGGCCATGGTGGCGGCGGCCGAGGCCTCGGGACGGGAGGCCGGCGTCGGCTTCGTGTTCCGCCGCTCCCCGGCCATCGCCGCCGTCCGCGACCAGATCGCCTCCGGGGTCATCGGCCGGCCCCTGCACTTCAACGGCCACTACTGGTGCGACTACGGGGTCGACCCGCGCGCGCCGATGAGCTGGCGCTACAAGGGCGGCCCGGGCTCGGGGGCGCTGTCGGACATCGGCAGCCACCTGATCGACCTGGCCGAGTTCGTCTGCGGCCCCATCCGGTCGGTCCGCGGGGCGAGCCTGCCCACCGTCATCGCCGAGCGTGCCCTGCCCCTGGGCGCGGCCGTCGGCCACGCCGCCGCCGAGCTCAGCGACAAGACCGAGCCGGTCGAGAACGAGGACCTGGTCACCTTCACGGCCAGCTTCGCCTCCGGCGCCACCGGCACCCTGTCGGCGTCCCGGGTCGCCTACGGGCTGGCCAACTCCCTCGGCTTCGAGGTGTTCACCGAGTCGGGCGCGGCCACCTTCGACCTGGCCCGGGCCGGCGAGTTCGGCTTCATCGACCCGAGCCCGGCCGGCCCGGGCCAGGGCTACCGGCAGGTCCTGGTCGGACCGGCCCACCCGTACCTCACGCGGGGCATGCCCATGGACTTCCCGGGCGTGGGCTACGGGCAGAACGACCTGTTCGTCTTCCAGGCCCGGGCCTTCCTGGAGCAGGTCGCCGGGCTGGACCGGCTCCCCAGGGTGGCCTCGTTCGGCGAGGGCCTGCACAACATCCGCCTGCTGGACGCGATCGCCGCCTCGGCCAAGAACGGCGGCGCCGACGTGGTCGTCGACTGAACGGAGAGGACGGTTCCCATGAAGCTCGGTGCCTACACCGCCTGCCTGCACGACAAGCCCGTCGCCGAGGCCGTCCAGACGCTGCGCGAGCTGGGCCTGGACAGCGCGGAGATCAACTCGGGCGGCTTCCTGCCCCCCGTCCACCTGCCGATCGAGCGGCTCAGGGCCAGCCAGGACGCCCGCGAGGAGTACCTGGGGCTGTTCGCCTCGACCGGCGTGACCCTGACCGCGCTCAACTGCAACGGCAACCCCCTGGACCCCAACCCCGAGGTCGGCCCCAGGCACGCCCAGGACGTCCGCGACGCCATCGAGCTGGGGGCGCTGCTGGGGGTCGGGCGGGTCGTCACCATGTCCGGGCTGCCCGCCGCCGAGCCCGGCGGCCACCTCCCGTCCTGGACGGTCGAGCCCTGGCACAGCGTCTTCCTGGACGCCCGCGACTACCAGTGGAACGAGGTCGGCATCCCCTTCTGGAAGGACATCCAGGCCAGGGCGGCCGACGCTAACGTCAAGGTCTGCATCGAGATGCACCCCCACAACCTGGTCTACAACCCGGCCACCATGGAGCGGCTGGCCACCGAGATCGACGCCACCCACGTGGGCGCCGAGATGGACCCCAGCCACCTGTTCTGGCAGGGCATCGACCCGGTGCTGGCTACCGAGCGTCTCGGCGGCCTGGTCTACAACGCCGCCGCCAAGGACACCCGCATCAACGAGGCGGCCAAGGTCAACGGGGTGCTCGACGACCGGTTCGGGCGGGTCGCCCCCGACGACCCCGACGCCCTCTCCCTGGGCGGCCGCTACACCCTCAGCCGCTGGCCGGAGAACTCCTCCTGGGACTTCGTGGCCGTCGGCCGCGGCCACGACGTCGACTTCTGGACCGACTTCCTGCGCGCCCTGGCCAAGGTCGACCCCGACATGGCCGTGAACATCGAGCACGAGGACCAGGAGCTCGACCAGCTGGAGGGGCTGCGCTCCGCCGCCGAGACCCTCAAGGCGGCCGCCGCCCGGCTGGGCTGAGCTCGGCCTGCTCGCGGGCCCGCCGGCGGCCCGGAGCGCTGCCGGCGGCGGCGCCGAGCACGCCAAGGGCCAGGGCCCACCAGGACCACCGACGGCGTGGCGAAGAGCAGGTAGCTGATCATGCCGGCGTCGGCCAGGTCCACGCCGGCCAGGCCCAGCCGCGAGGTCAGCACGAAGCCGGCCACCATGGCGACGGCCATGGCGATGCCGAAGCGCCGGGCGGGCCGGTCGGGCAGCAGCCAGGGCGGCGGGCGCAGGGCCAGCCACAGGCCGCCGGCCAGCAGCACCGCCAGGGCCACCGCCGTCCCCGGCGGGAGCGTGGGCGCGATGGTAGCGGGTGACCCGAGGGCGTCAGGGGATACCCGGCCAGGTACCAGGTGGTGAACCCGAGACAGCCGGCGATGCCGGCCAGGGCCAGCCCGGCCCCGACCGGGCCCGACCCGGCCCACGCCGCGGTTCATTGGCGCACCTCCGTGCCCGCGAGCGCTGCGAGCACCCCCGCCGTGCTCATGTGCCCTCCAGTCGCGGTCGCCGGCCGGCGCCGCGGCGGGCCGGGGCGGGCCGTGCCGGCGCCTCGGCCGGCCGGCGGGTCGGTCTCCCAGGCGGTCTCCAGCAGCCCTCGGTCGGCCAGCCGCATCAGGATCGGCCGGCCGCTACTGGCTCCTCGCGGGAGTGCCCCGGCCTTCAGGCCGGGGGTGAACCGCGTCGCGAGGCCGGTTCTGCTGCTCGATGTAGGCGCGGAGAACGTCCAGCGGGGCACCGCCCACCGACCCGGCAAAGGACGACCCGGACCACAGCCGCTTCACCCGCCAGTAGTGTCGGGCCAGTTCGGGGAACTCCTGACGCAGCCGCCGGGAGGTGACGCCCTTGAGGCTGTTGACCAGCCGCGACAGC
>JBJMHP010000140.1:0-18672 GCA_045807325.1 Actinomycetes bacterium | reverse complement strand
CCCGATGGCCATGATGCTCTCGGGCATGCTGATGCTGCGCCACCTGGAGGAGACCGAGGCCGCCGACCGCCTGGAGCGGGGTCTGGCCGCGGTCATCGCCGAGGGCAGGAGCGTCACCTACGACATGAAGCCGTCCCGGGACGACCCCACGGCCGTGGGGACCAGCCAGGTCGCCGACGCCGTGATCGAGAAGATGGACGAGGGGTCCGGGGAGCTCAAGCCCGGCTCCCCGGAGGGGAGGGGGGCCTGATGCCGCGGGTCACCGTCGTCGGGGCCGGCAAGTACGGCTCGACCACCGTGCAGCGCCTGGCCGAGAAGGACATCTGCGACGAGGTGGTGATGACCGACATCGTCGAGGGGCTCCCCCAGGGCCTGGCCCTCGACATCAACCAGTCGCGGCCCATCGAGGGGTTCGAGACCCGGGTGGTCGGCAGCAACGGCTACGAGGAGACCGCCGGCTCCGACGTGGTCGTGATCACCGCCGGGGTGCCCCGCAAGCCGGGCATGAGCCGCATGGACCTGCTGGAGACCAACACCAAGATCGTCGGCGAGGTCACCCGCAAGGTCGCCGAGGCCTCGCCCGAGGCGGTCCTGATCGTCGTCTCCAACCCGCTGGACGAGATGACCGCCCTGGCCGCCGAGGTCTCCGGGTTCGGGAGGGAGCGGGTCATGGGTCAGGCCGGGATGCTCGACACGGCCCGGTTCAAGTACTTCCTGGCCGAGGAGTTCTCGACCAGCCCGAGCCGGGTCGAGGCCATGACCCTCGGCTCCCACGGCGACACCATGGTCCCGGTCCCGAGCATGGTCAAGGTCGACGGCAAGCCGCTGACCGAGGTCGCCGACGCGGCCACGATCGAGCGCCTGGTCCAGCGGACCCGCGACGGCGGCGCCGAGGTGGTCGCCCTGCTCAAGTCGGGCTCGGCCTACTACGCGCCGTCCAGCGCGGCCGCGGCCATGGTCGCGGCCGTCCTCGGCGACACCGGTGAGGTCATGCCGGTCTGCGCCTGGGTCACCGGCCAGTACGGCATCGACGTCGTCTACCTGGGCGTCCCGGCCAAGCTGGGCCGGGGCGGGGTCACCGAGGTGGTCGAGCTGCCCTTGACCGACGCCGAGCTGGCCGACCTGCGCGAGGCCGCCGAGGCCGTCCGCTCCAAGCAGGCCGACGTGGCCAAGCTGGTTGGCTGAGCAGGGAAGCCCGGAGACCTCGGTGGCCGAGGGCCGGGAGGCACCCGCGGCCAGCCCCGTGCCGGGCTGTGCCCTGTGCGCGGCCCAGCCGCTGACGCCGTGGTTCCATGAGGATGACCGCTGCTGGGTGGCCGAGTGCCTGATCTGCCGCACGCCCATGGTGGTGTGGCGTCGCCACGGCGCCGACCCGCCCGCCGAGGACCGCGAGCACATGCTGGCCCAGCTGTCCGAGGTGGCCGCGGCCCGCCTGGGCGAGGGCGCCTTCCGGATCGACGCCGTGATGCGCCGCATCCCCGACCACTTCCACGCCCACGCCCGCGACCCCGCCTGGCCGGGGTTCGCCTGGGGCTAGGAGGCGGGATCCGGGTGCCCGCGGCGACCGAGCGCACGGAGGCGGCCAACGGCATCGACCTGCACCTGGCCGACGCCGGGCCCGAGGACGGCCCGCCGGTGGTGCTGCTGCACGGCTTCCCCGACTCCTGGAAGCTCTGGCGCCACCAGGTGGAGGCCCTGGCCGGCGCCGGCATGCGGGTGCTCGCCCCCGACCTGCGCGGCCTCGGCGAGACGACCCGCCCGGCCGACGTCGAGGCGTACAAGCTGCGGACCCTGGTCGCCGATGTCACCGGCGTGCTCGACGTCCTCGGGGTGCGGCAGGCCGCGGTGGTCGGCCACGACTGGGGCGCCGCCCTGGCCTGGCGGCTCGCCATGTTCACCCCCGACCGGGTGGAGCGCCTGGTCGCGGTGTCGGTCGGCCATCCCCTGGCTGGGGTGGCGGCCGGCCTGCCCCAGCGACGGCTGTCCTGGTACATGCTGTGGTTCCTGTTCCCCGGCGTGGCCGAGCGGATCCTCCCCGCCGACGACTGGGCGTTCTTCCGCCGCTGGGCCTGGGACGGCGCCGAGCAGGGCCAGGACCCCGACCTCGACCGCCAGCTCGCCGACCTCTCCCGCCCCGGCGCCCTCGAGGCCGGCCTCAACTGGTACCGGGCCAACAACAACCCCGCCCACTTCGCCGCCACCGACCCCACCCGCTTCGACCTCCCCTCGGTCGACTGCCCCACCATGGGCGTCTGGTCCAGCCGCGACTTCGCCCTCACCGAAGCCCAGATGACCCTCTCCGAGCCGTACGTGAACGGCCCCTGGCGCTACGAACGCATCGACAACGTCGACCACTGGGTCCCGGTCCACGCCCCTGACCAGCTCAACCGCCTCCTGCTGGAGTTCCTGGGGGCCTGAGGAGCTCCCGCGCCGGGGCTGTGGACGGCGAGGCAGCCGACCAGGGTTTCCGGGGTGCCGTCGGCGCGCATGACCGCCCACCACTCGACCGCGACCCGCTCGGCGTCCATGGCCGCCGATTCGACGGCCGGCCCGCGACGGCCTCGGCGGGCTGAACCGCCTGAACTGCCCGATCACCGGGTACCCTGCACAGCGTATCCACACGGGACATTCGGAGGGCCGGGACCATGGCGGGGAACAGCTTCGGGGCACAGGCGGGGTTGGACGTCGGGGACCGGTCCTATGAGGTCTTCCGGCTGGACGCGCTGGCCTCGGTCGGCGACGTGGCCGGGCTGCCGTTCTCGCTCAAGGTGCTGCTGGAGAACCTGCTCCGCAACGAGGACGGCAGCGCCGTCACCGCCGAGGACGTGGAGGCGTTCGCCCGCTGGGACCCGGCCTCGGAGGCCGACCGGGAGATCGCGTTCTCGCCCGCCCGGGTCCTGATGCAGGACTTCACCGGCGTCCCGGCCATCGTCGACCTGGCCGCCATGCGCGACGCCATGGTCCCCCTGGGCGGCGACCCGACCCGCATCAACCCCCTGGCCCCGGCCGAGCTGGTCATCGACCACTCGGTGGTGGCCGACATCGCCGGCCGGCCCGACGCCTTCGTCCGCAACGTCGAGCTGGAGTTCGAGCGCAACCGGGAGCGGTACGCGTTCCTGCGCTGGGGCCAGCAGGGGTTCGCCGACTTCAAGGTGGTCCCGCCCGGCACCGGCATCGTCCACCAGATCAACTGCGAGTACCTGGCCCGGGTGGTGTTCACCAACGACCGCGGCCAGGCCTACCCCGACACCCTGGTCGGCACCGACAGCCACACCCCGATGGTCAACGGCCTGGGCGTGCTCGGCTGGGGCGTCGGCGGCATCGAGGCCGAGGCGGCCATGCTCGGCCAGCCCATCTCGATGCTCATGCCCCGGGTGGTCGGGTTCAAGCTGTCGGGCGAGCTGCCCGAGGGGTCGACCGCCACCGACCTGGTCCTGACCGTGACCGAGCTGCTGCGCCGCCACGGGGTGGTGGGCAAGTTCGTCGAGTTCTACGGCTCCGGGGTCGGCAACGTGCCGGTCGAGAACCGGGCCACCATCGGCAACATGTCGCCCGAGTACGGCTCCACCTGCGCCATCTTCCCGATCGACGCCGAGACCCTGCGCTATCTGGAGTTCACCGGCCGCCCGCCCGAGCTGGTCGCCCTGGTCGAGGCGTACGCCAGGGAGCAGGGCCTGTGGCACGACCCGCAGGCCGAGCCCCGCTACTCCGAGACGGTCGAGCTGGACCTGGGCACGGTGGTCCCGAGCCTGGCCGGACCGCGGCGGCCCCAGGACCGGGTCGCCCTCAGCGACGCCCGGCGCGGCTTCCGGGCCGCCCTGGCCGACATGGCCCCCGAGCCCCAGACCAGGCCGGACACGCCCATCGACCGCAAGATCGACGAGGACGGGCCGGACGAGGCCTCGGCCGAGTCGTTCCCGGCCAGCGACCCGCCGGCGGCCATGGCCGGCACCATGCCGCACGAGAACCACGACCCGCCGCCGGCCGGCTGGTTCGAGCCCGACCCGGCCGGGGTCAGCGGCCGGCCCGGCCGTCGGGTGCCGGTCACCCTCGAGGAGGGCACCAGCTTCGACCTCGACCACGGGCACGTGGTCATCGCCGCCATCACCAGCTGCACCAACACCTCCAACCCGTCGGTGATGCTGGCCGCCGGGCTGCTGGCCCGCAACGCCGTCGACCGCGGCCTGACCTCCAAGCCGTGGGTCAAGACCTCTCTGGCCCCCGGGTCCAAGGTGGTCATGGACTACTACGGGCGGGCCGGGCTGCTGCCGTACCTCGAGAAGCTCGGCTTCCACCTGGTCGGCTTCGGCTGCACCACCTGCATCGGCAACTCCGGCCCCCTGGCCCCCGAGATCTCCAGGGCGGTCGACGAGCACGACCTGGTGGTCGCCTCGGTGCTGAGCGGCAACCGCAACTTCGAGGGCCGCATCAACCCCGACTGCCGCATGAACTACCTGGCCTCGCCGCCGCTGGTGGTCGCCTACGCCCTGGCCGGCACGATGGACATGGACCTGCTCGACGACCCCCTGGGCCAGGACCCCGACGGCAACCCGGTGTACCTGCGCGACCTGTGGCCCTCCAGCGCCGAGGTGGCCGAGCTGGTCGGCCGGGCCATCCAGTCGGACATGTTCCGCAAGAGCTACGCCCAGGTGTTCGAGGGCGACGAGCGCTGGAACACCCTGGAGGTGCCGACCGGCGAGAGCTTCGCCTGGGACGACGCCTCGACCTATGTGCGCCGGCCGCCCTACTTCGACGGCATGCCGGCCACTCCCGAGCCGGTCACCGACATCCGCGGCGCCCGGGTCCTGGCCGTGCTCGGCGACAGCGTCACCACCGACCACATCTCGCCCGCCGGGGTCATCAAGCGCGACAGCCCGGCCGGCAGCTACCTGATGGAGAAGGGGGTCCAGCCGCGGGACTTCAACTCCTACGGGTCCCGGCGGGGCAACCATGAGGTGATGATCCGCGGCACCTTCGCCAACATCCGGCTGCGCAACCGCCTCGCCCCCGGCACCGAGGGCGGGGTCACCCTGCACCTGCCTGACGGCGAGCAGATGACCATCTACGACGCCGCCATGCGCTACCAGGCCGACGGCGTCCCCCTGGTGGTCCTGGCCGGCAAGGAGTACGGGTCGGGGTCGAGCCGCGACTGGGCGGCCAAGGGCCCGATGCTGCTCGGGGTCCGGGCCGTGCTGGCCGAGAGCTACGAGCGCATCCACCGGGCCAACCTGGTCGGCATGGGCATCCTGCCCCTCGAGCTGCCGCCCGGCGAGACGGTCCAGTCCCTCGGCCTCACCGGCCACGAGACCTTCGACATCACCGGCCTGGAGGGCGCCGGCGCCGACGGCTTCCCCCGCGAGGTCACCGTCCGCGCCGACGACAAGGAGCTCACCTGCCGGGTCCGCATCGACACCCCCAACGAGGTCGAGTACTACCGCCACGGCGGCATCCTCCAGTACGTCCTGCGCCAGCTCCGGGGGTAGTGGGGGCTGTCGGGCTGTGGACGGCCAAACCCGCCGCATCCCCCGGTCGGCTACCCTCCCGGTAGGGGCCCCAGAAGCCGGGGTCGAAGGTCCGGCATGCCTGGCTAGGGTTGGGTCGCCGCCGCCGGGAGGATGCCGGCGTGCTCGCCATGGGCGAACCAGGCCAGCGGGTCCGCCAGGGCCACCGAGGGGCCGCAGACCAGGGTGGCCGGTGGGTCGATGTCGGGGTCGGCGGCGGCCAGGCTGGCCAGGGTGCCGGTCACGACCTGCTGGGCGGCGGTGCTGGCCGAGGCGACCACCGCGGCCGGCTCGTCGGCGGGGCGGCCGGCGGCGACCAGCTGGGCGCAGACCTCGCCCAGGCGCTCGGCGGCCATCAGCAGCACCAGGGTGTCGGCGGCCGCGGCGGTGCGGGCCAGGTCGGCCGGGGCGCCGCCCGCCAGGGTGGCGCTGATCACGGCGTAGCTGGCGGCCAGGCCCCGGTGGGTGACCGGGATGCCGGCATAGGCGGGGGCAGCCACGGCCGCGCTGACCCCCGGAACGACCTCGAACGGCACGCCGGCCTCGGCCAGCGCCAGCGCCTCCTCGCCGCCACGGCCGAACACGAACGGGTCCCCGCCCTTGAGCCGCACCACCGTCAGCCCGCGCCGCCCCCGGTCGACCAGCACCCGGTTGATCGCCTCCTGGGAGAGCGCGACCCGCCCCCTGGCCTTGCCGGCGTCGACCCGCTCGGCCCCCCGAGGCGCCAGGCCGAGCAGCGCTTCCGGGGCGAGCCGGTCGTAGACCACCACGTCGGCCCGCTGCAGCACCTCAGCCCCCCGCAGGGTCAGCAGCCGCGGATCCCCCGGCCCGGCCCCGACCAGGTACACCATCCCGCTCACGACGCCCCCAAGGGCAGGCCCGCCAGCAGACGGGTGCGGAGGCGGGTGGCGGCCTCCTCGCCGCGGCCCTCCTGGATCAGGTGCTCGAGCTCGTCCAGGTCGAGGGCGGCCTTCCAGCGGTGGGAGCGGTCCTCGAAGTCGGGCAGGTGGGGGAGCGTCTCAGCCCGCACCCGGCCGACCACGTCCATCAGCTCGGTCCATTCCGGGCCGAACCGGTCGGCGAGCTCGGCGCGGAGGCGGCTGGCCAGGGCGGGGGCGCGGCCGCCGGTGCCGATGGCGATCACCAGCTCGCCGCGGCGGACGATCGCCGGGGCGGCGAAGTCGCAGTTGGGCACGTCATCCATGACGTTGACCAGGACCCCGGCGGCCCGGGCGTCGGCGGCGATGGCGTCGCGCACCGCCGGCTCGGCGGCGGAGGCGACGCACACCACCGCCCCGGCCAGGTCGTCGGAGCCGCCGTAGCCGCGCCGGTGGACCACCACCCGCGGGTCGCCCTCCAGCCGGTCCAGGGCCGCCTCCGGGCCCTTGGCGACCACCGTCACCTCGGCCCCGGCCGCCAGCAGCCCCTCGACCTTGCCGGCCTCCACGGCGAACTCGCCGATCACCACGGCCCGCCGGCCGGCCAGCTCCAGCAGCACCGGGTACCCGAAGGCCATCAGGCACCCCCGGCGGCGCCGACCCGGCCGGGTGGTCCGGCGTGGAGCGGGCGGTCCTCAGTGGCCATTGGCCCTCTCCCACCGGCGGGCGTCGGCGCCGGCGCGCAGCTGGTCCAGGGCGTCCGCGAACCGGTCGCCGGGGTCGGCCGGACCGCCGCCGAGCAGCCGGGTGTGCAGACCGCACTCGCGCTCCTGGCCGGCCTCCCACCACCAGCGCCCGGCGCGCTCGCCCTCGCCGGGACCGGTCGGGCGGGTGCAGGGCGCGCAGCCGATCGAGGTGTAGCCCTGCTCGTACAGCGGGTGCACGGGCAGGCGGTGGGTGCGGACGTAGGCCCAGACCTGCTCGCGGCTCCAGTCGGCCAGCGGGTTGAGCTTGACGATGCCGCCGTGGGCGGCGTCCAGCTCGACCTTGGGCGTGGCCGCGCGTGACCGCCCTCCGCCGTCGCGGCGCAGCCCGGTCGCCCAGGCCCCGACCCCGGCCAGGGCCCGTTCGAGGGGCGCGACCTTGCGGACGTGGCAGCACAGCCGCCGCAGGGCCGGGTCCTTGTGGAACAGGTTGGGGCCGTGGCGGGCGACCATGGCCGCCACGTCGGCCGGGTCGGGGGTGATCACCTCGACCTGGAGGCCCATGCCGGTGCGGACCGCCTCCACGACCTGGTAGGTCTCCTCGGGCAGGCGGCCGGTGTCCAGGGTCAGGACCCGCACCGCGGGGTCGGCCTGGCGGGCCAGGTCGAGCACGACCATGCCCTCGGCCTGGAAGCTGGTGACCACGGCGAAGCGGCGCCCGAAGCGCTCGACGGCCCAGGCCAGCAGCCGGTCGGCGGGGAGGCCTTGGAGGTGGGCGAGGTCGGGTTCTGCCAGCTGGGGATCAAGGCCATGCGGCCAGGTGGTGGCGGTCGCCGCCACAGGCGAGCTCCTCTCGACACGCTCGGGTTCGGTGGTCCCAGGCCCGGTCGGTCGGAAGGCACGCGAGCTACGTCGTCACACGCCACGACCGCCGAGCCCACGGACACGCGCAGGACACCACCCAGCCGTGGTCCAGGGCGCGGTTGCGGGTCAGGAGCGTGGCGGTCATGGCCTGCCACGGTAAGGTACAAGTCATCAGGTCGCAACCCTCGTCGGGAGAAGGAACGGGCCGTGCCGCGCATCCTCTCGGGCGTCCAGCCCACCGGGAACACCCACCTCGGAAATTACGTCGGGGCATTCCGGCAGTGGGTGGAGATGCAGCACGACTTCGAGGCCTTCCACCCGGTGGTCGACCTGCACGCCATCACCCTGCCCTACGACCCCGAGACCCTGGCCGACCGCACCCTCGAGGTGGCGGCCATCCTGCTCGCGGCCGGGCTGGACCCCGAGGTGTCCACCGTGTTCGTCCAGTCCCATGTGCCCGAGCACACCGAGCTGGCCTGGTTGCTCAACCACCTGGCGACGGTCGGCGAGCTGCGCCGCATGACCCAGTTCAAGGCCAAGGCCGAGGTCGGGGGCGAGGGCGCCCTGCCCGCCGGCTACTTCAACTACCCGGTCCTCCAGGCCGCCGACATCCTCATCTACCAGGCGGACCGGGTGCCGGTGGGGGAGGACCAGCGCCAGCACCTGGAGCTGACCCGCGACGTGGCCCAGCGCTTCAACGCCCGCTTCGGCCAGACCTTCGTGGTCCCCGAGGCCTACATCCCGCCGGTGGGCGGCCGGGTCATGGACCTCCAGGTCCCGACGGCCAAGATGTCGAAGTCGAGCGCGTCGCCGGCCGGGCGCATCGAGTTGCTCGACCCGCCGGAGGTTATCCGCAAGAAGGTCCGCTCGGCCGTGACCGACTCGGGCCGGGAGGTGGTGGCCCGGCCGGACAAGCCGGCCATCTCCAACCTGCTGGAGCTGTACTCGATCGCCACCGGCAGCAAGCTCCCGGAGCTGGAGCAGGCCTATGCCGGCCGCGGCTACGGCGAGTTCAAGGCCGACCTGGCCGACGCCCTGGTCGCCTTCCTGGCCCCGGTGCGCGAGCGCTACCTCGAGCTGCGTGGCGATCCCGAGCGCCTCACCGCCATCCTGGAGCGGGGCGCGGCCAAGGCCCAGGCCATCGCCCGCGAGAACCTGGCCCTGGCCAAGGACCGCATGGGATTCCTGCCGCGGGCCAGCGGCTGACCCGGCGCCATGGCCAGGATGCGATTGGGCGTGATCGCGCGGCCGCCGGAGCCGCTCGGGATCCACCTGCAGGCCTGGCGGCGGGCGCTCGGCGACCCGGCGGCCGGCCGGATCCCCCCGCACCTGACCCTGGTGCCGCCCCAGACGGTGGCCGAGCGTGACCTGGACCGGGCGGTGGCCCTGGTCGAGCGGGCCGCCGCCGAGGCGGTGCCGTTCCTGGTCGAGCTGGACGGCGCGGCCACCTTCCTGCCCGACAGCCCGGTCGCCTACCTGGTGGTGCGCGAGGGCGGGCCGGCCCTGGAGACGCTCGAGGCCGCCCTCCAGGCCCCCCCGCTGGACCGCCGCACCCACCCGTTCCACCCGCACGTGACCATCACCCAGGACCTGCCCGCCGACCGGATCGAGGCGGCGGCCCGCGAGCTCGCCGGGTTCCATGCCGACTTCCCGGTCCGCGAGATCGCCCTGATGCGCGAGGATCCGGACAAGGTCTGGCGGCCGCTCGCCACCGCCACCGTGGGCGCCTCCACGGCCGTCCGCGAGGTGCCGTTCACCGAGGCCGCCAGCGCCGCCCTGCTCCTGCTCGACCCCGACCCGCCGCGGGTCCTGCTCGGCCTGCGCACCCGCCGCCGGGGCCGCCGCTACCCGGGGACCTGGGACGCGATCGGCGGCAAGCCCGACCAGGGCGAGACGCTGCTGGAGGGCCTGTCCCGCGAGGCCCGCGAGGAGGCCGGGGTCGAGCCGCTCGACCTGACCGCCCTCGGCTGCTTCCACGACGGCGAGCGGGCCGACGCCTACTTCCTGGCCACCACCTGGAAGGGCCGGCCGCACAACCTGGAGCCGTCCGAGCACAGCCAGCTGGACTGGCTCACCCCGCACGAGGCCGCCGAGCGCCCGCTCACTCCCACCACCAGGGCGGCGCTGGCCCGCCTGGCGGCCCTGCTGGCGTCGGGGCGACGACTGCACCCTCCCCGCTGATGTGCGATAACTCTCCCGGTCGCGGGGTAGGAAGGTCCTGGGACGGCGAGGCAAGCCGACCCACGAACCCAACGAGACGACGGTAAGGGGGCTGCCTTGGCAATCCAGGACCCGCAGTCGGGCGCGCCGACGAGCGCGCGGCCCGCCGGGGCGTCGCCCGACGAGCAGCCGTCCACCGGGGAGCTGCTGAAGGGGCTCGCCGACGACGCCACCACCCTCATCCGGCAGGAGATCCTGCTCGCCCGGCAGGAGCTGCAGGAGGGGCTGACGGCCAGCGCCAAGGCGAGCGCCATGCTCGTCGCGGCCGGCGTGCTCGGGCTGTACGGCTTCTTCTTCCTGCTCTACACCATCGGCGTGGCGATCGGTGGGCCGGAGTGGCTCGGGTTCGCCATCGTGACCGTGGTGCTGCTCATCGTGGTCGCGGTGCTCGGGCTCATCGGCAGGAACCGCCTGGCCGCCTCCAAGGTCGCTCCGGAGAAGGCCAAGGCCGAGCTCCAGACGACCGCCAACGAGCTGAAGGAGGAGATCACGTGGGGGAAACCTCAGCAGCAACCGCCCGCGAGGTAGAAGAGACCCGCAGACAGATGGAGGACAAGGTGGCCAAGCTCTCCGAGCGTGCCCCGGAGGAGGCCCGCAAGCTGATGAAGCGGGTCGCGTTCGGAGTCCTCAGCGCCGTCATGGTGCTGCTCGTCCGCAAGCTGGTCGACAAGCTCTGGGAGCGGGCCACCGGCGAGCTGCCCCCCACCAAGGTCGAACGCGAGTAGCACCTCCCCCTACACCTTGCGGAACAGCAGGGCCCGCTTCACCTCCTGGATGGCCTGGGTGACCTTGATGCCGCGGGGGCAGGCGTCGGTGCAGTTGAAGGTCGTCCGGCAGCGCCAGACGCCCTCCTTGTCGTTCAGCACGGTCAGGCGCTGGGCGGCGCCGTGGTCGCGGGAGTCGAAGATGAAGCGGTGGGCATTCACGATCGCCGCCGGGCCGAAGTACTCCTCGTCGGCCCAGAACACCGGGCAGGAGGTGGTGCAGGCGGCGCACAGGATGCACTTGGTGGTGTCGTCGTAGCGCTCCCGTTCCTTGGGGGACTGGCGGCGCTCGGTGTCGGGGGCCGGGTCGTGGTTGATCAGGTACGGCAGGACCTCGCGGTAGGAGGCGAAGAACGGCTCCATGTCGACCAGCAGGTCCTTGTTGACCGGCAGGCCGCGCAGCGGCTCGACCGTGATCTGGTCGCCGAGCTCGCGGACCAGCACCTTGCAGGCCAGCCGGTTGGCCCCGTTGATCAGCATCGCGTCCGACCCGCAGACCCCGTGGGCGCACGAGCGCCGGAAGGTCAGCGACCCATCCAGGTTCCACTTCACCCAGTGGAGCAGGTCCAGCACCCGGTCCATCGGGTCGGCCGGGACGTCGTAGGTCTCGATCCGCGACTCGGCGTCGGTCTCGGGGTTGAAGCGGCGAACCCGCAGCATCACCTGCATCAGTCGGCTTCCTCTTGGGGGGTATGCGGGGGGCCTGGGCTCCCCGCAGTCGTCAGTATTTCCGCTCCATCGGTTCGTACCTGGTCATCGTGACCGGCTTGTAGTCGAGCTTGACCCCGCTGTCGGCACGCAGGGCCAGGCTGTGGCGCAGCCAGTGCTTGTCGTCGCGGGCAGGGTAGTCCTCGCGGAAGTGGCCGCCCCGGCTCTCGGTGCGGGCCCTGGCCGACACCACCAGGGTCTCGGCCAGGTCGAGCAGGAAGCCGAGCTCGACCGCCTCCAGCAGGTCGGTGTTGTAGCGCCTGGAGGTGTCCTGGACCCAGACCCGGGCGTAGCGCTCACGCAGCGAGGCCAGCTCGACCTCCATCTCCTTGAGCAGGGTCTCGGTCCGGTACACCCCGGCCTTGGCGTCCATGCTGACCTGGAGGTCACCCCGGATGGCGGCCGCCCGCTCGCCCTCGGCGTGGCCGGCCAGATCCTCCAGCATCCGGGTGACGGCGCTGGCCGGGTCCTCGCCCAGCTCGGCGTGGGCGACGCCGGCCGCGTGCTCGGCGGCACCGATCCCGGCCCGCTTGCCGAACACGACGATGTCCAGCAGCGAGTTGGTGCCCAGCCGGTTGGCCCCGTGGACCGACACGCAGGCGCACTCGCCGGCCGCGAACAGCCCGCCGACCGGCGTGTCGGAGGCGTCGGCGACCACCTGGGCGTCGAGGTTGGTCGGGATGCCGCCCATGGCGTAGTGGGCCGTGGGCTGGATCGGCACGCCCTCCTTCTTGGGCTCGACCCCCAGGTAGGTGCGGGCGAACTCGGTGATGTCGGGCAGCTTGGCGTCGATCACCCCTGGGTCAAGGTGACTGACGTCCAGATAGACATAGTCACCGTCGGGGCCGGCGCCCCGGCCCTCGCGGATCTCGGTGTAGATGGCCCGGCTGACCATGTCGCGGGGGGCGAGGTCCTTGATGGTGGGGGCGTAGCGCTCCATGAACGCCTCGCCGTCGGCGTTGCGCAGGATGCCGCCCTCGCCCCGGGCGGCCTCGCTGAGCAGCACCCCCAACCGGTACAGCCCGGTGGGGTGGAACTGGAAGAACTCCATGTCCTCCATGGGCACGCCGCGCCGGTAGCAGACCCCGGGGCCGTCGCCGGTGAGGGCGTGGGCGTTGGAGGTGATCTTGAACATCTTCCCGTAGCCGCCGGTGCAGAACACCACCGACTTGGCCCGGAAGGTGTGCAGCTCCCCGGTGGCCAGCTCGTAGGCCACCACCCCGGCGGCCCGGCCGTCGTCGGGGGCGAGCAGCAGGTCGAGCACGTAGAACTCGTCGAAGAAGATGGTCCCCTGCCTGACGTTCTGCTGGTACAGGGTCTGGAGGATCATGTGGCCGGTGCGGTCGGCGGCGAAGCAGGAGCGGCGCACGGCCCCGGCGCCATGGTGGTGGGTGTGGCCGCCGAAGCGCCGCTGGTCGATCTTGCCGTCCGGGGTGCGGTTGAACGGCATCCCCATGTGCTCGAGGTCGTAGACGGCCTCGATCGCCTCCCGGCACATGATCTCGGCCGCGTCCTGGTCGACCAGGTAGTCGCCGCCCTTGACGGTGTCGAAGGTGTGCCACTCCCAGTTGTCCTCTTCGACATTGGCCAGGGCGGCGCACATGCCGCCCTGGGCCGCGCCGGTGTGGGAGCGGGTCGGGTACAGCTTGGTGATGACCGCCGTCCGGGCCCGCCTGGAGGTCTCCAGGGCCGCCCGCAGGCCGGCCCCTCCGGCCCCGACGATCACCACGTCGAAGGTGTGCTGCTGGGTCATGGGGCTCCTAAGGTTCGCTGGGGTGGCCCTGAACCTGAGGCTATCAGCGCTCCGGCCAGCATTGCTCGCTATCTGCATGCCCCGCGAGCGGGCTGTGGAAATGCCTCGTTGAGTGTCGGGGCCGGTGCCTATTGTTGACCGTATGGACCGAACCGCGAGCATCGAGTAGGCGAGATCATGGCCACCGTGACCCAGGCTTACCGGTTCGCGCTGGATCCTACTCCGGCCCAGCGTCGGGCTCTCGCGTCCCACTGCGGAGCCGCCAGGGTCGCCCACAACTGGGGTCTGGCGTTGGTCAAGACCCGCCTCGACCAGCGCCGAACCGACCCAGGGGCGCAGGTGCCATGGACGGTGCCCGAGCTGCGGCGGGAATGGAACCGGGTCAAGGACCAAGTTGCACCATGGTGGGCCGAGAACTCCAAGGAGGCCTACTCCTCCGGCCTGGATGGGTTGGCCAGAGCGTTGAGGAACTGGAGCGACTCCAGGAGCGGTGGCCGCAAGGGCCGCCCGGTCGGATTCCCACAGTTCAAGAAGAAGGGCCGTTGTCGGGATGCCTGCCGTTTCACCACCGGCGCGATCAAGGTGCTGGCCGACCGCAAGCACGTCCAGCTTCCCCGCATCGGCGTCCTCAAGACCCACGAGTCGACCCGCAAGCTCGCCCGCCGCCTGGAGCAGGGCACCGCCCGGGTTCTGTCCGCCACCATTTCCCGAACGGCCGACCGCTGGTTCGTCTCCTTCACCGTCGAGGTTGAACGGCAGATCCCGGCCATCAACGGGAAGACGACCACGATTGGAGTGGACGTCGGCATCCGTCACTTGGCCGTGCTCTCTACTGGCGAGCCTCCCATCCCGAACCCACGAGCTCTGGAGCAATCCGCCCTAAGGCTTCGCCGGCTCAACCGGGAACTGGCTCGTCGACGCCCGGCCTCTCGACGACGGAAGCTGGCCCGGCGACGGCTGGCCCGCGCGCACGCCCGAGCCGCCAATCTCCGGCGCGACGCACTTCATAAACTCACCACCACCCTCGCCAAGGAGCACGCCACGGTGGTGGTGGAGCACCTCAACGTCGCCGGAATGGTCCGCAACCGGCGCATCGCCCGAGCGTTTGCCGATACAGGTTTGGCCGAACTGCGCCGCATGCTTGCCTACAAGACCACCTGGTACGGCAGCCGATTGGTGGTGGCCGACCGGTTCTACCCCTCGTCCAAGACGTGCTCGGCCTGCGGCTGGGTGAAAGCCAAGCTCACCCTGGCCGAGCGCACCTTCACCTGCGAGGTCTGCGGGCTGCGGCTCGACCGAGATCTGAATGCCGCCCGCAACCTCGCCAAGCTCGCGCAGCACGTCGCCCAGAGTGGCTGGGAGACGCCAAACGCCCGTGGAGCCGACCAGAGGACCCAGCCTGCTGGGCAGGCGGCTGTGAAGCGGGAAGCCTGCGACCCGCGGGGAATACTCGTGAGTCCGGCACCGTCGATCCGTAAGGCTCGGCCGCCTAACCGGGACGCCAGCATCGGCGCTTCGGCGAAGGCGAACGGCTCCTAGGTCGGCTGGGGCGTGAAGGCGAAGATCGTCAGGGTGCCCAGGGCCCAAGTCAGGCCGACCACGGTGGCGTTGACGCTCTGGTAGAGCAGGCGCCGGGTGCCGGTGCGGGCGTAGTCGTCGATGATCACCCGCAGGCCGTTGCCGCCGTGGGCCAGGGCCAGGGTGAGCATGGCGAAGTCGTAGACCCGCCAGAACGGGTTGGCCCAGCGGCCGGACACGAAGGCGAAGTTGATCCGGTCCAGGCCGCCGTCGAGCACGTGCATGATCCCGAAGTGGCCCAGTACCAGCAGCACCAGCAGCACGCCGGAGATGCGCATGAACACCCAGGCGTACAGCTCGAAGCTGCCCCGGCCACCCTTGGGCTGGCGCCGGTCGGCCGAGGTCGAGCGGGGGAGCGGGGCCGGGGTGAGGTCGGCGGCCATCCTCAGAGCTCCTCGACCACGTGGGCGCCGATGGCGATCACCGGCGGGATGGCCAGGGCCAGGAACAGCACCGTCTGGACCCAGAGCATCTGGCGCTGGCGGCGCACCCCCTGGGACCAGAAGTCGAACAGGATGATCCGCAGGCCGTTCAGGGCGTGGAAGATCACCACCACGGCCAGGCCGATCTCCAGCAGCCCGACGAACGGGTTGCGGTAGGTGTCGATCACCCGGTTGTAGGCCTCGGGGGAGACATTCAGCAGGGCCTGGTCGACCACGTGGGCGAACAGGTAGAACAGGATGGCCACGCCGGAGACCCGGTGCAGGACCCAGGTCCACATCCCCTCACGGCCGCGGTAGAGCGTCCCCAGGCGCTGCATCCCTCGAACGTCACCTCCCGTCGGGCTCCACCGACTCTACCACTGGGTAACCGACCTGTGGCGCAGCGAAACTGCCTGCTCACAGGCCGTTTTGGGCGAGGCGGTTGTTGGTCGTATTGTTTGGCCCCCACCATGTCACACGACGCCGCCGAGCGGCTCGTCGCCGGCCGCTGGACGTTGCACACCGCGCTGCGCCGCGGCCCGGCCGGCGTGATCTGGCAGGCCACCGACGCGGCCGACGGCCGACAGCTGGCGGTCGAGGAGCTCCGCCTCGCCGCTCGCCCCGACCCGGCCGGCGCCGACCAGGCGGCCCTGTGGGCCCGGGTCGCCGCCGAGGCTCGGGCGGCGGCCTCCCTCGACCATCCCGGCCTGGTCCGCCTCGACGACGTGGTCGTCACCGACGGCGTCGTCTACGTGGCCACCGAGCTGGTCGAGGGCGTGACCCTCGACCAGCTGATCGCCAGGGACGGCCCCCTCCCGGTCGGCCGGGTGGCCAGCATGGGCCTGGACCTGCTCGACGCCCTCGAGGCGACCCACGCCGCCGGTCTGGCCCACCTCGACCTCCGCCCGGCAAACGTCCTGATCCCCGCCGACGGCCACACCCGCCTCACCGGCGTCGGCCTGGCCACCCTCCGCACCGCCCCCGGCGCCGACCGGGCCACGACCGCCTTCCTCGGCCCCGAGCAGGTCAGAGGCGACTCCACCGGCCCCCCGCCGACCTCTGGTCCCTGGGGGCCGTCCTGTTCCTTGCAGTTGAGGGTGAAGGTCCATTCAGCGGCGGGGGGAGGAGCGCCGCTGAGGAGAGGAGGGAGGCCACCCTGGCGGCCATCCTCAACGAACGGCCCCGTCCGACTGAGCTCGCCGGTCCCCTGGCCGCGGCCCTCACCGCCCTCCTGACCAAGCCCCCCGGCGGCCGCCCGAGCATCGCCGAGACCCGTCGCCTCCTCGAACCCCTCGCCGAGGGTCCTTCCTGGGGGCAGTCCGTGAGTCCCGGTCGAGAGGAGCCTGTGGCTCTGGGCGCACCACATCCACCCCACCCGCCACCAGGCCTCCCGGGCACCCTCGGCACCCCGGATGCGCCTGACCCACCCGGTCCGGTGCCGGGTCGCCGGGCCCCCGGTCCCCTGTCCCGGGGCGCGCCGGACCCGGACCCGTCGGCGTCGGGTCCCCCGGTGGGGGAGGCTACCCCGGCCGCGGATCGGGGGCGCCGGGCTGTCCACAGCCCCTCTTGGGGTGGGGCGCCGGCCGGTGTCCACGGCCCCTCTCCTCCAATGGCGCCGCCCGGAGTCCACGGCCCTCTGTATGGTCCGCGGGCGGGTTGGTCCGCATTGGACCCGCTGGTGCGGCAGGTGCTGCTGATCGCCGGCGGTTCGGTCGTGCTGGCGCTGGTGTCGTTCCTGGTCGCGGTGGCTGTGACCGGGGACCCGCTGGGGCTGCGGGGCCGGGCGGGGGCGTCGACGGTCACCACCGTTCCGTCGGCCACATCCCCACCCACGACGGCGGCGCCGACCTCAACCATCACCCCGACCACCCTGGCCACCCTGGTCCCGCCGGGCTGGGCCGTGCACACCGATCCGGCCACCGGCTACCAGGTCGCCGTCCCGCCGGGCTGGCAGGTGGTGGCCGACGGCGGCCCTCGCACCGAGCTCCGTGACCAGAGCTCCCCGACGTTCCTGCGGATCGACTGGCAGCAGGACCCGCATGCCGACCCGGTGACCCTCGAGCAGCAGGCCAGCCAGGCCCACGCCGGCGAGCTCGGCGACTACCGACAGGCCCGCCTGGAGCCGACCCAGTTCAAGGGCCTGCCCGCCGCCCTGCTCGAGTTCACCTATCACGACGGCGAGACCTGGCACGCGCTGGAGCTGGGCATCCGGTCGCCGAGGCACCATATCGCCATGGCGATCTACGGCCGCGACCGCGACTGGGGCGCGGGCTGGGCCCTCTTCGAGGCGTTCAAAGGGTCGTTCGTCCCGCCGTCGGCCTGATCGGTTGGTGCTGGCGGCCAACGGGTAGGGTGGGTTGGTATGTCCATGCCGGCTGCCGACCGGTTGGTCGCGGATCGTTATGTGCTCAACGCTCCCCTTGGGCGGGGAGGGATGGGTGTTGTCTGGCGTGCCCAGGACCAGGTGCTGGGCCGCCAGGCCGCGGTCAAGGAGGTGGTGTTCCCCCCGACCATGGCCGAGGAGGAGCGCCGGTCGGCCCAGGCCCGGGTCATGCGGGAGGCCCGGGCGGCGGCCCGTCTCAACCACCCCGGCGCGGTCACGCTGTACGACGTGGTCCAGGACCAGGGTGGGACCTTCATCGTGATGGAGCTGGTGGCCGCGCCGACCCTGGCCGACCTGGTCCAGGCCCAGGGGCCGCTGACCCCAGAGCAGGTGGCCGAGCTCGGCAGCCAGCTGACCGGGGTGCTGGAGGCGGCCCATGCGGCCGGGATCGTGCATCGTGACGTCAAGCCGGGCAATGTCATGGTGGCGGCCGATGGTCGGGTGAAGCTGGCCGACTTCGGGGTGGCGTCGCTGCAGGGGGATCCGCAGTTGACCTCGACCGGGTTGGTGATCGGGTCGCCGGCGTATATGGCGCCGGAGCAGGCCAGGGGGGAGGCGAGTGGGCCGCCGGCGGACTTCTGGGCGTTGGGGGCGACACTGTTCTATGCGGTCGAGGGGGTGCCGCCGTTCGATCGTGGGAGCTCGATCGCGACCTTGGCCGCGGTGGTCAACGAGCCCCCACGCGCCCCCCGCCGGGCCGGTGCCCTCACCCCTATCATCACTGCCCTCCTGGCCAAGGACCCCGCATCCCGCCCATCCGGCGCCGAGGTACGGGCCGAGCTGGGGCGACTCGCCGGCCCTCGTCCATCCCCCACCGAGGTCCTCCCCGTCCAGGGCCCCGGCCGGACGGTCCCGTTCCCAGCGGCCGCCGCCGCGGTGGATCCGGCGGCCGCGGCC
>JBJMHP010000139.1:0-4584 GCA_045807325.1 Actinomycetes bacterium | reverse complement strand
ACATCGTCGAGGTCGCCCTGGCCACCTACGGCCCCCCGGTGTACGTGCGCAAGCAGATCGTCCACAACCTGCACGTGGTCAGGGACCTCGAGACCAGGGGCGCGGTGTTCGTGGACGAGCTCGACGAGGTGCCCGAGGGGGCCACGGTGGTGTTCTCGGCCCACGGCGTCGCCCCGTCGGTGCACGCCGAGGCCAGGACCCGCGGCCTGCGGGTGATCGACGCCACCTGCCCGCTGGTGACCAAGGTCCACCAGGAGGCCCGCCGGTTCGCCGCCAAGGGCTACGACATCGTGCTCGTCGGCCACGAGGGACACGAGGAGGTCGTCGGCACCATGGGCCACGCGCCCAGGGCCGTCCACCTGGTCGGCGACGAGGAGGAGGCGGCCAGGGTCGAGGTCGCCGACCCCGAGCGGGTCGCCTACCTCACCCAGACCACCCTGTCGGTCGACGAGACGACCGGAGTGATCGGCACCCTGCGCGAGCGGTTCCCGGTGCTGGCCGGCCCCCGCTCCGACGACATCTGCTACGCCACCCAGAACCGCCAGGCCGCGGTCAAGGCCCTGGCCCGCGACTGCCAGCTGGTGCTGGTGATCGGGGCCACCAACTCCTCCAACTCGGTGCGCCTGGTCGAGGTCGCCCGGTCCGCCGGCTGCCAGGCCCACCTGGTCTCCGAGGCCGGGGCGGTCGACCCGGCCTGGTTCGAGGGTGTCGACACCGTCGGGATCAGCTCGGGCGCGTCGGCCCCCGAATGGCTGGTCGACGAGCTGGTCGCCGCCCTGCAGGAGCGGGGCGCGACCGAGGTCCGCCAGGTCGAGGTGGTCCCCGAGGACGTCCAGTTCGCCCTGCCGGGGCCGCTGCGCCGGGACGCCGAGGCCGCCCAGGCGGGACGCCCCGGCGGCTAGATGACGCAGGACGATGGCGTCTACGTCGTCGGCGCGGGGCTGGCCGGACTGCGCTGCGCCCGCCGCCTCCACGACCAGGGCGTCGCCGTCACCGTGCTGGAGGCCGGCGACGGCGTCGGCGGCCGGGTCCGCACCGACCGGGTCGAGGACTTCCTGCTCGACCGCGGCTTCCAGGTCCTGCTGACCGCCTACCCCGAGGCCGCCGAGGCGCTCGACTACGGCAGGCTCGAGCTGCGCCCCTTCGACCCGGGAGCCATCGTCCGCACCGGCGGCAAGCTCGTGACCGTGACCGACCCGTTCCGCCGGCGCTCGGCCGGCCTGCGCACCCTGCTGGCCCCGGTCGGCACCCTGGGCGACAAGCTCAAGGTGGCGAGCCTGCGCCGCCGGGTGGTGGCCGGGTCGCTGGAGGAGCTGTTCGCCCGGCCCGAGACCACCACCCGGGAGGCCCTGGCCGCCGACGGCTTCTCGGACACGATCGTCGACCGCTTCTTCCGGCCCCTGTTCGGCGGGGTCCTGCTCGACCGGGAGCTCGGCACCTCCAGCCGCATGTTCGAGTTCGTCTACCGGATGCTCGCCCTGGGCGACGTGTCCCTCCCGGCCCGCGGGATGGGGGCCATCTCCGAGCAGCTCGCCGGCGGCCTCCCCGCCGACCGGGTCCGCCTCGGCCGGCGGGTGACGGCGGTCGGCGACGGCAGCGTGCTCCTGGCCGACGGCGAGCGGCTGCCGGCCAGGGCGGTGGTGGTCGCCACCGACGGCCCCACCGCCTCCGGGCTGCTCGGCGGCGAGCCGCCCGCCCCCGCGTCGGTCGCCGCCCGCTGCCTGTACTTCGCCGCCGACACGGCCCCGGTCGACGAGCCGGTGATCGTTCTGGACGGCGACGGCGACGGCCCGGTCAACAGCCTCTGCGTGCCCAGCGCGGTCGCCCCCGGCTACGCCCCACCGGGCGCCGCCCTGGTCTCGGCCGCCGTCCTCGACCGCCCCGGCCTCCCCAGAGGCCCCGACCTGGAGGCGGCCGTCCTCGGCCAGCTCGCCGACTGGTTCGGGTCGGGCGTGGTCGCCTGGCGCCACCTCAAGACCTACCACATCCCCCACGCCCAGCCCGCCCAGCCCCCAGGGACCCTGGAGCCCCCCGAACGCCCCGTCCGCCTTCGCCCCGGCCTCTATGTCTGCGGCGACCACCGCGACAACGCCTCCATCAACGGCGCCCTCGCCTCCGGCCGCCGCGCCGCCGACGCCGTCCTGGAGGACCTGTGAGGGGTGAGAGCAACCTGTCAGGTGCGGTCCGGGGGGGAGGCAAGCTCGCGAAGCTGGGCGCGCAGCAGCTTTCCCACCGAATTCCTCGGCAGGTGATCCACGAAGGTCACCGACGCCGGCGCCTGGTGGGCGGCCAGGTGCTCTCGGCCGAACGCCAGGATCTCCTGCTCGGTCACCTTCGACCCTGCCGACGGCACCACCACGGCGGCCACCGCCTCGCCGTCCCCTCTGTCCAGGACCTGGACCACACCGGCATCCACAACCGCCGGATGGCCGGTCAACACCCGTTCCACGTCTCCGGGGTAGACGGGCTGGCCTCCGGAGAGGAAGTGGTCCGCGACCCGATCGACGATCCAGACATATCCCTCCTCGTCGCTTCGTGCCGCGTCGCCGGTCCGCAGCCAGCCGTCCGGTGACAGGACCTCACGGGTGGCCTCGGGCCGCCGCCAGTACCCGGCCATGACGTTTGGGCCGCGCACGAGCAGCTCGCCGGTCTCGCCCGGTCTCACCACGCTCCGGTCTGGGCGCACGATCCGGATGTCCACGAGCAGGGGCGGCCGTCCAGCGGATCCGACCTTGCTGAGCGCGCTGTGCGGGTCCAGCAGCAGCGCGAGCGGCGCCGCCTCCGACAGCCCGTAGCCCTGCAGCAGGGCCACGCCCCGGTTCAGGTAGGCACGGATGAGACGTTCGGGCACCGGGGCACCGCCCGTGATGATGAAGCGGACGCAGGACAGGTCGACGTGCGGCCAGACCTCGGATCGGGCCAGAGCGTCCAGCAGGTCGGGATTGCCAAAGCCCACCGTCACGCGATGCCGATCCATCGCCTGCAGGATCCCGTCTGGGCTGAGGTCGCTTGGCACCACCACCGTTCCCCCCAGGAACAGGACCGGTAGGACGTTCACCCCGGTGCCTCCGACGCGGAAGAACGGAGCGATCGCCACCGTGACGTCGTCGCCGCGGAAGTCGGCGCAGGTGAGGAAGTTGACGACGTTCCAGGTGAGGTTGGCGTGGGTGAGCATGACGCCCTTGGGTGGCCCGGTGGTGCCCGAGGTGTGCGACAGCAGGCAGACGTCCTCCATGCCCACCAGCCCCTGGATGGGCTCGTCGGAGGACTCGGCGACCAACGCCTCGAAGTCGAGCGCTTCCTCGGGCGAGCCCGCGACCGAGATCCGGTGTCGGACCGAGTCCGGCATCGGGGTGGGGTCGGTCGCGCCATGTTGTATCAGCACGCTCGGCTCGGTGTCGGCAAGGACGGCCCGGATCCCATCGGCCGCCAGCCGGTGGTTCACCGGCGCCAGCGCCGCACCCAGCAGCCCGGAGGCGAACAGCGACTCCAGGAACGCCGGATGGTTGGGCCCCAGCCATGCCACCCGGTCGCCGCGCCCCACACCAAGCCGACGCAGGCCGTTGGCCAGGCGCCGGATCCGGCGGGCCAGCTCCGCGTAGGTGAGCGAGCGATCGCCTCCCACCAGGGCCACCTGAGCGGGGGCGATCCTGGCTCGACGCTCAATCCAGGAGCCAACCCCGAAGTTGGCCGGAGCGGCTGGCGTGGCGGACATGGTCAAGGCTACCCGTAACCCGCATGGCCAAGGCAAGCGCGTCTTGCTCGCCCAAGCTCCGTCAGCGGGCGGGGAGGCGCAGCAGCAGGGCGTCGCCCTGGCCGCCGCCGCCGCACAGGGTGGCGGCGCCGTGCTCGACCTGGCGGCGGCGCATCTCGTGCACCAGCGTCACCAGCATCCGGGCGCCGGTGGAGCCGAGGGCGTGGCCCAGCGCGACCGAGCCGCCGTTGACGTTCACCAGGTCCTGGTCGGCGCCGAGCATGCGGGTGGCGTGCAGCGCCACCGAGGCGAAGGCCTCGTTGACCTCCAGCAGGCCGAGGTCGTGCAGGTCCCTGCCGGCCTTTTTGAGGGCCTTCTCCAGCGCGATCGCGGGGACGGTATGCAGGTAGGCGAACCGGTCGGCGCACATGCCGTGGGCGAGGATCTCGGCGAGCGGCTCCAGGCCGAGCGCCCGGGCGCGGTCGGCGCGCATCACCACCAGGGCGGCCGCCCCGTCCGAGAGCTGGGAGGCGGTGCCGGCGGTGATGGTCCCGGTCGGGGTGAACGCCGGCGGCAGCTCGGCCAGGGACTCGTGGGTGGTCTGCGGGCGGATGCCCTCGTCGCGCTCGACCACGGTGGTCTCACCTCCGGCCCGGACCTCGACGGCGACGACCTCGTCGGTGAACGGCCCGGACGCCCAGGCGGCAGCGGCGCGCTGGTGGGAGCGGGCCGCCCAGGCGTCCTGGTCCTCCCTGGAGATCCCCAAGACGTCGTTGACCTGGTCGGAGGACTCGCCCATGTGCTGACCGGTGAAGGTCGACCACAGCCCGTCGTGGACCATCGTGTCCACCAGCTCGGCAGGCCCCATCCACATGCCCCAGCGGACGCCG
>JBJMHP010000138.1:0-4345 GCA_045807325.1 Actinomycetes bacterium | reverse complement strand
GGCCTGAGTCAACATCGGTCGCTGCGCCGCAGTGGCCGCGGTCGACCGTCGGGGTAGTGCAGCCACAGGTACGGCATGAGCGCGACCGCCCGGGTCAGCGGGCCCAGCCGGGGCGGGTCGAGGCGGCGGAGGCGGCCGGTGGGGCGGGGGCCGGTGCGGCCGGCGGCGTGCCAGGCGTCGAGGGCGGCGGCGCACTCGGCGTACGCCGCGAACATGGCCTCGGGCTCCTCGAGGTGGGTGGCGTCGTCGAGCTCGAGGTGCTCGGCGGCGAGATGCTGGCGCAGGTCGCGGGCGTAGGCGCCGGCGGGGTCGATGATGACGGCGGACAGCTCGGAGTCGTGGGTCCAGGAGCGGCGGTTGAAGTTGTCGGAGCCGATCGTGGCCCAGACGTCGTCCATCACGCAGACCTTGGCGTGCACGTAGATCGGCGTGCCGTGGCGGTTCTCGAGGTCGTAGACGGCGGCCCGGTCGCCGCCGGCCTCCCGCACCACGTCCAGGGCGGCCTGCTGGCCGATGCGGTTCGGCGGCCCGGCCAGGCGGCTGTCCTGGTCCGGGTAGCGGGGCACGACCGCGATCAGCCGCAGCTCGGGCGAGCGGCGCAGGGCGTCGGCCAGCGCCTGCGCCACGTCCTCGGACCACAGGTACTGGTCCTCCAGGTAGACGAGCCGGCGGGCCCGCCACAGGGCCTTGAGGTAGGCCCGGGCGATGCTGCGCTCCCCTGTGGGGGCGAACGGCAGCGGCGGCCGCTTGGCCGGGTAGGTGCGCAGGACCTGGACGGCGTGGGGGCCGGCCGGGGCCGGGTCGCGCAGCATCGGCGGCAGCGGGCTGGGGTGCCTGGGCTGGTTGACCCGCCGGGTCAGCCGGGCCCGCCACGGGTTTCGGTGGTCGAGCGGGGTCGGGTCCTCCCACCGCTCCCGGAAGGTGACCGACAGATCGCCGACGGCCGGCCCGCGGATCTCCAGCTGCACGTCGTGCCAGGGTGGACGGTCGCCGTAGCGCGGGTCCATCGGCACCGACTGCGGGTCGCCAAGGTGGTGCTCGTCGTCCCGGCGCCCGTGGCACAGGTCGATCCCGCCCATGAACGCGACGTCCTCGTCCTCGCGGTCAGGGTGGCGGACCAGGACCAGCTTCTGGTGCTGGCTGCCCGGTCCCTTGACCCGCTCGTCGAGCAGGATCTCCCCGCCGGCCTCGTTGACCACATCACCCAGGTGCAGGTTCTGCTCCTCGTTGAAGTGGGTCACGCTGGGATGGGAGCGCCAGAGCAGCCCGCGGACCTGCACACCCCGCCCGGCCAGCTCGGCCAGGACCTTGCCCAGCTCGGTGCCCTCGCCGTCCAGGAGCTCGTCGGTGTCGCCGCGCCAGTCGGTGAGGCCGACCAGGTCGCCCTCGCGGCAGGCGCGCAGGACGGCCAGCAGCCGCCGGTAGTAGGTGGCCCCGTGGACCAGGGCCTCGACCAGATTGCCCTCGGTCCAGGCCCGGTCGTCCCCCCGGCGGCGGTCGATCTCGGTCGCGCGGTTGCCCCGCTCGAACGTGGTCAGCAACCAGTCCTGAACCTCCGGCATCTGGCCTCCTCGATCCCGCCCGGGGCGGTCGTAGACTGGGCGGCGGTCCCCGGGAACAAGGAGCCTACCGGAGTGCGTCACCGCCGCATCGGCTCGACCGACCTGGTCGTCAGCGAGGTCGGGCTGGCCGTGTGGCCGCTGATCGCCGGGCCCGAGGCGCGGCCCGGCGAGGACGTCGCCGACCTGCTCGGAGCGGCCCTGGACCTCGGCATCGGCTACTTCGCGGCCACCGACACCGACGACGACGGCCGGGCCGAGCGGCTCCTGGGCGCCGCCGTGGGTGGGCGCCGCGACGAGGTCACCGTGGCCACCACCTTCGGCTACGACACCACCCCCAGGCTCTGGGAGCCGACCTCGAGGGCACCATGGCACGACTGGTCTCCCCAATTCGCCGGCCGGGCCCTGGACGCCTCGCTGCGCCGGCTGCGCCTGGAGCCGATCGACCTGTGGCTGCTGTACCACCCGGGCATGGACGCCATCGAGTCCGACGAGCTGTTCGAGTTCCTGGAGGCCCAGGTCGAGAAGGGCAAGATCCGCCACTACGGCGTGGCCCTCGGGCCCGGGCCCGGGTGGGGTGACGAGGGCGCGGCCGCCATCCAGGAGCGCCGGGTCGCCGCCGTCGAGAACGTCTACAACGTCGCCGAGCAGCAGCCCGGCGCCGACCTGGCCCGGCTTGCCGCCGAGGCCGGCGCCGGGCTGATCGCGCGCGACCCACTGGTCCCGCGCCTGGAGCCGGCCGCCCGGGAGCGCCTGTCGTTCCTGGAGCAGGACCGCGACCAGACCCTGGACCAGGCGCTGCTCCGACTCGTCCTGGCCGACCCGGTGGTGGCCACCGTCCTGCCGGCCGTGCGCGACCGCGGCCACCTGGCCGAGCTGGCCGCCGCGGCCGACCTGCCCCCGCCGACCGCCGAGGACCTCGACCGGCTGGCCGAGCTGCGAGCGGCCCACTTCGGCCTCGACCGGGACGCGCAACCATGACCACGGCCCGGCGCAGCGAGGCCCTGTTCGAGCGGGCCAGGAAGGCCATCCCCGGCGGGGTGAACTCGCCCGTGCGGGCCTTCGGGGCGGTCGGGGGCACGCCCCGGTTCTTCGCCCGCGGCCAGGGGCCGTACCTGGAGGACGTGGACGGCAACCGCTATGTGGACCTGGTCTGCTCGTGGGGGCCGCTGATCGCCGGCCACGCCCACCCGCGGGTGGTCGAGGCCGTGCAGGCGGCCACCGCCCGCGGGACCTCCTTCGGCGCCCCCACCGAGGCCGAGGTGGAGCTGGCCGAGGAGGTGGCCCGGCGGGTCCCGGGGGTGGAGCGGCTGCGCATGGTCAGCTCCGGCACCGAGGCCACCATGAGCGCCGCCCGCCTGGCCAGGGCGGCCACCGGCCGGCCCAAGCGGGTCAAGTCCGCCGGCTGCGACCACGGCCACGCCGACGCCCTGCTGGCCGCGGCCGGCTCGGGCGTGGCCACCCTTGGGCTGCCCGACTCGCCGGGGGTGACCACCGCCCAGACGGCCGACACGATCGTGCTCCCCTACAACGGCGAGCGGGCCCTGGCGGCGGCCTTCGCCGAAGCCGGGGACCAGATCGCGGCCGTGATGGTCGAGCCGATCGCCGCCAACATGGGGGTCGTCCCGCCGACGGACGCGTTCCTGACCGCCCTGCGGGCCGAGACCCGCCGGGCCGGCGCCCTGCTGGTGCTGGACGAGGTCCTGACCGGGTTCCGGGTCCACCGCGGCGGCGCCACCGCCATGTGGTCGCTGGACCCGGACCTGCTCACCTTCGGCAAGGTTCTGGGGGGTGGGCTCCCGGCGGCCGCCTACGGCGGGCCGAGGGAGCTGCTGGACCTGGTCGCCCCGCAGGGCCCGGTCTACCAGGCCGGCACCCTGTCCGGGAACCCGCTGGCCACCGCTGCCGGGCTCGCCACGTTGCGGTTGCTCGACGAGCGCGCATACGCCCGGCTCGAGAAGTTGGCGCGCACGCTGGCCGCGGGCCTGACGGAGGCGGCCGGGGACGCCGGCGTTCCGGCGAGCACAGCCGTCACCACGGGTCTGCTCACCCTGTTCTTCGCCCCCGAACCACCGCGGAACTACGAGGAGGCCAAGGCCTGCGACCTGGACGCCTACGCCGCGTTCTGCCGCGGGATGCTGGACCGCGGCGTGTACCTGCCGCCGTCGCAGTTTGAAGCCTGGTTCCCGTCGCTGGCGCACACGGACGCCCACGTGGAGCGCACCCTGGCCGCGGCACGCGAGACGCTGGCGGAGCTGTGAGCACGCTCGCCGAGGTCGTGGCGGCGGCCGGTCCCGCGCTCACGCCCCACGCAAGCAGCGATCCCGGCCCCGGCCGCTTCGACGGCGTGGAGGGTGTGCGCGGCTTCGTGCTCGAGGCGGTCTACGAGGGCTACCTCCTGCATTACGGCGAGCCGCGCGCCTTCACGGGCATGGACCGCGACATGCGCCTGCTGGCCGGCGACGCCCTCTACGCGCTCGGCCTGTCTCGCCTGGCGGAGACCGGGGACCTCGAGGCGGTGGCCGTCCTGTCCGACCTGATCTCGGCCACGGCGCAGGCCCAGGCCGAGGGCCGCGCGGCCGACGCGGAGGCCCTCTGGGAGGCGAGCGCCGGGTCCCTGGCGCGATAGGCTCCAGCGCGCCGATCTGGCGTTCGTGCGGTCCGCAACCAAGTTGGCACTGCGAGTCGCCGAGCGGAACAATCCTCTGAGCACCGTGCCTGAACCACCCGCGAAGTACGACCCGAACTCCCGTTACACGGAGGATCGCGGCATCGCGGGCGCGTTC
>JBJMHP010000137.1:0-5326 GCA_045807325.1 Actinomycetes bacterium | reverse complement strand
CGACATCAAGCCGGCCAACCTGCTGGTCCGCGACGGCCGGGTCCACCTGATCGACGTGTTCTTCGCCGAGGTCCGTCCCAGCCCCTGGCGGCAGGCGGTCGACCTGGCCAACATGATGCTGGTCCTGGCCACCCGCTCCAGCTGCGAGCAGGTCTACCGGCGGGCCCGGCTGCAGTTCAACGACGACGAGATCGCCGAGGCCTTCGCCGCCACCAGCGGCATCACCATGCCCTCCCAGCTGCGCAAGGCCATGCGTGACCAGGGCCGCGACCTGCACGCCGAGTTCCTGCGGCTGCTGCCCGAATGGGCGCCCCCGGTCGCCATCCAGCGCTGGAGCATCCGCCGGGTCGGGCTGATGATCGGGGTCGTCCTGCTCGCCCTGCTGGCCCTGCTCACGGCGCTGAGCAGCTTCGAGTCGGCGGGGCTGCTGTGAGACGCCTGCTGCTGGCCCTGGCCGTCTGCCTGGCCGCCAGCGGGTGCGTCCGGCCGGCCAGCACCGAGCTCGCCCAGGCCCGCGAGCCGGCCTGCCGGTACCAGGGCCGCCAGGGCACGGCCCTGGTCATCCTGATGGCCCAGGCGGTGCCGACGGCCAGCCAGCTCCCCTGCGTCGAGCTGCTGCCGGCCGGCTGGAGCGTGAGCGATGTGTTCGTGCGCAACGGCCGGGTGCGGTTCTCGCTCGACTCCGACCGGGTCGGCACCCGCGCGGTCCAGGTGGTGCTGGAGCGCTACTGCACCTTCGGGCGGGTCACCCGGGTGCCCTCGGACCACCCCGGCACCCGCCGCTACCAGGAGGTCATCTCCATCGAGCCCGGCCGGCGCTACCAGGGGGCGATCTACTACCTGTTCCCCGGCGGCTGCGTCACCTACCGGCTCGACTTCCGCAGCGACGAGCAGGCCCGCCCCCTGGGCGAGGTCAGCCTGGCCCTGGGCTTCGTGACCAGGGACGCCCTGCGCCAGACGTTCAGCGACTTCACCGAGGGCCGGGTGCCGCTCGACCCGCCCCAGGAGCCGGCCCGGTGAACAAGATCCTGACCCTGCCCCGGCACCCCGGCGACGTCCTGCGGCTGGTGGCCGGGCTGGCCATCCTGCTCGGCTGCACGGCCACCGTCCGACCCAACGACGTCGGGGTGCTCGAGACCGACGTGTTCCGGCTGGCCAACGACCTCCCCGACGCCCTGTTCCCGGCGTTCTGGGTGGTCATGCAGGGCGGCAACGTGCTCGCCGTCGGGGTGGCGGCGGTGGTGGTCGCGGCCACCCGGCGGTTCTGGCTGGCCGCCAACCTGGCCATCACCGGCATCGGGGTGTGGCTGGCCGCCAGGTGGATCAAGGACCGGGTGGGCCGGGGGCGGCCGGTCGACCTGCTCCCCGACGTGCACCTGCGCGGCCACCACGACACCGGCCTCGGGTTCGTGTCCGGGCACGCCGCCGTGGCCGTGGCCATCGCCACCATGATCGCCCCCTACCTGGGCCGGCGGGCCCGCTGGATCGCGGTCCTGCTGGCCTTCCTGGTCTGTGTCTCGCGCATGTACGTGGGCGCCCACCTGCCCCTGGACGTGGTCGGGGGGGCGGCCCTGGGCTGGGCCGCCGGCTCGCTGGTCCACCTGCTGCTCGGCGCCCCGGGCGGCCGGCCGTCGTCCGAGCGGGCGGCCAAGGCCCTGCGCGAGCAGGGGCTCCAGGTCCGCGAGGTGACCCCCCTGGGCGGGCGCGACGCCCGCCGCTCGGCCCGCTTCGAGGTCGTCGGGCCCGAAGCCGAGCAGCTGTTCGCCAAGGTCATCCCACGCGAGCGCCGCGACGAGGACCTCCTGTACCGGGCCTGGCGGATGCTGGTGCGGCGCCGCGCCGAGCCCGGCCGGCCGGGCAGCGGCCCGCCCGCCCAGCAGGTCGAGCGCGAGGCCTACCTGGCCCTGCTCGCCGGCACGGCCGGGGTCCGCACCCCCAAGGTGGTGCTGGCCGGGTCGTACGGCAACGGCTCGGGGCTGCTGGTGCAGCGGATGATCCCCGGCCGCTCCCTGGAGGAGACCGACCCGGCGGCCGTCGACGACCGCAGCCTCAAGGCCGCCTGGGCCGAGGTGGCCCGCCTCCACCAGGCCGGCATCGCCCACGGCGACCTGGGCCGCCACAGCGTGGTCGTCGACACCGACGGGCGGCCCTGGCTGGTCGACTTCGACCACGCCACCGCGGTCGCCCCCGAGCGCCTGCGCCAGGCCGACCTGGTCGAGCTGCTGGTCAGCCTGGCCGTGCGCTTCGGCCCGGAACGGGCCGTGGCCGCGGCCACCGACAGCTTCGACCCCGAGACCCTGGCCGCCGCCCTGGCCGCCACCAGGCCGTCCGCCCTCACCCACACCACCCGCGACGAGCTGGGCGACCACCCCGGCCTCCGGGACGACCTGGCCCGCCGCGTCGCCGCCCCGGATGGGCCGCCGCCGACCGAGGCGGTCAGGCGTCGATCTTCTGGCCCTTCCCGATGATGACCACGCCGCCCTCGGAGACCACGAACCGCTCCCGGTCCCGCTCCAGATCCACACCGATCTGGGCGCCGTCGGGGACGGCCACGTTCTTGTCGATGATGGCCTTGCGGACCACCGCGTTCCGGCCGATGTCGGCGTTGTGCATCAGCACCGACCCCTCGATCAGGGCGCCGGAGTGGACCCGGGTCCCTGGCGACAGGATCGAGCGCCGCACCGTGCCCCCCGACACCACCACCCCGGCCGAGACCATCGAGTCCAGCGCGTGCCCGGTCCGCCCCTCGCCCGACTCGAACACGAACTTGGCCGGGGGCAGCGGCTCGTGCCAGGTCAGGATGGGCCACTTGCGGTTGTAGAGGTTGAACACCGGGTGGACCGAGATCAGGTCCATGTGGGCCTCGTAGTAGGCGTCAAGGGTGCCGACGTCGCGCCAGTAGCCGCGGTCCCGGTCGGTGGCCCCGGGCACGTCGTTGTCGGCGAAGTCGTAGACCTCGGCATCGCCCCGCTCGACCATCATGGGGATGATGTTGCCGCCCAGGTCGTGCTTGGAGTCCTCGTCCTTGGCGTCGAGGGAGACCGCCTCGATCAGGGTGTCGGTGCGGAACACGTAGTTCCCCATGGACGCGAACACCTGGTCGGGGGCGTCGGGCAGTCCCTGCGGGTCGCTCGGCTTCTCCCGGAAGGCGCTGATGGCGCGGCCGTCGTCGGAGGTCTCGATGACCCCGAACTGGTTGGCGTCGCCGATCGGCACCCGGATCCCGGCCACCGTCACCCCGGTCCCGGAGTCGATGTGCTGCTGCACCATCTGGCTGGGGTCCATCCGGTAGACGTGGTCGGCCCCGAACACGATCACATAGTCGGGCCGCTCGTCGTACACCAGGTTGAGGCTCTGGAAGATGGCGTCAGCCGACCCGGCGTACCAGCGCGGCCCCCGCCGCATCTGCGCCGGGACCGGGGTCACGTAGTTGCCCAGCAGCGGCGACAGCCGCCAGGTGGTGGTCACGTGCCGGTCAAGGCTGTGGCTCTTGTACTGGGTCAGCACCGCGATCCGCATGTAGCCGCCGTTGACCAGGTTCGACAGCACGAAGTCGACCAGCCGGTAGTCCCCCCCGAACGGCACCGCCGGCTTGGCCCGGTCGGCGGTCAGCGGGGCCAGCCGCTTCCCCTCGCCTCCGGCGAGGACGATGGTGAACACATCGGGATTGGCCATGGCTCCACCTGCTTCCATCGCGCCCACAAGCCGGACAGTGCCCGCTCCCGACTATAGAGGACGGCCGACCCCGCGCGGAGCCCGGGGCGGCGTCAGGCCGCCGGCTGGCCCTGGTCGTCGGCGCTGGTGAGGGCCTTCTGGGTGGTGACGGCGATGCCGGCCTGGTCGAAGGCGACCTTGAGGCGGGCCCGGAGCTCGCGGGCGACATTCCACTGCTCCAGGGGGCGGGTCTTGGCGACCAGGCGGACCCGGATGCCGTCGGGCCCCAGCTCCTCGACCCCCCAGACCTCCGGCTGCTCCAGCAGCTTGGGGGCCCACTGCTCGTCCACGTACAGCTCATGGGCGACCCGCTCGATGGTCCGGGTGGCGGCCTCCAGGTCGGTCGAGTAGGCGACCTCGACGTCGACCAGCGCCCGGGCCCAGCCCTGGGAGCGGTTGCCGACCCGGCGGATCTCCCCGTTGGGGATGTGCCAGAGGGTGCCGGAGACGTCGCGCAGCCGGGTGGTGCGCAGCCCCACCCCCTCGACGGTGCCGGTGGCCGGGCCGGCGTCGACCACGTCCCCGACCCCGTACTGGTCCTCCATGAGCATGAAGAGGCCGGAGATGAAGTCGCGGACCAGGTTCTGGGAGCCGAACCCGACGGCCACGCCGACGATCCCGGCCCCGGCGATCAGCGGGCCCAGGTCCAGGCCGAGGGTGCCAAGGGCCATCAGCCCGGCCAGGCTCCAGATGCCGAAGGAGGCCACACTCTTCAGCAGCGCCCCGACCGTCTCGGCCCGCTGCACCCGGCGCAGGCTCGGGATCTCGCCGGTCCGGGCCAGGGCGCTGGGGGGACGTAGGGCGGCCAGCCCGCGTTCCTCGCTCATGGAGGCGACCATGCGTCCGATGGCCCGCCGCACCAGCCGGTTGGCGACCCAGGCGACGACCAGGATCAGCAGGGCCCTGGCAGGTTGGATGGCGTAGTCGAGCAGAGGATCACCTTTGGGGGAGGCAGGAGCGGCCGTTCCTGACCACCGTAGCGAAGTCGCTCCCGCCCCTGTCAACCGTGCAGGTTGCGAGCGCCGCTGACGAGCAGGTCCTGGATGTCCTGGCGGCCCCCGAGGAGGCCGAAGGCGAACAGGGCGGCCGCCAGGGCCAGCAGGACCAGCAGTCCCACGAGCACCCGGACGGCCACGCCGCGCGGCAGGCGGCGCGGCGACGGGCCCGGGTCCGGGATCTCGGCCGGCGCGCCCGGGCCCGGCGGGGCGGGGGGATGCTCCAGGATGGTGACCAGGTCGACCAGGCGGAACGGGCGGCCGACGACCACCAGGTCCGGGTCGCGGGGCACGGTGGGGGGGCGCTCGCCCGGCTTGAGCACGAGCACCATCGGGCCCGGGTGGTGCCGGCGGACCCAGGTGTGGAAGGCGTCGCGCTGGCGGGCGGTGACGTCCAGGATCACCGTGGCCGCCGGCTCGGCCGGCCAGGCCACGGGCCGCAGCGACGGGTCGAGCCGCGCCACCCGCAGGCGGCCGCGGGCCACGGCCTCGAGGCTGGGCCCGAGGAACGAGTCACTGGAGATGAGCAGGACCGGCTCTGCCACGGGTCACCTTCCCCCCCGCTCGCGACCGGCTGGAACGTATCTTGCCAGCAGGAACCGGCGTAAACAACGAAG
>JBJMHP010000136.1:0-6626 GCA_045807325.1 Actinomycetes bacterium | reverse complement strand
CCAGTTCCAGGCCGACCTCGACGCCCTGCGGGGCCGGGTCGTGGTGGTCAACTTCTGGGCCAGCTGGTGCGTGCCCTGCCGGGAGGAGATGCCGGCCATCGAGCAGGCCAGCCAGGCCTACGCCGAGGCCGGCCGGCCGGTGACCGTCATCGGGGTCGACGCCTCCGACGTCCGCTCGGAGGCGGCCAAGTTCCTCGGCGAGGTCGGCGTGACCTACCCGACCGTCTACGACCAGCAGGGCCTGCGCGGCGGGGTGGCCGCGAGCTGGACGGTGACGGCCCTGCCGCAGACCTGGTTCGTGGCCAGGGACGGCAGCCGCGCCGGCCGCATCGCCGGGCGGCTCCAGGTCGACGACCTGCGCTCGAGGGTCGACGAGCTGCTGGCTGGGCCGTGAGAGGTGTCGCCCGCGGCTCTCCGGGGAACGATGGCGCCCAAGGCTTGCTCAGGGGGGCGGAACTGCCCGAACGAGAAGTTGCCGCCGCGAACCGCGTAGGATGGCTGACGACCTCGACCTGGCCGCCGGCTGTTCGGAGGTGATGGTGCGGAGGCTGCTGCGCGGAGCGGGCTGGACGTTCATCGGGATGGGGAGCTTCGTCCTCTACTTCCTGGTCTACCAGCTCGTCGGGACCAACGCCGTGACCAGTCGCGGCCAGAGCGACCTGCGCAACGAGCTGCAGCGGGAGTGGTCGGCCACCCCGGTGACCCGGACCCGCGACCCAAAGAAGGTGGAGCCGCTACGGCCGGCGCTCGGCAAGCCGCTGGCCGTGCTGGACATCCCCAAGATCCGGGTCGACAACAAGGTCGTGGTCGAGGGCGTCGGCCGCGACGAGCTGCGCAAGGGCCCGGGCCACGTGCCGAGCACGGTCCTGCCCGGCCAGCACGGCACCTTCGGGGTGTCGGGGCACCGCACCACCTACGGGGCGCCGTTCTACCGGCTCAACGAGCTGGCCAAAGGCGATACCATCACCGTCGTCACTCGCGAAGCGATCTACACCTACACGGTCACACGCACCGCCATCGTCCGGCCGACCGACACCCAGGTGCTCGACAACGTCAAAGGACCGGACGGCAAGCCCGAGGCGACGATCACCTTGACCACCTGCCATCCCCGCTATTCGGCCCGCCAGCGGCTGATCGTGTTCGGTGACCTCACCTACACCTCGACCAACGCCGGCAAGGTGGCGGCGTAGCCATGGCCTGGCGGGGACAGGGCGGCAGGCGGGCCAAGGGGCGCCGCGGCGGCGACCAGGACCCTGAGCAGGAGAACAGCGCCTGGCTGGCCGAGCTGGAGCGGGAGGCCGCCCAGGCCGGCGACGACGAGGACGACTGGGCCAGCACCCTGCGCGGCCGCCGCGCCTCCGGCCCATCGCCCCCGGCCCCACCGACCTCAGAGCCCAGCTGGACCCCGACCCCCGACCACTCCCCCCCGCCACCCTCCGGCCCCGACCCCTTCGACCCCGACCCGGGGGACGCCGGGACCAGCCCCTGGTCCGCCGATCCCCCGCCCCGGGACCCGTCCCCCGCCCCGGACCCCGACTGGTCGTCCTGGCGTCCGCCCGCCGCCGACCCGTACGAGGCACCCCGGAGCCACGACTGGACCGGGCCGCAGGGCAGCGACCCCGGCGAGGACTGGCAGCCGGCCGGGGTGGACACGCCGACCGGGGTATGGTCGCCGGTCGACAGCGAGCCCGACTACACGGCGCCGACGGCCCGCGAACCGGACTACCCCGCGTCGGCCGGCCGCGAGGCCGACTATCCGCCGCCGGTCGGGCGGGAGCCGGACTATCCGGCGTTGTTCGGCGAGCTGTACCGGCGCCGGGCCTCCGAGCAGGACCCGATCTGGGAGGCGCCGCCGGCCGCCGAGCCGCTGCCGGACCAGGGCCAGACGGACCCGCCGTCGGGGAGCTGGCCGTTCGAGGAGACCACCGGGAGCTGGGAGCCGAGCGACCGCTCGTTCATCTGGCCCCCCGAGGAGCAGGCCTCGACCCAGGCCGAGTGGGACCGGCCAGCCTCCCGGTCGTGGCTGGACGACCCGCCGCCGCCCGCCTCCCCACCGCCGGCGGCCCCGCCCGGCCATCTCTCGACGCCGCCGCGGCCGGACCCGGCCGCCCCCGAGCCCGACGAGACGGCCGCCTGGCCGGCTCCGTCCCCGCAGGTGGCGCCCGACCAGACCGCCGCCTGGCCGGCCCCGTCGCCCCACGCCTGGGCGGACCCGGAGCCGGCCCCACCGCCGCAGCCCTGGTCGGAGCGGGACCCGGCCTCGCGCCCCTCGCCGTGGGCGAGCCAGCCCGGGGCCGGCCACGGGGCGCCGACGGCCGGGCCGCTCGGGCCGGCGGCGACTCAGCCGCCGCCGGCGGACTGGGCGGCGGCCATCCCGACCGACGTGCCGGCGGCCAGACGGGCCGCCGACCCGGGCGCGGCCACCCGGGCATGGCGGCCGGACGAGGCCGTCGAGGCCGAGCCGGGTGTGCCCCTTGGGGCAGGGACGACGGCCGGCGGGGAGCCGGCGGCCCGCGCCGGAGGCCTCGGGGTCGCGGGGCCCGCCCCGGCGCGGGGCGGCTCCCGGGTGGCCAGGCCCGCCCCCCTGCCGACCGACGAGCCCGAGCGGGTGCGGCGCAAGACCCCGCCCGAGGGCCGGCGCCGGCGACCTACCGGTGAGCGCCGAGCAAGGTCCTGGCCGCGGATCGTGGCCATCATCGCCTGGATCGTGTTCCTGATGGTGGTCTGCTGGTACTACGTCTTCCCCTGGCTGGAGCGGGTCCTTCCCGAGAACTTCTGAGGTCCACCTCCCGAGCTTGTCCCGGCACCGCAGGTAGATTGTCCTGACGGCAAGCCACAGCCGATACTGCTTGCCAAGCCGGCTTGCGCACGCCTCGTGCGTGCCAGAAACGAGGTGGACCACGATGCCCGAGACGCCGACGCCTTGGCTCGACAACTACCCGCCCGGCGTCCCCGAGCACGTGGAGCTGCCCAAGGCCAGCCTGGCCGGCCTGCTCGACGACGCGGCCAGGGACTTCCCCCACGCGCCGGCCCTGCACTTCGAGGGCCGCACCATCTCCTACGCCCAGCTCGCCCAGCAGGTCCGGCGGTACTCGGGCGTGCTGGCCGACCTCGGCGTCGGTCGGGGCACCAAGGTCGGGCTGATCCTGCCCAACTGCCCCCAGGCGGTGGTCGCCCTGTTCGGGGCGCTTAGGCTGGGCGCCACCGTGGTCCAGAACAACCCCCTGTACACCGAGCGGGAGCTGCGCCACCAGCTGGCCGACGCCGGGGTCGAGGTGCTGGTCTGCCTCGACCTGGTCTACGACCGGGTCAAGGCGCTGCGGTCCGGGACCGCCATCCGCGAGGTGGTCGTCACCTCCGTGCTGGACGAGCTGCCCGGGGTCAAGCGGGTGCTGGCCCCCTTCACCAAGAAGGGCAAGGCGGCCAGCGCCAGCGTCGGCAAGGATGAGCCGGTGCGGCGCTGGCGGGAGATGCTCGGCGCCACCACGGCCATCCCCGAGCCGGCCGAGGTCGACGCCGACCACGACCTGGCTCTGCTTCAGTACACCGGCGGCACCACCGGGGTCTCCAAGGGCGTGATGCTCACCCACGCCAACCTCCGGGCCAACGTCGAGCAGGTACGGGCCTGGTTCCCCGACGCCGACCCGGGCCGCGAGGTCATGATGGCCGTCCTGCCCTTCTTCCACGTGTACGGGCTCACCGTCTGCCTGCTGCTCGGCCTGCGCATCGGCGCCGCCCTGGTCCTGCTTCCCCGCTTCGACCTCGACGGCGTGATGTCCGCTGTCGACAAGTACCGCCCGACCCTGTTCCCGGGCGTGCCCACCATGTACGTGGCCATCAACAAGGCCGTGGAGAAGGGCGGGCACGACCTGTCCAGCATCAAGGCCTGCCTGTCGGGGGCGGCCGCCCTGCCGCTGGAGGTGGCCGAGCGGTTCGAGCGGTTCTCGGGCGGGCGCCTGGTCGAGGGCTACGGGCTGTCGGAGTCCTCGCCGGTGGCCATCGCCAACCCCATCTACGGCAAGCGCAAGGCCGGCACCATCGGCATGCCCATCCCCGACACCCTGGCCCGGATCGCCGACCCGTCCCAGCCCGAGCGGACCATGCCGGCCGGCGAGCCGGGCGAGCTGGCCCTGGCCGGGCCCCAGGTGATGCTGGGCTACTGGAACCGGCCCGACGAGACGGCCCAGGTGCTCCAGGACGGCTGGCTGCTCACCGGGGACATGGCGGTGATGGACGAGGAGGGCTACTTCTCGATCGTCGACCGCAAGAAGGACCTGATCATCGCCGGCGGCTACAACGTCTACCCGCGGGAGGTCGAGGAGATCCTCTACGAGCATCCCAAGGTCCTGGAGGTGGCCGTGGCCGGGGTGCCGGACAGCTACCGGGGCGAGATCGTCAAGGCGTTCGTGGTCCTGCGGTCGGGCGAGCAGGCGACCGTGGAGGAGATCCGCGAGTTCGCCAAGGGCCGCCTGGCCGCCTACAAGGTCCCCCGGTCGGTCGAGTTCCGCGACGACCTGCCCAAGACCCTGATCGGCAAGGTCCTGCGCCGGGCCCTGGTCGAGGAGGAGCAGGCCAGGCAGGCCAGGCAGACGGCCGAGAGCGGAGCCGAGACACCATGAGGCCTGCTGAGCAGGGTCCTCGGACACCAGGCCGAGAGCGGAGCCGAGACACCGTGACGGCGAGGTTTGGGGAGGTCCGGGGTGTCCCGGTGGACCGGGACGCCGTGCCGGGCGACCCGGGGCGCGGGCTGCGCATCCTGGTCGTCGACAACTACGACTCGTTCGTCTTCAACCTGGTCCAGTACCTGGGCGAGCTGGGCGCCGACACCGTGGTGTGGCGCAACGACGCCGGGACCGTCCAGGACGTGCGTGAGCTCGCCCCGGACGGGGTGGTGATCTCGCCCGGGCCCGGGCATCCCCGCGACGCCCGGCTGTCGCTGGACATCGTCCGCGACCTCGGGGCCGAGCTGCCCGTTCTCGGCGTCTGCCTCGGCCACCAGGTCATCGGCCACGTCTACGGCGGCCAGGTCGGCCGCGCCCCCGAGCTGGTCCACGGCAAGACCTCGCCCGTCCACCACCACGGGGCCGGGGTGCTGGCCGGGCTGCCGACGCCGTTCGCGGCCACCCGCTACCACTCCCTGGTGGTGGAGCGTCCGGGCCTGCCCGAGGCGCTGGAGGTGACCGGGGAGACCGCCGACGGCCTGGTCATGGCCCTGCGCCACCGCAGCCACCCGGTCGAGGGGGTCCAGTTCCACCCCGAGTCGATCCTCACCGACGCCGGCCACCAGCTGCTGGCCAACTGGCTCACCAGGCTCCGGGCGGCCACGCCGGCGGCCCGGCCGGTCTAGCTCGTCGAGGTCGTCGACTCGCTCGTCGTCGTCTCCTCGGTGGTGGTGGTCGTCTCCCGCGTGGTGGTCGTCTCCTCGGTGGTGGTGGTCTCCCGGGAGGTGGTCGTCTGCTCCTGCGTGGTGGCCGTGGTCTGCTGCTCGGTGGTGGGCGTGGTGGTCTGCGCGACCGTCGTCGGAGGCAGGGTGGTCAGCGTCGTCCCGGTGTCGCGCCCGGTCAGGGCGCGGGTGACGAAGAACGCGGCCAGCCCCACCGCCACCAGGGCCAGCAGGCTGACCACGATCCAGCCGACCGACGTCCGCCGCTCCTCCTCGTACGGCTCGGCGTACCCGGAGGTCTGGTCGGCGGGGACGGCCCCGCCCAGCATCGCCGTCTGGTCGGCGCCGCCGTCGCCGCGGGGGATCGCCTGGGTGGTGGCGGCCGAGTCCAGCAGCGGGGTCGCCAGCACCGGCTGGCCGGTGCGGAACCGCTCCAGGTCGTCCTGGAACTCGGCCGCCGTCTGGTAGCGGTTGTCGGGCAGCTTGGCCATCGCCTTCAGGCAGATCGCCTCCAGCGGGGCCGGGATGTCCGGGTTGAGCTGCCGCGGCGGGGTCGGGTCCTCGCGGACGTGCCGGTAGGCGATGGCCACCGGGGTGGCGCCGGTGAACGGCACCGTGCCGGTGAGCATCTCGTACAGGCAGCAGCCGAGGGAGTACAGGTCGCTGCGGTAGTCGACCGTCTGGCCCTGGGCCTGCTCGGGCGAGATGTACTGGGCGGTGCCGATGACCGCGGCCGTCTGGGTGATGGTCTCCGAGGTGGTGGCCCTGGCGATGCCGAAGTCCATCACCTTGACCTTGCCGTCGGGGGTCAGCATCACGTTGCCCGGCTTGATGTCGCGGTGGATCAGCCCGCGGGCGTGGGCGGCGACCAGGCCGCTGCACACGTCCTGGCAGATCTCGGCCGCGCGCTCGGGATACAGCCGGCCCTCGGCCCGGACGACCTCCCTGAGGGTGCGGCCGTCCACGTACTCCATGACGATGAAGTGGGTGCCGTCCTCGGAGCCGGTGTCGTACACGGCCACGATGTTGGGGTGGCTGAGGCTGGCCGCGGCCTGGGCCTCGCGCTTGAAGCGGATCAGGAAGCTCGGGTCGCGGGCGAACTGGGCCTGGAGGACCTTGATGGCCACCCGGCGGGCCAGCAGCCGGTCGCGGCCCTCGAACACCTCGGCCATGCCGCCCGCGCCGAGCAGCCGCCCGACCTCGTAACGGTCGAGCAGCACGTGCGGAGTGGTGGCCATCAGTC
>JBJMHP010000135.1:0-22298 GCA_045807325.1 Actinomycetes bacterium | reverse complement strand
TGGTTGGCAACCACCAGATACCGCCGCATGACACACCACCTTCCCGAGTGCGACAGGGCTTCCAGCATCCTATTTCGGTAGGTGGTTCTGCGCACGGAGACCGTCCGGCCGGCTTCCCGTGGGATCATCGGACCCGACGGGAGGAGGGCCGGTGGCGGAGGAGCGGCGGGCGCACGAGGTCGCCTTCGTGCTCGGGGGCGGGGGGGTCCTCGGGGCGCATGAGGTGGGGATGCTGCAGGCCCTGGCCGAGGCCCGGGTGCGGCCGGACCTGGTGCTGGGGACCTCGGTGGGGGCGCTGAACGGGGTGTTCGTGGCCGCCCACCGGGACCCGGGGGCGGCCGTGCCCGAGCTGGCGGCGGTGTGGCGCGAGGGGGCGGCGGCCGAGGCGTTCGGCGGCTCGCTGTTCGGGCGGGTCCGGACCCTGGCCCGCTCCGGCACCCACCTGCACTCCAACGAGCCCCTGCGTCAGCTCCTGGAGGCCCTGCCGGTGGAGCGGATCGAGGAGCTGGCCCTGCCCTTCCAGTGCGTGGCCGCCAGCATCGAGCGGGCCGCCGCCCACTGGTTCACCGACGGGCCGATCGGCCCGGCGGTGCTGGCCTCGGCGGCCGTCCCCGGGCTGCTGCCCCCGGTCGAGGTGGGCGACGAGCACTTCTTCGACGGCGGCCTGGTCCACAGCATCCCCGTGGGCCGGGCCCTCGAGCTCGGGGCCAGGACCATCTACGTGCTCCACGTCGGCCGCATCGAGCGGCCCCTGCAGGTGCCGACCCGCCCCTGGGAGGTCGGGCTGGTGGCCTTCGAGATCGCCCGCCGCTACCGGTTCACCGAGGACATGGCCGCGGTCCCGCCCGGGGTGACGGTCCACGTCCTGCCCGCCGGGGCCGACAGCCCGCCCGGGGTGGACCTGTCCCAGCTCCGCTACCGGGACACCTCCCGGGTCGACGAGCACATCAGGCGGGCCTACGAGGCCTCGGCCGCCTACCTGGCCGCGGCTCACGACGGGGGTCCGGCCAGTGGATCGATATCCACTCGTTCCCCCCGGACGACAGGGACCGGCTGACCGTGCTGCCGCCACGGATCGTGCGCCGGCTCGTCCTGGCCCCGCTGCTGCTGGTGATCACCGTCGCCCTGCTGCTCGGGCTGCCGTTCCTGGTCATCCTGGCGGCGGCCGCCTCGCCGCTGCTGCCCGGCCGCTGGCGGGCCCTGCGGCTGCTGTGGTTCGGGCTGGTCTGGCTGGCCATGGAGTCGGTGGCCCTGTTCGCCTGCCTGGCCCTCTGGGTGGCCAGCGGCTTCGGCGGCCGGCTGGCCACCGAGGAGTACCAGGAGCGCCACTACGCGCTGATGCGCTGGTTCCTGCGGACCCTGTTCGACGTGGCCACCCACGCCTTCCGGGTCCGCATCGAGATCGAGGAGCCCGAGCTGACCCCCGAGGAGGCCAGGGCCCGCCTGACCCGCCCGGTGATCGTCCTCAGCCGCCACGCCGGCCCCGGCGACTCGTTCCTGCTCGTCCACCAGCTGCTCAGCCGCTACCAGCGCAAGCCAAGGATCGTGATGAAGGCCGCCCTCCAGTTCGACCCCGGCCTCGACGTGGTCATCAACCGCCTGCCCAACGCCTTCGTGCCGCCCCGGCGCGATCCCGGCAACCTGGTCATCAGGGAGATCGAGCGGCTGGCCGCCGGCCTGGGCCCGACCGGGGCGCTGGTGATCTTCCCCGAGGGCGGCAACTTCACCCCGCGGCGGCGGCTGCGGGCCATCCGGCTGCTGGAGGAGCGCCGCCTGGCCGAGGAGGCGGCCAAGGCCAGGGCCATGGAGTATCTGCTGCCGCCCAAGCCGGGCGGGGCCCTGGCCGCGATCGCGGCCGCCCCCACGGCCGACGTGATCTTCGTCGCCCACACCGGCCTTGAGCACGTCGTCACCCTGGGCGACGTCTGGCGGGCCCTGCCCATGGAGCAGGTCCTCAAGGCCCGCTGGTGGCGGGTGCCGGCCGGCCAGCTCCCCGTCGGCCACGAGGCCCAGGTCGACTGGCTGTACGAGTGGTGGGCCCACATCGACGCCTGGATCCGCGACAACCGCCCCACCGCCCTGCACCGCCAGGACCGCCAGGTCGGCGAGGCCGTGCGGTAACCTCCTCGGCGGCGGAGGACATCACCGGGAGGACGACGTGGCACCACCGACCCTTCGGCTCGCCCAGGACCCGGACGCCGACGCGCTGCTCGCCGGCAACCCGCTGGCCCTGCTCATGGGCATGCTGCTCGACCAGCAGTTCCCGCTCGAGTGGGCCTTCCGGGCGCCCTGGCGGCTGGCCCAGCGGATGGAGCGGACCTCGCTGGACGCGGCCGAGATCGCCGACTGGGACCCGGAGGCGTTCGTGAAGCTCATGGCCGGCCCGCCGGCCCTGCACCGCTACCCGGTGGCCATGGCCGAGCGGGTCCAGGCGCTGTGCCGGGTGGTCGTCGACCAGTACGGCGGGGACGCGGCCGCCCTCTGGGAGACCGCCGGCACCGGCAAGGAGCTGCTGGCCCGCCTGCGGGCCCTGCCCGGCTTCGGCGAGCAGAAGGCGCGGATCTTCGTCGCCCTGCTGGGCAAGCAGCTCGGGGTCCGGCCCGAAGGCTGGCGGGAGGTGGCCGGCCCCTACGGCGAGGACGGGTCGCGGCGGTCGGCCGCCGACGTGACCGACCCCGAGACCCTGGCCGAGGTCCGGGCGTTCAAGCAGGCGGCCAAGCGGGCGGCCAAGGGCGGCGGGTAGTGGACGACACGGCGGCCAGGGTGCTCGCCGTGGTCAGGAGAATTCCCTCGGGCCGGGTGCTGACCTACGGCGACGTGGCCGCCCTGGCCGAGGCCGAGGTGACCGCCCGCGACGTCGGCCAGGTCCTGCTCCGGCACGGCGAGCGGCACGACGTCCCCTGGTGGCGGGTCCTGCGGGCCGACGGCACGCCCCCGCCCCACCTGCTCGACCGCCAGCTCGCCCTCCTCCGCGACGAGGGCACCCCCCTCGCCCCCTCCGGCACCGCCGTCGACCTCCACGCCGCCCGCTGGGCCGCCTCCGGCCGCGGCCAGGACGCCCAGCCGTCCCTGTTCGACTAGGGCCCGCTCAGCCGAGGTCGTTGCGGTGGACCCGGCCGGACTGCATGACCAGGCGGAGGTGGCGGACGGGGTCGGTGAGGACCTCGAGGCGCTCCAGGGGGTTGCCGTCGACGACCAGCAGGTCGGCCGAGGCGCCGGGGGCGACCACCCCGACCCGGCCCTCGAGGCGCAGCAGTCGGGCGGCCACCGTGGTCGCCGAGCGGAGGATGTCGGCGGCCGGCTGGACCTGGGCGCGGAGGGTGAACTCGGTGAGCTGGCGGCGGTGCATCCCGCCGAGCAGGTCGGTCCCGTAGACGATGGGCAGCCCGGCCCGGTGGGCCAGCTCCAGGGCGCCCAGGCCCGCGTCCAGCACCTCGAACACCTTGGCGTGCTGGTCGGCAGGCATCCCCTGCTCCAGCCCCTCCTCAGCCAGGGCGGCGTAGGTGGCCAGGGTGGGCACGTACCAGGCGCCGGTCCTCCGGAACAGCTCGACCGAGGAGCCGTCCATCAGGTTGCCGTGCTCGATGCAGGCGACCCCGGCCTCCAGCCCCCGGTTGACCGCGGCGGCGGTGTAGGCGTGGCCGGTGACATACCGGTTGGCCGCCCGCGCCTCCTCCACCACCGCCCGCAGCTCCTCCATCGAGTACTGGGTGGAGTCGATCCGGTCGGTGGGGGAGGCGACCCCGCCCGACAGCATCACCTTGACGTGGTGGGCCCCGCGCCGCAGCTGCTCCCGGGCCGCCCGGCGGACCTCGGCCACGCCGTCGGCGACCACGGTGAGGGTCGGGCAGCAGGGATGCTGGTCGAGCACCGCCCGGCCCGGCCCACGGGAGTCGCCATGCCCGCCGGTCTGGGACAGGGCCTTGCCGCCGAAGACCACCCGGGGGCCGGGCAGCAGCCCCTCGGACACGGCGGCGGCGATCCCGTAGTCGGCCCCGGCCACGTCCCGCACGGTCGTGAACCCCCGGTCCAGCATGCCCCGCAGGATTCCGGCCGCCCTGGCCGTGACGTAGGCCGGCGACCACTCCTCCAGCGCCCCCAGGTCGGCGGTGGCCGCGTTCACGTGCACGTGGGCGTCGATCAGCCCCGGCATGACCGTCCTGCCGGCGACGTCGACGGCGGTGGCGTCCCCGGCCCGGACGGCCGCGGTCGCCCCGACCTCCACCACCGTGCCGTCCTCCACGACCACCGCCTGCCCCTCGGCCAGCGAGCCGGCCGCGGGGTCGAGCACGGCGGCGTTGCGCAGCACGATCCGCCCGTTCTCCAGCGGTCATCCCTCCGATCGGTCCCGGCAGGTCGGGCGAAGCCTACGCCCCGAGCCCCAGCCGGCTCGTATCCAAGGTGGCACCAAACATTTACTCACCCTATAATTAGAGCAACATCAGCAACCGTAGGGAGGCGGCATGACCGCAACCAACGACATCCTCGCGCTGGTGGACCGCTGGGCCGCGGCCGAGCAGGGGAACGACGCCGGGCAGCTCGACGGCCTGCTGGCCCACGACTTCGTCGGGGTGGGTCCCCTCGGCTTCGTCCTCACCCGTCAGCAGTGGCTGGAGCGCTTCGGCAACGGCCTGGAGAACCGCACCTTCAAGGTGGAGGACCCGCAGGTGCACGACCACGGCAGCGCTGCGGTGGTGGTCGGCGTCGACAACCAGGAGACGTCCTTCCGCGGCGGCGACAGCTCCGGGCGGTTCCGGCTCACCCTGACCGCCGTCCGGCCCGCCGACCGCTGGCAGGTGGCCAGCGTCCACATCGGGCCCCTCCAGGGCCCCCCGGCCGGCCGAGCCTGAGCAGAGAGCGCGGAGCGATGCGCGTCAGCATCAGCCTGACCAACTACTCGTGGCCCGACGGCCTCGCCCCCAGCCTGGGCCGGGTCGTCGAGGCCGCCGACCGGGCCGGCCTGGACACCGTCTGGGTGGCCGACCACCTCGTCCAGGCCGACCCGACCGCGCCCCCCGACGACACCGAGATGCTGGAGGCCTACACCACCCTGGGGTTCCTGGCCGCGCGGACCGAGCGGGTCCGGCTCGGCACCATGGTCACCGGCGTCACCTTCCGGCCGCCGGCCCTGCTGGTCAAGGCCGTCACCACCCTGGACGTGCTGACCGGTGGGCGGGCCTGGCTGGGGATCGGGGCCGGCCATCAACGCGACGAGGCGGCAGCCATGGGGCTGCCGTTCCCTCCGCCCGCCGAGCGCTTCGAACGGCTCGAGGAGACCCTCCAGATCGCCGACCGCATGTGGGCCGGGGACGAGACGCCGTTCGAGGGACGGCGCTACCGGCTGGGACGGCCCCAGGGCAGCCCCGGCCCCGCGGGCCATGCCCGCCCGCCGGTCCTGATCGGCGGCGCCGGCGAGCGTAGGACCCTGCGCCTGGTGGCCCGGTACGCCGACGCCTGCAACCTGTTCGACATCCCCGACGGCGGCCGCACCGTCCGGCACAAGCTGGAGGTCCTGGCCCGCCACTGCAAGGAGCTCGGCCGCCCCTATGAGGCGATCGAGAAGACGCTCAGCACCCGCCTGGAGGTCGGCGAGCCCGCCGAGGAGTTCGTCCGCCGCAGCAGGGCCGCGGCCGCGCTCGGGATCGAGCACATGGTCGTCATCTCCTCCCATCCCTGGACGGCCGAGGGGCTGTCCACGCTCGCCGCCGCGGTCCCGGCGCTCCGCGAGGTCGGTCGCTGACGGTTACCCTTGTGCACCCGAGGTGTCACCGCCCGACGACAGAGGAGCCCCGATTGACCCGCGTGCGCTGGCTTGTGGTGGGGACGGTGGCCGGCTGCCTGGTCGCCGGCTGCGGCGGCGACGACGGCGACCAGGGGGCGGCCGCGACCACCGCCGCCACCTCGACCACCACCGGCGACTCCACCAGCTCCCAGGCCACGACCACCACCGCCGGGTTCTCGGGCGTGCTCATCGAGGCCACGGTGACCGGCGACAAGGTGGAGACGGCCAGCCGGCGGGTCCGGATCGACCGCGGCCAGAAGGTGCGCATCCGGGTCCAGGCGGACCGTGCCGAAGAGGTCCACCTGCACGGCTACGACCTCAGCGCCGACGTGGCCCCGGCAGGGCCGGCGGTCATCGACTTCACCGCCGACGCCCCCGGCGTGTTCGAGGTCGAGCTCGAGCAGGCCCACCTCAGGCTGTTCGAGCTCCAGGTCCAATGACCCCGGGCCGCCTCCTGGCCCACGGCCTGGGGGGTCGCAGCGACCTTCCCGTTCCCCTGTGGCTGGCCCAGTACGGCGCGGCCGCGGCCCTGCTCGTCTCCTTCACCGTGCTCGGGGTGTTCTGGCGCACCCCAAGGCTGGAGGGGGCGGCCGCCCGCGACGGACGGCCGTTGCCGGACTGGGTGCAGCGGTTCGCCGACGCCCGGGCGACCCGGGTCGGGCTCCGGGTGCTGGGGCTGCTGCTGGCCCTGGTCACCGTGGCCGTGGCCGCCCTCGGCCCCAACAACAGCGGCGCCAACCCGGCCCCGACCTGGCTGTACGTCTGGTTCTGGGTCGGGCTGGTCCCGGCGTCGCTGCTCCTGGGGCCGATCTGGCGGCTGCTCAACCCGCTGCGGACCATCTCGGCCGGGCTCAGCCGGCTGGCCGGCGACCCTGACCAGCGGCACGCCCGCCCCCTGCCGCCACGGCTGGGCTACTGGCCGGCCGTGGCCGGCCTGGCCGCCTTCGCCTGGCTGGAGCTGGTCTATCCCTACCGCGACCAGCCCTACACCCTGCTGGTCTTCTTCGTCGTCTACGGCTGGGCGCAGCTGGCCGCCGCCTTCCGCTACGGCCAGGACTGGTACGCCCGCGGCGACGCCTTCGAGGTCTACTCGACCCTGATCGCCCACCTGTGCCCGTTCGGCCGGCGCAGCGACGGGCGCCTGGGCCTGCGCAATCCCCTGACCGGGCTGGCCGGCCTGCGGCCGGAGCCGGGCCTGGTCGCGGTGGTGTGCACCCTGCTCGGCTCCACCGCCTTCGACGGCCTCAGCCGCACCCGCTGGTGGACCGACCTGACCCTGGACCTCGACCCCGCCGTCAGCACCGTGGCGGGCACGGCCGGGCTGCTGGCCTGTGTCGGGATCGTGGCCGTGACCTACACCGCCGCCACCCGGGCGGCCCGCCAGTACCGGCGCGCCCGCCCCGGCGACGACGCCGACGACCGGCTGGAGCGGCAGTTCGTCCACTCCCTGGTCCCGATCCTGATGGGCTACACCATCGCCCACTACTTCTCCCTGCTGCTGTTCCAGGGCCAGATGGGCTACATCCTGGGCGCCGACCCCTTCGACCGGGGCTGGGACCTGTTCGGCACCGCCGACCGGAAGATGAACCTGGTGCTGATCTCCACCTCGGCCATCGCCCTGATCCAGGTCGGGGCGATCGTCTTCGGCCACATCCTGGGCGTGGTCGCCGCCCACGACCGCGCCATCGCCCTGTTCCGGGGCCGCGACACCCTGCGCGCCCAGACCCTGCTGCTCGCCACCATGGTCTTCTACACCCTGAGCGGCATCGCCCTGCTGGTCGGGACCTGAGCCCGCCCAGCTGGGCACCTTCCGTTACCGGCACAGCCCCGCTGGATGCTCCCCGGGGTGACCAGCCGACGATCCGGGAGGTGTCGCCGTGTTCCGGGTTCATGCTGGTGTGGTGGACGACGCCATCCTTGCTGTGTACTTCGCGATGGTGATCGGCGGCCCGAGTGACCGGCCCGGGTCACCGGCGTCCGGTGCCGCGGCGGGGTCCTGTAGCTTGGGCAGATGGACAGCCAGCTGCACCCACCGGCCGCGCCGCCCGGGCTGCCCGCGGGAGCGGTGTCGGATGTGGTGGAGGAGACCGTCGTGGTCGGCGGGCGACCGCTGCGCCTGCTCCGTCCCCGCGACGGCGACGCCGTCCTGGACGAGCTCCTGGCCGAGGACGACCCGGACGAGGACCGCCTGCCGTTCTGGACCCAGCTGTGGCCCAGCGGCACCGCCCTGGCCCAGGCCATCGCCGCCCGTCCGCTGGCCGGCCGGCGGCTGCTGGAGCTGGGCTGCGGCCTCGGCCTGGTCGGGGTGACCGCGGCCCTGGCCGGGGCGACGGTCACGGTCGTCGACCGGTCGCCTGAGGCGATCGCCTTCGCCACCCTCAACGCGGAACGCAACGGCGTGACCCTCCAGGCCGCCGTGCGCGCCTTCGACCAGCCCAGGCGCCTGCTCGCCGAGGCGCCATGGGACCTGGTCCTGGCCGCCGACGTGCTGTACGAGCAGCGCAACGTCCCGGTGCTGCTGTGGCTGCTGCCGCGCCTGGTCGGCCAGGTCGGCGAGGTCTGGCTGGCCGACCCGGGCCGGCCGATGCTGTCCAGGTTCCTGGCCGGCGCCGAGGCCACCGGCTGGCGCCGCGAGCAGGTCGCGGCCGGCCCGGACTCGGTGACCATCAACCGGCTCCGCCGGGCCGGCACGCGGCGCCCTTGACCTTCACACTGGTGTCAGGCTCTAGGGTGGCCGGCGAGAGGAGGCCAGATGCGCATCGGGGAGCTCGCCAGGCGGTCGGGGACCAGCGCCCGCTCGATCCGCTACTACGAGCAGCAGGGCCTCATGGTGGCCCGCCGCCGGCCGAACGGCTACCGCGACTACGACGAGGCCCACCTGCGGCTCGTCGGCGAGATCCGCTCGCTGCTGGGCAACGGGTTCGACCTGGAGGAGATCCGCCCGTTCGTGGCCTGCCTGCACGCCGGCATCCAGGCCCGGCAGGCCTGCCCCGGCGGCATCGACGCCTACCACCGCAAGCTGGCCGAGCTGGACTCGCGGATCGGGGAGCTGCAGTCGCTCCGCGACCGGATCGCGGGGGAGCTGCGCCAGCTCGACCCCGGCGGGGTCGCACCCAAGGAGGCAACCGGATGATCGGCGAGCGCGTCGCCACCGTGACCGAGGCGACCTTCGACCGTGTCGTGCTCCAGGCCGAGCCCCCGGCCCTGGTCGAGTTCTGGGCCGACTGGTGCCCTCCCTGCCGGTGGCTGGGCCCGATCGTCGACGACCTGGCCGGCGAGCAGGCCGGCCGGGTCCTCGTGGCCAAGGTCGACGCCGACCAGAACCCCGGCCTGGTCCGCCGCTACGGCATCCTCAGCCTGCCCACCCTCCTGGTGTTCACCGGCGGCATCGAGCAGGCCCGGATCGTCGGCGCCCGGCCCAAGGGCAGGCTGGTCGCCGAGCTGGCCGAGTTCCTCCCCACGCTCTCCAGGTAGCGGCCGCGCCCGCGATCCGTTCGGCCGGCCCGTGGGGCGAGCTCCGGCTCGCGGCTGCGGCGCGGCGCCAGCACGAGGGCGAGGCGACGTCGAGATCGTCCCCGACGACGACTTCACCTTCGCCCGGCAGGTCGGCGCAAGTACGGCGGGACCGGCTTCAGCTACGCCGACCGGCCGGGGAGTCCCGGGTCGGGGTCGTCCTGCACCCGGTCCGGGTCAACGTCACCGACCTCAGGCCCCCGCCGGGCGGGTAACCGCCACCCGCCCCCGCTGCCATACGAGCCTGGGCATAGATAGTGACACTACATAGAGTGTCGCTACAGATGCGAGGCACTGTCGTGTTCACCGGTGTCCTGGCCTGCCACATCGCGGCCGGGCTGACCTGTGTCGTCACCGGCGTGCTGGCCATGACCGCGGCCAAACGACCCGGCCGGCATACCACCGCCGGCACCGTCTACGTCTGCTCGCTGGCCGTGGTGGCCGCCTCGGCCACCGTCATGGCCCTGCTGCGCTTCACCCAGGACTGGCACCTGCTGCTGATCGCCCTGGTCGCCGCCGGCGCCGGCGGCCTCGGCTACCTGGCCCGGCGGCGCCGATGGCACGGCTGGCCGCGGGTCCACCTCCTGGGCATGAGCGGCTCCTACATCGCCCTGCTCACCGGGTTCTACGTGGACAACGGCCCCCAGCTGCCGCTGTGGGACCGCCTGCCCACGATCGCGTTCTGGCTGCTGCCCAGCCTGATCGGGGTCCCGCTGGTGGCCCGGGCCATGGCCAGGCGCCACCTGACGGTGCTCAGGCGACCTGCCGGCGGGCGGCCACGCAGCGGCGCGCGGCCAGGCCGGCCAGGACAAGCCGGGTGGCGCTGGCCGCCGCGGCCGTGACCGCCAGCGGCCAGACCAGCCCACCCGAGATCGCCGCCCAGGCCACCAGCCCCGACAGCAGGAGCAGGTCCCCGGCGACACAGCACCCCGCGGCCAGCCCGGCCGCCGTGGGCGCCAGCCCGGAACCGGCGGGCAGCCAGCGGGCCAGCCGCCCGGCGGCCAGGACCGACACCACCGCCGCCGGCACGGCCACGGCCAGGACGGCCACGAACAGCAGCGGGACGACCGCCAGACCGGCCGGGAGCGTCGCCCCGACGGCCAGACCCGCCGGGAGCCTCGGCCCGGCCGCGGGCGCGCTTGCCAGCGCCATCGCCAGCCAGCTCAGCCCGACCAGCGGCCCGGTGGCCAGCAGGCCGAGGCCGACCCGCCGACCCGTCCGGGCGGCCAGCTCGGCGGCGAACCCGGCCGCGACCAGCCGGGCCTCGCCGAAGGAGGCCACCGCCGTCCCGGCGGCGGCAGCCGGGGGCAGGCCCCGCCGCTGGTGGGCGGCGGTCGCCTCGGTGAGCCCGTCGGCGACCTCGGCCACGATCTCGGCCCGGGCCGGCCGGGGGCCGGCGAGCGCCGCCGCCAGCTCGGCCAGGTAGCCCTCCAGCACCCGGCCCGCGGCCGGGTCCACGGCCGGGAGGGTCAGGCCGGGGCCGGCCATGGCCGCCCCTCCAGCAGCGCCGACACCGCGCCGGAGAACTCCCGCCACTGGGACCGCTCGGCGGCCAGGGCCCGGCGCCCGGCCGCGGTCAGCTCGTAGGACCGCCGGCGCCGGCCCGCCTCGGTGGACCAGCGGCTGCGGACCAGCCCGGCCCGCTCCAGCCGGTGCAGGGCCGGGTAGACCGTCCCCGTCGGCAGGTCGAAGCGGCCCCCGCTGCCGGCCCGCAGGGCCTCCATCACCGCGTACCCGTGCCGCGGCCCGGCCTCCAGCGTGGCCAGCAGCAGCCCGTCGAGATGGCCCTTGAGTACCTCCGCCCTCATAGGTAGTAACACTACTCCCCGTGGCCCCGGGTCATGCCCACCCCTTCTGGTGGCGTCAGGTGATGGCCGGGCTGCGGCGTTCCAGCAGCACCACGTCCCGCCAGCGGCCGTGCAGCCGGCCAAGGCGCTCCCGGACCCCGACCACCCGGAACCCGCAGGCCTCGTGCAGGCGGATGCTGGCCTGGTTCTCGGGGAAGACGCCGGTCTGCACGGTCCAGATGCCGGCCTGCTCGGCCGAGGCGACCACCGCCGCCAGCAGGGCCCGCCCGACGCCTTGGCCCTGGGCCTCGGGGGCCACGTAGATGCTGTCCTCGGCCACACCGGCATAGGCACAGCGGTCCGACACCGGGGCCAGGGCGGTCCAGCCGGCGACCCGGCCGTCGATCCGGGCCACCAGCCGGTGCTCGGCCAGGTGGGCGGCGTCCCAGGCCGGCCAGTCGGGCGCGGCCGTCTCGAAGGTCGCGTTGCCGGTGGCGATGCCGGCCTCGTAGATCGCGCGGACCGCCGGCCAGTCGTCCGGCCGCATGGCGTCGAGCTCCAGGGTCATGGCCCAGTCCCGTCCCGCGACGCCAGCTGGACGCCGTCGCGCGCCGCCTGGTGCGGGTGCAGGTGGGTGCCGCCGGTGAGGCGGGTGAAGGAGGAGCGGTGCCCGGGGCTGCCCGGCGGCCACTGGGCCAGGAAGCGCCGCGTCCACCATGACAGGTCGAAGCGGACGGGGAGGGCGTCGCAGCGCACGCCGCCGACGGCCCGGCGGCGCACCAGGCCGGGGAACCGCGTCGCCGTGGCCCGCAGCCGGGTGATGATCTGGTTGGAGCGGTCGACGACGTCGTCGGCGACGTGGTCGGGATAGGCGCAGCCGCACCCCCCATCCTCGCCGGGCCCCTCGGAGGCGAGCTCGGCCTCGACGTTGCCCCTGGTGGCGTGGTGGGCCAAAACCGTCTCGCCGATCGCCTGGAAGTCCCCAGGATCGACGTCCAGCCAGTGGGTGTCGCCGTTGAACACGATCGTCGCCGGCCCAGCGGGCTCCTCGGCGGCCCGCTCGAGCACGGCCGCCAGGGCGGCGGGATTGCCGTAGAGGCCGCCGACGACATAGAAGGTGTCGGCCTCCAGCCGTGCCGGCTGGGCGAGCGCCTCGGGCCGGTACCGGTAGCCCAGCGGGCAGGCGCGTCCGGGACGATCCACACTCCCCTCCTTCCGAGTCCGGAGGCCAGCTTGACGCCAACCTCTCGGCATATGCTTGTTCGCCAGGTCACGACGGCAAGAGGTGAATGGTGTGGGCGTGAGCGCGGCCGGTGGGCGGCGGCCGGTCGGGGTGGCGGTGGCCGGGTTCGGGTGGATGGGCCGGGCCCATACCCAGGCCTACGCCCGGGTTCTGCACCACTTCCCGGAGCTGGCAGTGGCCCCGAAGCTGATCGCGGTCGCCGACGAGGTCCCGGGCCGGGCCGAGCAGGCCGCGGCCCAGTTCGGCTTCGCGGCGGCCACCCGCGACTGGCGGGAGCTGGTCGCCGACCCCACCGTGCAGGCGGTCAGCATCACCGCGCCGAACTTCCTCCACCGTGAGATCGGCGTGACCATGGCCCAGGCGGGCAAGCACATCTGGATCGAGAAGCCGGTCGGCCTCACCACCGACGACGCCAGGGCGGTCGCCGACGCCGTCCGCCAGGCCGGGGTCCAGGGCACGGTCGGGTTCAACTACCGCAACGCCCCGGCCGTCGCCGCGGCCCGCGAGCTGGTCGCCGGCGGCCAGCTGGGCCCGGTCACCCATGCCCGGTTCCGGCTGTTCAGCGACTACGCCGCCCACCCCGAGGGCGCCCTGACCTGGCGGTACGAGCGCGCCCGGGGCGGGAGCGGCGTGCTCGGCGACCTGGCCGCCCACGGGGTCGACCTGGTCTGGTACCTGCTCGGCGAGGTCGACTCCGTGGTCGCCGACACCGCCATCTTCGTGCCCGAGCGGGCCCGGCCCACCACCGCCACCGCCGGCCATGCCCGCGCCGCCGGCGGCGAGCTCGGCCCGGTCGAGAACGAGGACTACGTGTCCAGCCTGCTCCGGATGGTCTCCGGGGCCCGCGTGGTCCTGGAGGCCAGCCGCGTCGCGGTCGGCGAGCAGAACAACTACGGCTTCGAGATCCACGGCACCAGGGGCGCGGTGTCCTGGGACTTCCGCCGCATGAACGAGCTGGCCGCCAGCCTGGGCGACGCCTACCAGGACCAGCCGGTCAGCACCACCCACGTCGGGCCCGGCCACGGTCACTTCGCCGCCTTCCAGCCCGGGGCGGCCGTGGCCATGGGCTTCGACGACCTGAAGGTGATCGAGGCCTGGAACTTCCTGCGCTCCATCGCCGAGGGGGCCGCGCACGGCGCCACCGTGGCCGACGCCGTCCGCAGCGCCGCCACCCTGGACGCCATGGCCAAGGCCGCCGAGACCGGGACCTGGGTGAAGGTCCCCACACCATGACCGTCCGGGTGGGCGTGATCGGCGCCGGGATCATGGGAGCGGACCACGTCAACACCCTGCACCGCCACGTGAGCGGGGCCGCGGTCACCATGGTGGCCGACCTGGACCCGGCGCGGGCGCGGGCCGTGGCGGCCACCCTGCCCGAGGCGCGGGCCACCGGCGACGGGTTGGCGCTCATCGCCGACCCGGCCGTCGACGCGGTCGTGGTCGCCTCGGCCGACGCCACCCACGCCGACCTGGCCGTCGCCGCCGTCCAGGCCCGGAAGCCGGTCATGTGCGAGAAGCCGCTGGCCCCGACCCTGCCCGAGTGCCTGCGGGTGGTCCAGGCCGAGACCGAGGCGCTCGACGCCGGCGAGCCGCCGCTGATCTCGGTGGGGTTCATGCGCCGCTTCGACCCCGGCTACCTGGAGATGAAGTCGGCCCTGGAGGCCGGGGCGTGCGGCACGCCGCTGCTGGTCCACTGTGTCAGCCGAGGGATCAGCGCTGGCCCCGGCTCCACCAGCGAGTCCAGCGTCACCGGGTCGGCCATCCACGAGCTCGATACCGTGCCCTGGCTGCTGGACGCCCCGGTCGTCGAGGTCGGCTGGCACGCCCCCCGCTCCACCGGGGCCGCGCCCGGCATGCAGGATCCCCAGCTGCTCCTGCTGCGCACCGCCGACGGCGTCCTGACCACGGTCGAGGTGTTCCTCAACGCCCGCTACGGCTTCGACATCCGCTGCGAGGTCGTCGGGGACCGCGGCACCGTCGCCCTCACCAACCCGGCCCGCGTGGTCGCCGACGCCGACCGCCGGCGGACCACCGGCTACCCGGCCGACTGGCGGCCCCGGTTCGCCGACGCCTACCGCATGGAGCTGCAGGCCTGGGTCGACGCGGTGGCCGCGGGCCGCCCGACGCCCCTGGCCACCGCCCGCGACGGGCTGGCCGCCGGCGCCGCGGCCGACGGGGTCATCGCCTCGATGCACGACGGCGGCCGCACCGTGGTCGTCGAGCCCCCCGCCCTCGACCCGCCGGCCACCTGACCGGCGCCCACCCACCCATGCCGAGCTTTCCCAGGACCCTGCCCGCGGCCCGGACCCCGCCCTCGGAGGCGGCGCCCGCCCTGCGCTGGGGTGTGCTCGGGACGGGATGGATCGCCGACCGGTTCGTCCGGTCGCTGCGGCGCCACACCCGCCAGCAGGTCCTGGCCGTCGGGTCCCGCGATGCCGGCCGCTCGGCGGCGTTCGCCGGCCGCCACGGCCTGCCCCGCGCCCACGGCTCCTACGAGGACCTGGTCGCCGACCCCGACGTCGACGTCGTCTACGTCGCCACCCCGCATCCCGCCCACCACCCGTGCGCCACCCTGGCGCTGGAGGCCGGCAAGCACACCGTGGTCGAGAAGCCGCTCGCCCTCAACGCCGACCAGGCCGCCGACATCGCCCGGCTCGCCACCGGGCGCGGGCGGTTCTGCATGGAGGCGCTCTGGACCTTCTTCCTCCCCAAGTTCGACATCGTCCGCCAGCTCCTGGACGCCGGCGCGCTGGGCGAGGTCCGCACCGTGCTGGCCGAGTACGGCGAGCACTTCACGGCCGAGCACCGCATCCTGCGGCCCGACCTGGCCGGCGGGCCGCTGCTCGACCTCGGCACCTACCCGGTGTCGCTGGCCACCTGGGTGCTCGGGCCGCCGGCCCGGGTCCTGGCGGCCGGCCAGCCCCATCCGGCAGGGGTCAACGGCCAGGCCGCGGCCATCCTCTGCGATCCCCGCGGCAACCAGGCGGTGCTGCACACCACCCTGCTCAGCAACACCCCGACCACGGCCACCATCGCCGGCACCCACGGCACCCTTACCCTGCCTGGCCCCTTCTACCGGCCTGGTGACCTGCTGCTGGCCTCGGCCGACGGCGCCCAGCGGCTCACCTTCGGCGAGCCCCGGGTCGCCCACGACGCCCTCCATTTCGAGGCCGCCGAGGCCGCCCGCTGCATCGCCGACGGCCGGCTCGAGTCGCCGGTCCGCCCGCTCGGCGAGTCGGTCGTCACCCTCCAGGTCATGGACGAGATCCGCCGGCAGCTCGGCGTCAGCTTCCCGGGCGAGCCCTGACCGGGCCGGGCGGCCGCCCGGACCCGATCTCGGGGGGCCTGGTCGTCGCCTCCGGGTCGATCCGGCTCAGGATCTTGTCGTTGGCCGCCCGCAGCTGGCGGAGCTGGGCGGGGGTGACGGCGTCGATGACGAAGTGGCGGGCCGCGGCGACGTGGCCGGGCGCGGTCTCCACCACCTTGGCCATCCCGGCGTCCGACAGGACCGCCTGGGTGCAGCGGCCGTCGCTGGGATCGGTCTGGCGGCGCAGGTAGCCGCGCCGCTCGAGGCGCTTGACGACGTTCGACAGCCGCGACAGCGAGGCGCTGGTCACGGCGGCCAGCTGGCTCATGCCCAGGGTCCGGGTGGGCTGCTCGGACAGCATCGCCATGACCGTGTACTCGAAGAAGTTGAGGTCGGCGTCGCGCTCCAGCTGGGCGTCCAGCACCGCCGGCAGCCGGCGCCGCCCCTGTTCGACGACGCGCCCTGGATCGAGCAGCTGTTCGGCTGGGCCCAGGCCCTTCCCACGCCCACCGCCATCCTCATCGTCAGCGCCCACTGGGAGTCGGCGCCGCTGAGCCTGTCCGCCAGCGCTCCCGGCACTCAGCTGGTGTACGACTTCGCCGGCTTCGACCGCCGCTACTTCGAGATGACCTACCCCGACCCCTGACGCCGGCGCCCTGGCGGCCAGGGTGGCCGCGGCCATGCCGGACAGCGAGCCGGTCCACCAGCACGCCGGCCGCGGCCTCGACCACGGCGCCTGGGTCCCGCTGAAGGTCATGTACCCCGACGGCGACGTCCCGGTGCTGCAGCTGTCCATGCCCACCCACGACCCGGCGCGCCTGCTCGACATCGGCCGCCGCCTGCGGCCCCTGCGCGACCAGGGGGTCCTGGTCATCGGCTCGGGGTTCATGACCCATGGGCTGCCCTACCTGACCCGGGAGATGCTCTTCCAGGGGGCGGTGCCGTCCTGGTCCTCCGACTTCGACCAGTGGGTGGCCGACGCCCTGGCCCGCGGCGACGTCGACACCCTGGCCGGCTACCGCAGCAAGGCCCCCGGCCTGCCCTACGCCCACCCGACCGTCGAGCACTACACCCCGCTGTTCGTCACCCTCGGGGCCGCCACCGACGCCGAGCAGCCGGTCCAGACCACCATCGAGGGCTACTTCATCGGCCTGTCCAAGCGCTCCTTCCAAGCCGCCTGAGGTGGATGTCCATGAACCGGGCCAGCACCAGGAGGGCCTGGGCGCCTTCGTAGGGCGCGTCCACCTCGGCGAACAGGTCGACGGCGTCCAGCAGGGCGGCCCGGGCGGCCAGGGCGATCTTGTGGCCCTGTGGACTTGACGACCGAGCGCTCACCCTGGAGGAGGTGGTCCCGGGCCAGGGAGATGGCCACTCGGGCCGCCGAGCCTGGTCAACCTGGACGTCCGGCGTCGAGCAGGGTCTGGAGCCTTGCCCCTCCCCAGACACCCACCTCGCCGCCCGCCAGGACCGGCCCGCCGGCCACCCGGACCTCGAGGCGAAGTTGCCGGTTCATGCCGGTTCGTGGTAGCGGTTGGGCAGACGTCGGTCTCCCCCCAGGCCGACACCAGATGCTGTGGATAGCGGCCACCCCCCCAATACCTTCGTCGGAGGTAGTCATGGCCGTACTGCTCTTCCTGCTGGCGGTCGCCGGCGTCGCCCTGGTGGGCGACCTTGTGCTGGAGAACACCGCTCCCGCGAGCGTCACCGTGCTGGACCGCTCGTTCGGTGGCTACACCGAGGGCCAGCTGCTGGCGGCGGTCGCCGTGGTCGGGTTCGTCGTGGGTGTGCTGGCGGTCGCGTCGGTGAGCCTGCGGCGGGCCCGTCGTGTCCGCCGCAAGGAGCTGCGCCAGACCGAACAGGACCTGACCGCCGAGGTGGACGAGCTCGAACGCGAGAACCGGGCCCTCCGGGACCAGCTGGCCAACTACCGGCAGTCGCGGCGTCCAGCCGGGGCCGCCACGCCGGCCGACCGTCCCCCCGAACCGGTCTACGACGAGGCCCGGCGGGTCGCCCGCCTCCGCGGCAGCGACCCGAACCGTTGACGCGGGCTCAGCGCTGGTAGGTGCCGACCAGGGTGCCGCTGGCCAGCTCCTTGCCGTCCAGGGCGCGGCGTAGCTCCTCGGCCGAGGGCGCCCCGGTCAGCCCCAGCGGCGCCGCCGCGGCATAGACCCCGAAGACGTACCGGTGCGGGCCGTCGCCGACCGGCGGCAGAGGGCCGCCGTAGCCCTCCTCGCCGAAGTCGTTGCGGCCCTCCACGGCCGCGGCCGGATGCTCGCCCTCGGCCAGCCCGGTCGCGGCCGGCTGGAGCCCGGCCAGCACCCAGTGGGTGAAGCTGCCGCTGGGGGCGTCGGGGTCCTGGCACAGCACGGCCAGCTCGACCGCCTCCTCCGGTACCCCCGACCACTCCAGGGCTGGCGACAGGTTGTCGTGGTCCTTGGCATGGCGAGCCGGGATCGGCTGGTGGTCGCCGAACGACGGGCTGCGCAGGTCGATGCCGGCCATGCCCGGCCCCTACCCGCACGCCGGCCGCCGAAACCGCGTCGGCCGGGGCGTGCCGGTGGGCATCGACGGGAAGGATGGGGGTGGGGCGGTGCGAGACGAGAGCGGGGATGCGGTGGGCGAGGCGATCGACTGGCCGTTCGGCCTGCCCCCGCTCGTCTCCACCGAGCCCCTCAAGGGCGGCTTCATCTGCCGCACCACCCGGGGCCGCCTGGCCGACGGGCGTGAGGCGGTGGTCAAGCGCTGCCCCTACCCGGCCGAGGTGGAGGCCGACGGTCTGCGGGCGCTGGCCGACGCCGGCGCCCCGGTGCCGGCCGTGCTCGGGGTCGCCGGCCACGTGCTGGTGCTGGAGCGGGTCGGCGGCCCGCCGGACTGGCCGGCCCTCGGGCGGGCCATCGCCGCCCTCCACCGCACCACCGGGGACCGCTTCGGCTGGCACCGGGACAACTTCCAGGGCATGACCAGCCAGCCCAACGGCTGGAGCGACGACTGGCCGAGCTTCTATGTCGAGCGCCGGGTGCGGGCCCACCTCGCCGACCCGAGGGTCCCCGAGCCGCTGCGCCGGCGGCTGGAGCGGGCCTGCGAGGGGCCGCTGCCGGCGCTGCTGCCGCCGCGGCCGCCGGCGTCGCTGACCCACGGGGACCTGTGGTCGGCCAACGTGATCCAGGGCCGCTGGCTGGTCGACCCGGCCGTGTCCTACGTCGACCGCGAGCTGGAGCTGGCCTACATGCAGCTCTCCGGCAGCCTGCCGGCCGAGCTGTGGGCCGCCTACCTGGAGGAGTGGCCGCCCGACCCGGGCTACGAGCGGCGCCGCCCGGCGCTGCAGCTGCACAAGTTCCTCAACAACATCCGCCACTTCGGCCCCGACCGGTACGTGCCCCGGATCGAGGCCGTCCTGGACGGCTACGGCTGGTGACCCGCCGGGCCGGGCGGCTCAGACGGCGATCACGACCTTCCCTCGGGCGTGGCCGGTCTCCAGGTAGCGGACGGCCTCGGGCGTCTCACTCAGCTGGTAGGTCCGGTCGATCACCGGCGCCATCTTGCCCGCCTCGATGAGCTGCTGCAGGAGCCGCAGGTCGTCCCCGCTCTGCTTGGCCTCGAACAGGGCGAGTCGCTGGCTCACGAACGGGAACAGGACCATCGCCTTGACCAGGCGGTCCAGAGGGCCGATCCAGCGGCCGCCGGACTCGCCGCTGCTCGGGATCAGCGTCCCCCTGTGGGTGAGGGCCCGCCGGCAGTCCCACGGCGAGCGGGTGCCGGCCAGCTGGAACAGGAGGTCGTACCGCTGGCCGCTGCGGGTGACGTCCTCCCGGGTGTAGTCGATGACGTGGTCGGCGCCGATGGAGCGGACCATGTCCAGGTTCCTCGTGCTGCACACGCCGGTCACCTCGGCGCCGAGCCACCTGGCGAGCTGGACCGCGAAGGTGCCGACCCCTCCGGACGCGCCGACGATCAGGACCTTCTGGCCGGGCCGGACCCGTCCGTGGTCGCGCAGGCCCTGGAGGGCGGTCAGACCGGCCAGGGGCACGGCCGCCGCCTGCTCGAAGTTCAGGTTGGCCGGCTTGGGTCCGACGACGGCCTCCGGGACGCTGGTGTACTCGGCGAAGGCGCCCTTGAGGACGTGGGCGAACACCTCGTCACCGGGCCGGAACCGGGTCACGGCCCGGCCGACGGCCTCGACCTGCCCGGCCACGTCGCTCCCGAAGCCGCCGTCCCTGGGGATGCGCAGCCCGCGCGGGCGCATGACATACGGGAGGCCGCGCAGGAAGTGCCAGTCCCGCGGGTTGACCGAGGCCGCGCGGACCCGGATCAGGACCTCCTCGTCCTTGACGACGGGCGCGGGGGCGTCGTCGAACCGGAGGACGTCCGGTGAGCCGTCCCGGTGGTAGATGATCGCCTTCAACGTGTCCTCCTCGACCGAGGCATGGCCACGCAGCTCGACGACACCACGAAGCCCCGCCTGCCCCTGAGCAGGCAGCGGGTCCTGGGCGCGGCCGTCGCCCTGGCCGACGCGGGCGGTGTCGAGGCGCTCAGTATGCGCAGGCTCGCCCAGGAGCTCGGGGTTGTCCCGATGGCGCTGTACAAGCACGTGGCCAACAAGGACGAGCTGCTGGACGGCATGGTCGACGTCGTCGTCGGCGAGATCGACCCACCCGGCGGGGCCGACTGGAAGACGGCCATCCGCCAGCGGGTGCTCTCGGCCCGACGCGCGCTGCTGCGCCACCGGTGGGCGTCCCGGGTCATCGAGTCGCGGACCAGCCCGACCCCGGCGGTGCTCGGCTACATGGACTCGATGATCGGGCTGTTCCGGGCCGGGGGCTTCTCGATCGACCTGACCCACCACGCCATGCACGCCATGGGCAGCCGCCTGCTCGGCTTCTCCCAGGAGCTGTTCGACGACACCGCCCCCGCCGACCCGGAGACGCAGGCGGCCATGCTCCACCAGTTCGCCGGCCCTTATCCCCACATCACCGAGCTGGTCACCGCCATCACCCACGACGATGCGTCGGTCGTCGGCCAGGGCTGCGACGACCAGTTCGAGTTCGAGTTCGCCCTCGACCTGATGCTGGACGGCCTCGAGCGGCTCCGGGAGCCCTCCCGGCCGCCGCGCCGGCGCTGACCCGTGGCGTCCGGAAGCGTTCCAGCCGGCGACATCGCCGGTTCGCCCTGACGCCACCTCCGGCGGCTACAACGGGCACCAACGCGTGGAGGAGGGGTCGATGCCGTGGCGGCGACCGTCCTGGCTGATCCGGTGGGTCGGCCTCACCGTGGCGCGTTCTGCGCTCCGGCGCACCCTGGAAGCCAACCGGCTCGCGAGTGACGCTCCCCTTGCCGAGGTCCTGACGGGCCCGGGAAGACCGTGAGCCGGCCTGCCGGCCTCGCCTCACACCACCAGGGCGCCACCGCGGTCGCCGACGCCGTCGACCAGGCCGGCGAGCCCCCAGCTCACGCTCGCGACCAACCAAGGGAAGCACGGTCATCTCGCGGCCATGGTCGTGCGTCCTCGGCAGCCCGTCCAGGGCCGGGGCGTCGTGCCCGGAGGCCGCCGCCGACGGGCTCAAGCGCGCGGTGGCGACCACGGCTTCAAGGGCGCCCTGATCAACGGCCACAGCCGCGGCCGCTCTACCTCCACCCGACACCGCCGTCCACGTCCTCCGGCTCATCCTCAGCGGGCCCCTGGACCGGCACCCGGGCCTCCGTACGGGTCCATGACCCAGGCCACGCCTTCCTGGACCAGCTCCCGGTGAGCGCCGCCGGCAAGGAACGGATCGCCCACGGCAACGCGGAGCGGCTGCTGCGCCCGTGACCGGCGAACGACAGAAGAGGACAGGCACATGACATCGACCGCAACGAGCAGGACCGTCGAGATCGAGGGCATGGACAGGCTCTGGAGCTTCAGGAGCCACCTTGGCCGACGAGCGCCACGCCCGCCTGGTGGTCGGCGTCGACGACCCGGCCCGGACCGTGGCCGCCATCCGGCAGGCGCTCGGCACCACCTGACGAGGCCACGCACCACCGCGGCATCGCCGGTTGCAGCTAACCGGCACCTCGAGACTCCAGCCGACCAGCAGCGTAGTTGGGCGCTGGCGTCGACGACATCGCGGCCCGGCGGGACGAAGCTCGGAGGCGAAGGACCTCACGGCCTACTGGAAGGAGGCCTCCGAGATGAGCAACCGGGACTTCGCGTTCGTCGCCCTGGGGCGGTTCATGGTGGTGGAACGGTACCGCGAGACCTGCCAGCCGGCCTCGGCTGGCCAGCTGCCGGGTCGCGGCCCGGACCGGACCGGCACCCGCCCCGGCAAGCCGGGCTCAAGGAGCGGCTCCCGCGCGCCGGGTCGGCCGCAGCACGGGTAGGGACACCGGTGAGCAGCATCGCCGCCCCCCGGCCGATCGCCCAGCAGATCATGCTGATGCTGGTCACCGCCGGGGCGGTGGCGACCGGGCTGGCGCTCCCGATCGCCCTGGGCATCGGCGCCCTGCTGGCCATCCTGATTCTCTCCGTCCTGCCCTGGTGGTTCACCAAGCGCGGCCAGCGGCTGGTGTACGCCAACGGCGTCCTCGCCCTGGCGGCGGCCGCCGCCGTCACCCTGGCCTTCCGGGCCGGCTACAACCGCATGCTGCCCCTGTACGCCATCGGGGTGTTCACCTCCTTCACCCTCTCCCAGG
>JBJMHP010000134.1:0-2830 GCA_045807325.1 Actinomycetes bacterium | reverse complement strand
TCCTCCACGTCAACAAGTTCCTCTATCGCCGGGGCGGTGCTGAGGCGTACATGCTCGACCTGGTCGACCTCCAGCGGGCGGCCGGCCATGAGGTGGAACTGTTCGGCATGGACCACCCCGACAATCCCCCACAGCGCTTCGCGGCCCACTTCCCCAACTCGGTGCGGCTCGACCCCCCACCCGCTGAGGCGCGCCGCCGGGTCGCCGCCGCCGGCCGCATGATCTACTCCCGGGCCGCCCGGCGCGGCATGGAGGCGGTGGTGCGCTCGTTCCGGCCCGACGTGGTCCACCTGCACAACATCTACCACCAGCTGTCACCGTCGGTGCTGGTGCCGCTGGCCCGCGCCGGCGTCCCGACCGTCATGACGGTGCACGACTACAAGCTGGTCTGCCCCACCTACCTGTTCCTCGACCACGGGAGGGTCTGCGAGGCCTGCCTGGACGGGTTCTTCGGGCACGCCATCGCCCGGCGCTGCAAGGACGACTCGCTGGGGGCGAGCGCCGTCCTGGCCCTGGAGTCGACCGTGCACCGGCTCACCCGAGCCTACGAGCCGGTCCGGGTGTTCATCTGCCCCAGCCACTTCCTGGCCGGGAAGCTCTCCCAGGCCGGCGTCTACCCCGACCGGCTGCGGGTGCTCGGCCACTTCGTCGACGTCGGGGCAGTGGCCCCCAAGACCGAGCCAGGCGGTCCGGTCGTGTACGCCGGGCGCCTCTGGCCGGAGAAGGGCGTCGACGTCCTCATCGAGGCCATGGCCAGGCTCGGCCGCGGCCAGCTCGCCGTGGCCGGCGACGGCCCCGAGCGGCCGAGGCTGGAACGGCTGGCCGCCGCCCGGGCCCCGGGCCGGGTCCGCTTCCACGGTCGGCTGCCCAAGGCCGAGGTCCTGGACCTGGTCCGCTCGGGCACGGTGCTGGCCGTGCCCTCGCGCAGCCAGGAGAACCAGCCGATGGTCGTGCTGGAGGCGTTCGCCTGCGGCGTGCCGGTGGTCACCTCCGCCCTCGGGGGGCTGCCCGAGCTGATCCAGCCGGGCCGCAACGGCGACAGCGCCCCACCCGAGGACCCCGAGGCCCTGGCCGCGGCGCTCGACCGTCTGCTCGGGGACCCACGACGCGCGTTCGAGATGGGGGTGGCGGCGCGCGCCCAGGCCCAGGAGGAGTTCACCCCCGCGGGCCACCTGCGCCGCCTGGAGCGCCTGTACGCCCAGGCTGGGACCGTGCTGGCCGCGCTCGGCTAGGACCGACCGGGGGCCGCTCGGATGCCGCCCGGCCCCGGTTCAGCGGTAGCCCAGCTCCCGCAGGGTCGCCCCGCCGAACAGGCGGACGAGCAGGCGCAGCAGCGGGTCGAGCTCGCGGTGGCCGGCCCCGACCCGGGAGCGGTAGATGGCCGACCGCTCGCCCGCGGCCACCCGGCGCGAGGACGAGAAGGCGGCATAGCGCGGCTGCACGTCGTGCGGCTGGCGGTCGTAGTCCAGGACGGCCTCGTCCCACGGCTCCCCGAGGAAGTCCAGCAGCTCTCGCAGGGCCGCCTCGGGATCGCTCACCAGCTCCTCGTAGCGGACCTCGTGGTAACGGCCCTGGGCGGCCAGCCGGGCCCCGGCCGCCCTGGCCGCGTGCACGTACCAGGGCCACTTCTTGACCGCCTTGAGCGCCGACAGGTAGCCCCAGCGGTCCCGGTGGGAGGCGACCACGTCGCGGCCGTCCCGGATGACGTGGACCACCTGGCAGGTGGGGAACAGTGCGTCGATCTGGTCGAGGTGGACCGCGTAGCGGGGGGTCTTGTCCGCCCACCGGGCCTTGCCCCGCCGCCGGGCGTAGTCGCCCTGGACGGCGTCGAACAGCTCGGCCACCCGCTCCTGCCAGTACTCCTTGGGGAACCCGAACTGAGCCAGGTGCTGCCAGTGGCGCGCCCCGGTCAGGCGCTCGGCGAACTCGACCAGGAACAGGGTCTCCGGCCCACAGCTCACGTTGGGGTGGGCGTCCAGGATCAGCCGCAGCAGCGTGGTCCCGGAGCGCTGGCAGCCCACGATGAAGATGGGCGGGCGGGTGCCGATGGTCATGGTGGCTCCATGTGACTGCACGGGGCGCATCGGGCACAAGCCCCATCGGCCGAGGTTGGCTCATCGTCATGACGTAGGCGCCGTCATGCAACTATCGGCTCTTGGACCGGGAACGAGGCGATATACCTGCGTCATGCCTGCCATCGACAACCGCCACGGCGGCCGGCCGGGCCGGTGACCGGCGCCCCCGCTCCCGGCACCGCCGCCTACCTGCGCGACATCGGCGTGCCGGACCTGCCCCCCGCCACCAGCCCCTTCGACCCCGGCTACGACCCAGGCACGCTCGAGGGCCACCTGGAGCAGAGCGCCCACCTGATGGCGAACTTGAAGGTCTCCATGGCCTGCTGGATGGTGGCCGACGAGGCGGTCAGCCGGCGCAAGCTGGCCGCCGCCCGCGGCCACGGCGTCGCCACCGTGGCCGGCGGCGGCCCGTTCGAGGTCGCGGTCGCCCAGGAGAGGCTGCCCGCCTACCTCGACCTCTGCGCCTGCATGGGGTTCGACCGCATCGAGGCCGGCCAGGGATTCACCGATCTGCCCCTGGACCCGCCGACGGTGGTCGCCATGGCCCAGGAGCGTGGGCTGGCCGTGCAGTTCGAACTCGGCTCCAAGCACGGCGGGGCGTTCACCGCGGCGGCGGTGGAGGCCCTGGTCGCCGACGGCCGGCGCTGGCTGGACGCCGGCGCGGTCGAGCTGGTGATCGAGGCGCGCGAGAGCGCCCGCGGGGTCGGGCTGTTCGACGAGGCGGGCCGCTTCGACCGGCGCCTGGCCGACCGGCT
>JBJMHP010000133.1:0-28065 GCA_045807325.1 Actinomycetes bacterium | reverse complement strand
GGCCGCCGGGACGTGCGCCATCCAGCTGCTGCGGACCTACCCGAACCGGCGGCCGGGCTACCCGTTCGCCCCGGACGGCGAGCGCAGCATCGCGCGCGCCTACCAGAAGGCGTTCCGGCGGGCGCGTCGCCTCGTGTACGTGGAGGACCAGTACCTCTGGTCCGGCGCCGCCGCCGGCGCGCTGGCCGATCGTCTCCGTGCCGAACCCGATCTCCATGTCGTCGCCGTCGTGCCGCGGTATCCGGACCGCGATGGCCGGCTGTCGGGTCCGCCCTACCGCATCGGACAGCAACAAGCCATCGAGGAGCTGCACGCCGCCGGCGGCGACCGCGTGCTCGTCTTCGACCTGGAGGCGCCGTCCGGTGACCCGATCTACGTCCACGCCAAGGTGTGCGTGATCGACGACGTGTGGGCGGCGGTCGGCTCCGACAACCTGAACCGGCGCTCCTGGACCCACGACTCCGAGCTGTCGGCGGCGGTGCTGGACGAGACCCGGGACGAGCGCGAGCCGCGCGACCCGGCCGGCCTGGGGGACGGCGCCCGGGTGTTCGCGAGGCAGCTGCGGCTGCGGCTGTGGCGCGAGCACCTGGGCCGCGGAGAGGGCCAGGACGGCGACCTGCTGGACCCGGTGGAGGGCTTCGAGGCCTGGCGCCGGACGGCCGCGGCCCTGAAAGGCTGGCACGAGGGCGGCCGGCAGGGCTCTCGGCCGCCCGGCCATGCCGTCGACCACGACCCGGGACGGGTCCAGCCCTGGGCCGCCTGGTGGGCCACCCCGGTCTACAAGACGCTGATCGACCCCGACGGCCGCCCCCGGCAGCTCCGCCGCGCGGGCAGGTTCTAGGCGGCGGCGTCGGCGAGCAGGCGCGGCAGCTCCCGCATGTCCTCGAACACCACGGCGCCGTGGCCCTCCAGGCGGTCGGGCGGGGTCAGGCCGCCGGCGTACCCGAAGGCGCGCATGCCGGCCGCCCTGGCCGCCTCGACGCCGAAGCGGCTGTCCTCCACCACGGCGCAGCGGGCCGGCTCGGCCCCCATCCGGGCGGCCGTGTGGAGGAACAGGTCGGGCGCCGGCTTGCCGTTGGCGACCTCGTAGCCGCTGAAGATCCTGCCCTCGAACCGTTCGTACAGGCCGGTGTGGCCGAGGGTGAAGCGGAGCTTGTCGTGACTGCCGCTGGAGGCGACGCACGTCGGGACGGTGATCTGGTCGAGCGCCTCCAGGATGCCGTCCACCGGGACCAGGTCGGCGGCGAACGCCTCCCGATACCGGCGCTCGAACTGGTCCTTCCAGTCGCTGGGCAGCCGGCTGCCCAGCTGGGCCTGGACCGCCTCGTCCATGAACTCGGCCGTCCGGCCCATGAACCGCTCCACGATCTCGGCCTCGCTCAGCGGCCAGCCCAGCTCGGCCAGGTATTCGGCCTCGACCCGGACACCGATGCGCTCGCTGTCGACCAGCACGCCGTCGCAGTCGAAGATGACCAGCTCGAACGGGTCGGCCACGCGGTCAGCTCCCGAGCCGCTCGGCCAGGAAGGCCAGGCCCCTGGGGTACCGGTACTCGATCCCGGAGTGGGTGGCGTCGAACAGCTCGAAGGTGTGCTCGATCTCGAGGGCGTCCAGCTCGGCCGAGAACGCGGCCGCGCCCAGGTCGAGCCAGAACTGGTCGCGGCGGCCCGCGTCCAGGTAGATGCCGCGCAGGGAGCGGAGCTGGGCGCCGTGGCCGGCGGCCATGCGGACCGGGTCGAGGGCCAGCCAGCGCGCCCAGACCTCGTCACGGAGCCGGCCGGTGGCCGGGTCGAAGGGCAGGGTCACCGTGCCGTCGGGCTCAGCCGAGTAGCAGGCGGCCATCGCCCAGGTGCCGAGCAGGGCGCCGTCGGAGTCCTTGGACATGGCCGGCCGGGTGGCGAAGTCGGCGAAGAACCGCTCGTAGGAGCCGCCGTAGTGGTCGCGCAGGGCCCGGGTCGCCTTGGCGAAGTCGGGCTGGTAGCAGTACTCGAACAGGGCGTCGCCGGCGTGGCTGGCCAGGGCCCCGAACACGTCGTCTCTGAGCATCGGCGCCACCATGGCCCCGTAGCCGCCGCTCGACTTGCCGGCGATGCCGCGGTGCTCGCGGGCCGGGAGGGTCGGATAGCGCTGGTCGACGAAGGCCACCACCTCGTCGCAGAGATAGTCCAGGTAGCGGCCGGTGCCCGGGGAATTGAGGAACTGGCTGCCGCCCAGCGAGGTCCAGCAGTCGACGAACACGACGATGGCGGGCGGCGGGGGAGGCCGTTGCGGGCCGCCCGCGCCCTCCGGCCCCGGGCCGGCGAACAGCTCGTCGACCAGCTCGGGCACGGTGGGGCGCAGGGCGCTGCGGTTCCACCACATGTCGACCTGGCCGGTGTAGCCCTGGATCACGTAGATGCTGGGGTAGCGGCGGCCCGGGTCGTCTCCGCACCCGGGGGGCAGGTACACCCACAGCGGCCGCTCGGTCGGGTCGCCGAGCGGGTTGCCCTCCAGCACCCGGCTCCGGACGGTCTGCTGCTCGAACCGCCCCCTGGGTTCGACGTGCCAGGGTTTCACGTGGAACACACGGTCACAGCAGCGGGGCGGCGTCGCGGGCGAAGTAGGTGACGACCAGGTCGGCGCCGGCGCGCCGGATGCCGGTCAGCACCTCCAGCATGACCCGCTCGCCGTCGACCCAGCCGCGCTCGGCGGCCGCCTTGACCATCGCGTACTCGCCGGACACGTGGTAGGCGGCGGTGGGCAGCCCGAAGGCCTGCTTGACCCGCCAGAGCACGTCCAGGTAGGCGAGGGCCGGCTTGACCATCACCATGTCGGCACCCTCGGCGACATCCAGGGCGACCTCGCGCAGGGCCTCGTCGCCGTTGGCCGGGTCCATCTGGTAGCCGGTGCGGTCCCCGAACCGGGGCGCGCCCTCGGCCGCCTCCCGGAACGGGCCGTACAGGCCGGAGGCGTACTTGGCCGCGTAGGCCAGGATCGGCAGGTCGGCGAACCCGGCCTGGTCGAGGGCGTCGCGGATCGCGGCCACCTGGCCGTCCATCATCCCGCTGGGCGCGATCACCGTCGCCCCGGCCTCGGCCTGGGCGACGGCGATACGCCGGTACCGCTCCAGGGTCGGGTCGTTGGCCACCACCGGCCCCCCGGCCGCGGCCCCGGAGGTCGCTGGAGCCAGCACGCCGCAGTGGCCGTGGTCGGTGTACTCGCACAGGCACAGGTCGGCGATCAGGGCGACGTCGTCGCCAAGGTCGGCGGCCAGGGCCCGCAGCGCCCGCTGGATGATCCCCTCGGGCGCCCACGCCTGGAAGCCCTCGGCGTCCTTGTCGGCCGGGATCCCGAACAGCAGCAGCGCCGGGATCCCCAACCCGGCGAGCTCCGCCGCCTCCTTGCGAAGGCTCTCCAGCGTGTGCTGGGCATGCCCGGGCATCGAGGCGATCGGCACCGCCTCGGAGATTCCCTCCTTGACGAACAGCGGCGCCACCAGGTCCCGCCGCGACAGCTCGTGCTCGCGAACCAGCTCCCGCAGCACCCGGCTCCCCCGAAGCCGCCGCGGCCGGCTCACCGGAAACGGCGCAGGTTGCATCGTGTCTCCTCGTTCGGTCCCGGTTGGCCCTACCCTACTCCGCCTCCGCAGCCGAGGGTCGAGTTCGCAGCCAAGGGGCGAGGGGGGACCCGATTGCGCTCCCCGGCCCGGCTCGCTCCCGGCTTCGGTGGGCTCCTGATCCCGCTTGGCTCCTCGCCCGGTTGGGCTCCCCGGCCCGGTTGGGCGCCAGGGGCTCGGCGAGGTGCGACCGGGCAGCCTTCACCGACTCGGCGGGGCGCTGAGGCCCCCGGAGGGGGAGCGTAGCCGACGGCGGTGAAGGGTGCGCTGGGCTGTCCACAAGCCCGGTCGGGCCGGACGGTAACCGGCGTCGGGCCGAGCCGTGACCGCGGTCGGGTCGGGCCCTGGCCGGGCTCGGGCCAGACCGTAATCGGGCCCCTGCTGAGCCGGAGACCAGGGTCAGGTTGTGACGGCGTGCTCGATGGCGGCGACCAGGCCACCGATGGTGTGCTCGGCGGCGGTGGTGGCGACCTGGATCCCGGCCGAGCGGGCGGTGTCCGCGGTCACCGGGCCGATCGCGGCCACCCGGACCCCTGGTGGGGGCGGGCCGCCGTAGCCGCGTAGGAAGCCCTCGACGGTGGAGGAGGCGGTGAAGGCCACCCAGTCGACCTCGCCGCGGTCCAGGCGCCGGCGGGCCGCCGGGTCGAGCGCTCCCACCGGGACCGTGTGGTAGGCGACCACCTCGGTCGTCTCCCAGCCCTTGTCGCGCAGGAGCACCCCGAGCTCGGGGTTGGCGAGGTCGGCCCGGGCGAGCAGGACCACTCCACGGCCGGTGGGGAACGCCTGGCCGAGGGCGGCGGTGGTGGCCGCCCCGGGGACCAGGTCGGGGATGATGCCCCAGTCGCGCAGGGCGGCCTCGGTGGCCGGGCCGACGGCGGCCACGCTTGCCCTGGCGATGGCGGTAGTGCCGTGGCCGAGGGCCTCGGCCCGCGCGCGGACCGCGGCCACGCCGTTGACGCTGGTCAGGACGACCCAGTCGTAACGGCCGGCGGCCAGGTCCTCGACCGCCCGGTCGAGCTCGGCGGTGGAGGCGACCGGGCGGATCTCGATGGTCGGTACCTCGAGCGGCTCGGCACCCCTGGCCCGCAGCAGGCCCGAGAAGCCGCTCGCCTGGTCCCGGGCCCGGGGCACGAGCACGGTCAGCCCGGCCAGGGGCGGCTGCGCGTCGGTCAACGGCGGCTGTCCTCGACCAGGGCCCGGACCTCGGGGCCGCAGGCGTCCAGGAGGCGGTCGGCGAGCGCGCGGCCGAGGCCCTCGGGGTCGTCGGCCGGGCCGCGGAGGCGCTCGCGGACCAGGCCCTTGCCGTCGAGGCCGGAGAGGAAGCCCTGGATCTCGAGGGGCCCGGCGTCGGTCGGACGGGCCAGGGCGCCGGCCGGGAGCGTGCAGGACCCGCCAAGGCGCCGGAGGAACGACCGCTCGGCCCGCAGGGCGACCCGCGATGGGCGGTGGGTGAGGGCGCTGAGCAGGCCGAGGGCGCGGGTGTCGTCCTCGCGGGCCTCGACGGCCAGGGTGCCCTGCCCCGGGGCCGGGATGAACGCCTCCGGGTCGAGCGGGACGGCCGCCTCTCCGGCCAGGCCGAGGCGGCGCAGGCCGGCCGCGGCCAGGACGACCGCGTCCAGCTCGCCGCCGTGGACGCGGCGGACCCGGCTGTCGACGTTGCCGCGGATCGGGACCAGCTCCAGGTCGGGCCTGAGCCAGTGCAGCAGCGCGACCCGGCGTGGGCTGCCGGTGCCGACCCTGGCCCCGGGCCCAAGGTCGTCCAGGCCGGTCAGGCGGGACCGGCCGACGAGGACGTCGCGGGGGTCGGCGCGCCGGGGCACGGCGGCCAGGACGAGGCCGGGGACCTGGGCGGCGGGCAGGTCCTTGGCCGAGTGCACGGCCAGGTCGGCCCGCCCGTCCAGCACCGCCTGCTGCACGGCCACGGTGAAGATGCCCTTGCCCCCGAGGCTCGCCGCCGGCACGTCCCGGCGCCGGTCCCCCTCGGTGACCACGGTGACCAGCTCGACCCGCAGCTCCGGCCAGGCCGCCTGTAGGCCCTCGACCACCAGCCGGCTCTGGGCGAGCGCGAGCGCACTCCCCCGCGTGGCCAGCCGCAGCGGCCCCGCCTCGAAGCCGGCCGGCCCCCCGCCGGAGCCACCCGGCCTGGTGCCGGGTCCCCCGGTGGGGGAGCGTAGCGGACCGGGCGAGGCGGAGGGCGGAGTCGTCCACAGCCCCTCGGCCGGACCCCTCTGAGGCGGCTCAGCGTCGGGCATCGTCGGGGCCTGGGCGGGGGTCGAGGCCGTAGAGCTCGCGGAGGGCGGCGACGTACAGGTCGCCGTCGGGGCGGGCGGCCAGGGTCTTGCCGCGGACCATGGGGTCGTGCAGGAGCTTGTTGACCAGGCCCCGGGTCACCGCCTCGACGGCGGCTCGCTGGCGCTCGTCGAGGCCGGCCAGCCGGGCCGACGCCTTGGCCAGCTCCTGCTGGCGGACCTGCTCGGCCCTGGCCCGCAGGGCGCGGATGGTCGGGACCAGCCGGGCCTCGCGCTGGCCGCCCATGTACGCGGCGGTCTCCTGGGCGATCAGGGCGCGGACCCGCTCGACCTCGCGGCGCGGGCCCTCGTCGGTCTCGAGCACGGCCCGCAGGGCGTCCAGGTCGGCCAGGACGACCCCGGGCAGCTCCCGGACCTCGGGCTCGACGTCCCGGGGCACGCCCAGGTCGAGCACGACCAGCGGCCCCGATGCAGCGGGGACCCCTCCGGGACCGGTCCGGCGGGCCAGGGCGTCGGCCGCGGTGGCCGCGGTGACGGTCGGGGTGGTCCCGGCGGTGGCCGCGACCGCCAGGTCGGCCAGGGCCAGCTCCTCGGCCACCCGGTCCAGCGGCACGGCCCGGCCGGCCAGCTCACGGGCCAGGGCGGCCCCGCTCGCCGGAGTGCGGTTGGCCACGACCAGCTCGCCGGCCCCGGCCTTGCGCAGGGCCCGGCCGGCCAGCCGGGCCACCCCGCCGGCGCCGACCAGGAGGGCACGGCGCCCGGCCAGGCCGCCGAGCTGCGCGTCGGCCACCCGCAGCCCGACCGTCACCGTCGAGGCCAGCCCGGCGCCGATGCCGGTCTCGCTGCGGGCCCGCCGGCCCACCTTGGTCGCCCTGGCGAACAGGGCCGACAGCACCGGGCCGACCGTCCGCTCGGCCTGGGCGGCCTGGAAGGCCTCCCTGACCTGGCTGAGGATCTGGGCCTCGCCCACCACCATCGAGTCGATCCCGGCGGCCACCGCGAACAGGTGCTGGACGGCCCGCTCCTCGTAGTAGTCGTACAGGTGGTCGGCGAACTCCCCCAGAGCCAGGCCGTGCAGGTCGGCCAGGAACCGCCGGACGTCGCCGGCGGCGCCGTGGAAGCGGCTGACGGCCACATAGACCTCGACCCGGTTGCAGGTGGAGACGACCACCGCCTCGTGCACGTGCTCGAGGTCGAGCAGGCCGGCCAGGGCCTTGGGCCGCCGCTCGGCGTCGACGGCCAGGCGCTCCAGCAGCTCAAGGGGTGCGCTGCGGTAGTTCGCCCCGACGACGTAGACCGGCACGGCGGCTCAGTCCCGGGCCTCGGGCCCCGGACCTGGACCGGCGTCGGCGCTCCGGTGCCTGGCCGCGACCTGGCGGACGAGGTCGACGGCGGCCCGGCGCTGCTCGTGGAAGGAGAGGATCTGCAGCTCGGTGGAGAGGTCGACCTTGCGTAGCGAGACCCCGGCCGGCACCTGGAGGTGGGCCGGGGCGAAGTTCAGGATCGAGGTGACGCCGGCCGCGACCAGCCGGTCGCAGACCTCCTGGGCGCCGGCGGCGGGGGTGGCGATGATGCCGATCGCCACCTGCTCCTCCTTGACCACCCGGTCCAGGTCGTCGATGTGGTCGACCGTCAGGTCGCCCAGCCGCTCGCCGACCTTGCCACTGTCGCCGTCCAGCAGGGCGGCGACGCGGAAGCCGCGCTCGGCGAAGCCCCGGTAGTTGGCCAGGGCGTGGCCGAGGTTGCCGACCCCGACGATCGCCACCGCCCAGTCCTGCTCCAAGCCGAGCTCGCGGCGGACCTGGTAGATCAGGTACTCGACGTCGTAGCCGACGCCCCTGGTGCCATAGGAGCCCAGGTAGGACAGGTCCTTGCGCACCTTGGCCGAGTTCACCCCGGCGGCGTCGGCGAGCTGGTCAGAGGAGACGCGGTGGGTCCCCCGCTCCGACATGTCGACCAGGCAGCGGAGGTAGACGGGCAGGCGGGCGACGGTCGCTTCCGGAATACGGTCTCGCACGGACTCCCACCCCCGTCACTGGTTCTCCCCGAGTCTAGGCTCTCGTGATCGGGTTCTCAATCGGCGCCAACCCTGCCCAACCGGGCTCGCAGCAGGTCAACCGGCACCTCGTACTCGAACAGGTCCTGACCGTCCACGGCCACCACCGGGACCCGCACCCCGTAGCGGCGGGCCAGCTCAGGGTCGAGGTCGACGTCCACCAGCTCCAGGTGGAACCCGGCGGCGGCCTGCTCGGTGCGTAGGGCCCGCTCGGCCTCCTCGCAGAGGTGGCAGCCGACCCGGGTGTAGAGGGTGACGGTCCGGCTCATGGCCCGGAGGCGACCGGCGGCCGGGCCGGGGCCGAGGCGCGGCGGAACCCCAGGTACATGACGCTGGCCCCGAGGGCCAGGCTGAGGGCCAGCTTGTCGCTGGAGGCCAGGAAGGCGAACACCCCGCCGCCCGCGGCCAGGAGCACGCCCAGGGCGATGAGCAGGTTGCCCTCGAACCGGGGGCGCAGGTCTCGGCGGGCCCGCATGGCCAGGCCGCTGGTCACCGCCCCGCCGACGACGATCACGGTGCCGACGGTGTTGCCGACCACGGCCAGCACGCGGACGGCCACCGGCAGGAACTCCTTGCCCTCCGGCAGCAGCCGGCCGGCCAGGTCGGCCGGGGTGATCCTGGCCAGCGCGACCAGGACCACGCTGAGCACGGTGAAGGCGCCCAACCCGGCCGCGTACAGCCGGCGGGTGGTGCGGCCGGCCAGCAGCTCCACGGTGCCGAGGGCCAGCCAGGGGACGTTCAGGACGGCGCCGAACAGGTAGTAGAGCTTGAAGGTGAGCGGCGTCCAGCCGGCCGCCACCCCGACGGTGAGGGCCAGCGACGCCGCCGCGAACATCGACAGGGCGATGCCCCAGGCGAGCTGGTAGGGCCGACGCCGGGCCGCGTACTGGCGCAGAACCGCGGTCGCGAACGCGGCCGAGGCGACCGCGGCGACACACGGGAGCAGCCAGTGCATGCTGGGAGTGTAGCCCCGCCCGGGTAACTGCACTTCTTGTAGCTTGGTAACATCCGCCGCGCGCTTCAGCAGTACGCCCGGCTTGTCGTTCACGAGGAGCGATCGTTGGCTCAGGTTCCTCCGGTCCCCGCGGTGCCTCCGGTGCTCGCGGCCACGGGGCCCTTCTTCATGTTCTCGCTCGAGGAGACCTTCGAGCTGATCGGTGAGGCCGGCTTCGACGGCGCCGAGCTGATGATCATGCAGGACAAGGTGAGCCAGGACCCGCACCGGCTGGGGGCGCTGGCCGCCCGCTACGGTGTGCCCGTGCCGGCCGTGCATGGGCCGTTCCTGGTCGCCACCTGGCTGGTCTTCGGGACCGACCCCAAGGGCAAGCTCGAGCGCTGCGTCCGCTTCGCCGAGACGGCCAAGGTGTCCACGGTGGTGATCCACCCGCCGTACCGCTGGCAGACCCAGTACGCGGCCTGGCTCGACGAGGCGATCCCGCGCATCCGCGAGGAGACGGGGATCACGGTCGCCATCGAGAACATGTTCCCGATCAACGTGAACGGCCGCAGCCTGCGCTTCTTCAGCGGAACAACCCCGTCCGAGCTGGACCGCTGGCCGGCCCTGGTGCTGGACACCAGCCACCTGGCCGTGGCCGGCGGCGACCTGCTGACCGCCTGGGACGAGCTGGCCGACCGGGTGGCCCACCTGCACGTCTCCAACAACGACGGCCGCGGCCGCGACACCCACGGGCTGCTGGATCGGGGTGTCCTGCCGATCCCCGAATTCCTCCAGGAGGTCGGGGCCGGCGGCTTTCCCGGCGCCGTCACCCTCGAGCTGGACGTCCGCACCTGGGCCGACGACCGGCCGGCCCTGCTCGAGGTGCTGCGCGAGAATCTCGAGATTGCCAGGACCCAGCTGGCCAAGGGTGCGGCCCGGCCGCACGCTCGCGCGAGCTCGCGGAACGGGTAGAATCCGCAGCCGCATGCGAACCGGGACCGCCGTTGTCGTGGCCGCCCTGCTCGTCATCATCGTGCTCGCGGCCGCGGTGCAGCTCCTGCTCAGCCGCTGAAGGCCCTTGGCACCCTGGCCCACGCGTCCTCCGGACGCCCAGAGGGTCGCCTGCCGCTGTCGGCACGGCGACGTGCCCGCCGAGATGGCGGGCCAGCGCCCCCTGCTCGAACGTGCCGCCGCCGGCGACCGGGAGGCGTTCGCGCGGCTCTTCGAGGACCAGGTCGAGGGTGTCTACCGTTACCTGCTGGCCTGGACCGGCGACCGGGCGGAGACGGCCGAGCTGACCGGGCAGGTCTTCCGCGACGCCCTGGGCTGGCTGCCGGCGACCGCCGGGGGCGAGGTCGAGGCCGGCGCCTGGCTGATCGCGATGGCCCGCGACGCCGTCGCTCAGCGGCGGGAGTCGGGCTGGATCGCCGGCCCCGCCGGGCCCGGGGGTCCCAGCGCCTCGGCGACCGACGCCGTGGCGGCGGTGGCCCGCCTCGGCGATCCGGAGCGGGAGGTGGTCGTGCTGCGCCTGCTGCTCGGCCACTCCCTGGCCCACACCGCGCACCTCTCCGGGTACAGCCGGCGGGCGGTGCTGGAGCTCCAGCTGGCCGCCTGCCTGGCCGTCTGGGAGCTGACTGGCGGCAGCCGGGCCGGCCCCGGACCGGCGACCCGGGCGGCCCCGTCGGCCGAGGAGTTCGAGCGGCGCCTCGGATCCTGGGAGATCGACACGGCCGGCAGTGACCCGGCCCTGGCCAACGCCCTGGCCGCGGCCGGGTCACTGCGTCGAGCCATCCCCGGCTACGTGATCGCCCCCGACGACGAGCTGGTGCAACGCCTCCGCGTCGAGCTGGTCGCCGGAGCGCCTCGTGCCGAGTGGGCCATGGACGACCGCGAGCACCTCCCCCTCGGGCTCGGGCCCGCTGTGGACAACCCCGCTGTGGACAACCCCGCGCCCATCCCGCCCCGTTGGGCTACCCTCCCAGATCGGGGGCCCCAGGAGCCGGGGGTCGCGGATTCGGCTGCCCGGCCCTCGGAGCGCCCGGAGGCGGCGGACTCGGCGGCCCCGCCCTCGACCAAGCCCCCACCCCCGGCCGACCCCACGGCCGCGGCGGCCCCGGCCGAGGCGGCGAGGCGTCACTGGGTGGCCACGGCCGTGGCTGCCGCTGGGATCGTGCTGGTGCTGGCCCTGCAGGTGTTGAGCAGGCCGGGGCCGTCGTCGGGCTGTGGCGACCGGCCGTGCCCGGTGCCGACCACGGGCGTCGTGGCGGCGCCGGGCGGCGGCAGCCTCGCGCCCACGCCCACGACCGTGCTGCGGTCCAGCTCCACCAGCTCGACCGTCGGTGACCTGACGCCCGCGCCGACCGTCCCGGAGACCTCGGCGGCCACCACTCCGCCGAGCACCCGCCCGCCCACCAGCGCCGTGGAGACCACCCGCGCCCCGAGGCCCCCGACCACCACCAGGGCCCCGACCACGACCGCCGCCCCCCCGACCACCCTGTCGGCCACGACCACGACGGCCGCGCCGGCGCCGGGCTAGCCGCGACCTCCAACACCTGGCCCCGTCGTCCGTCGTATCGGGTGAAGGCCGGTAACGGCGACAGAGGAGGTTCAGGATGTGGATCGACGCCGAAGCGGAGGTTCGGACACGGATGCGGGACCGGATACGGGAGGCGGAGCAGGAGCGCCAGGCGGCACGGGCCAGGGCGAGCCGAGCCGGGGCTCACCGTCCGTCGGCCGGCTACGGGTGGCGGCTGCGGCAGGCGGCCGGCTTCGGGCTGGTCCGGACCGGCCTGCGGCTGCTGGACGGCGGGAGGGTGTGACCGTGACCGACCGGCGGCTCGCGGGCGAGATCAGGGACGTCGCCCTGCTCGATCTCACCCCCATGACCTCGGCCGAGGACCTGGCCGGCATCACCCGCATCAGCGACGTGGCCATCGTGCTGGTGCCGGAGTCCCTGATGGCGGCCGCGGCCGCCATCCCGATGGACGACGTGGCCATGGTGGTCCCGGTGCCCGACGGCGTCGAGGCCCGGACCCACACCGGGGCGCTGGTCATGGCCGGGGAGGCGCTGGCCGGCCCCGAGGTGGAGCACGCCGCCCTGATCGTCACGGGCACCCTGATCCTCACCAGCCCGATGCCGAAGGTGGCCTACCGGCAGGTGATTGTGCTGGGGCTGGTGCTGGCGCCGCACGGCAGCGAGGCCGCCCTCGGCGCAGGGCTGACCCGGGTGACCGGCTCGGTCGACTACTACCCGTACGCCGAGGGCCAGGAGGTCAAGATCTCGACCGGTCAGCTCCGGGCCGACGGCGAGGTCCTGGCCAACCGGGCCGGCCGTCCCGACGACGTCCTGGTGGTGGCCGGCCAGCTCATCGTGACCGGGCCGGTGGCCACGGTCGGGTACAGGAGGATCGTGGTCGCCGGCCAGCTGCTCGCCCCCCGGGCCAGCCAGCCGGTGCTCGGCCCGGCCATCGTGGTGAAGGGCCAGCTGGCCTGGTACACGGGCCAGCCGCGGTTCTTCGTCGGCAAGGAGCGGCTGGAGCGCTCGTTCTTCGAGCTGCTCGACCAGCCGCTGAGCCTGGCCCTGGTGGGGCGGTTCGAGATCGACCCCGACGTGCCCCCGGAGCTGCTGCGCGACAAGGTCTCCGAGATCGTGCTGGTCGGCAGGCTGGTCGCGCCCAGGCGGCTGGTCGGGGTCCTGCAGCTGCTGACGACCGAGAAGGTCGGCAACATCACGGCGGCCGAGGATGCCTCCGAGCCGCGATGACGCGGCGGTCTTCACCGAGATCTTCGACCGGCACCGCCATGCCGTGCACGCCTACTTCCTCGGCCGCGTCACCGACCCCGAGCTGGCCCGCGACCTGGTCCAGGAGGCCTTCCTGCGGGCCTGGCGGCGCCTCTCGGAGATCGCCCCGCTCCCTCCCGACAAGCAGCGCGCCTGGATCTTCACCGTCGCCCGCAACCTGGCCGTCGACAGCTACCGCGCCGGCGCCGCCCGCCAGGCCGCCGAGGCGGCGCTGCGCCACCAGGCCGCGACCGAGGAGGCCATCGTTGCCGGGCCGCACCTGCAGGCGGAGTCCCGCGAGCGCCTGGCCCAGGTCGACGCGGCCATCCGCCGGCTCCCTGAGGAGCAGCGGGTGATCCTCTCGATGGCCACCGCCGGAGGGCTGACCAGCCGCCAGATCGGCGAGGCCCTGGGCGAGCCGGCCGGCACCGTCCGCTACCGGCTCAGCCAGACCCGCAAGCAGCTGGCGGCCGCGCTCGACCTGGAGGAGGAACCATGACCAGCCCCGACCGTCCCGACCTGGACCAGCTGCTGGCTGCCTGGGCGGCGGCCCGGCGGCTGCCCGACGCCGAGGCCGAGCGGATCCGCCAGGCGATCGTCCCGGCGGTCCCGCCGCTGCAGGCCACCTGGTGGTCCGACTTCAACGACAGGATCAGCACGGCCATCGCCCGGGCCACGGCCACGCCGGGCCCGGCGCTGGCCGCCCTGGGCTAGGGGTCAGCCCCTCCCGAAGACCCGGTGGCGGGTGGCCACCGCCACATCGGCGTTGTCGCTGAACACGCCGTCGACCCCCAGGCGGAGGAACAGCCGCAGCTCGGCCGGGAGGTCGCCGGGGGCGCGGAGGAACTCGGGGCTGGCCGGGTTGCCCTGGCGGAAGTCCAGCGGCAGGAAGTCGTTCTCCCTCCTGAACGTCCAGGGGTGGACGACCAGGCCAGCCCGGTGGGCGTCCCCGACCAGGCTGGTCGGCGTCTGCAGCTTGCCGGCGCTGTCGCGGGGGACGATCAGGTCCTTGTTGGGACCGATGCCGTCGGCGTAGGTGGCGATCTCGGCCAGGCCGGCCGGGGTGACCAGGTCGGCGTAGGTCCGGGGGTCACCGGCGACCACGAAGTCGTACGGCCGGCCGGTGGCGTCGATGAGCTGGACCAGCGGCAGCCGCGTCTTGGCGTGCAGCTCCTTGAGGTTGGCGGTCTCGAACGACTGGATGAACACCTTGGCCCTGGGTCCGGTGAGGCCGTTGGCCCGCAGGGTGGCCAGCAGCGGCTCCTCGAGCGACAGGCCGATCGAGTCGAAGTAGGTCGGGTGCTTGGTCTCAGGGTAGATCCCGACCCCGGCCCGCTTGGCCAGGTCGATGACCTCCTGGAAGGTGGGCACCGGGTAGAGGCCGTCGAAGGCGGTGTTGGCGGGCCGCAGGCCGGGGAGGCGCTCCTTGGCCCGCAGGGTGCGCAGCTCGGCCAGGGTGAAGTCCTCGGTGAACCAGCCGGTCACCGGGGTGCCGTCAATCGTCTTGGTGGTCCGGCGGGAGGCGAACTCGGGGTGGGCGGCGACGTCGGTGGTGTCGGCGATGTTGTTCTCGTGCCTGGTCACCAGGACGTGGTCCTTGGTCGAGACCAGGTCGGGCTCGATGTAGTCGGCACCCATCTCGATCGCCAGCCGGTAGGAGGCGAGGGTGTGCTCGGGCCGGTAGCCGCTGGCGCCGCGGTGGCCGATGACCAGGGGCAGCCGCCCAGGCTTGCCGACCTTGGCGACCTGCTCCTTGCCGCGGGAGGCTCCGGCCACCTGGCTCAGGGCGAGGACGAGCAGGGCGGCGGCCAGGAGCAGGGCCGTGGGGCGTCTCGAGATCCGGCGCATGGGCGGGCCTCCCAGAGGCTTCGGCGGCAGGACGCCATACCGTAGTACCCGATATGCCCGGTATGTGAAGACTTGGGGACGGTCAGCCGAACAGGCTGCGGCGGGCGAGCAGGTTCTTGTGGACGGTCTGCTGGATGGTGTCGCGGACCTGGTCGGTCAGGTCGAACAGGACCATCGGGTCCAGCATCGCGTCCGGGCCGAGACGCGCGGTCTCGATGGGGGGACAGAACTCGATCAGCCATTTCGATGGCAGGGGGATCGCGCCGAGGGGGCCGAGCGCAGGGAAGGTCGGGGTCACCGGGAAGTACGGGAACCCGAGCAGGCGGGCCACGCGGCGGAGGTTGGCCAGCATCGGGTAGATCTCCTCGCTGCCCACCACCGCCACGGGCACGATCGGCGACCCGGTGCGCAGGGCGACCTCGACGAAGCCGCCGCGGCCGAAGCGCTGGAGCTGGTAGCGCTCCCGGTAGGGCTTGCCGAGGCCCTTGTAGCCCTCCGGCCACACGCCGACCAGCTCGCCGGCCTCCAGCAGCCGGGTGGCGTCCTCGGCGCAGGCCAGGGTGTTGCCCGACTTGCGGGCCAGCGGGGCGACGATCGGCAGGTCGAAGGCCAGGTCGGCGGCGAGCATCCTCAAGGAGCGGTGGGCCGGGTGCTCGTCAAGCAGGGCGAGCGCCACCATCAGGGCGTCGAACGGCAGCGTCCCGGCATGGTTGCCCACCACCAGGGCCGGGCCGCTGGCCGGAACGTTCTCGAGCCCACTGGTCTCCACCCGCCACCAGTGCCGGTACAGGGGCCGCAGCAGCGGCGCCAGCACGTGCTCGACCAGGTCCGGGTCGTGCCCGAACTCGTCGACCTCGTACTCGCCCAGCAGCCGCCGGCTCAGGAACTCGACCGCCTCCTCCGCCCAGTCCACCAGCGGCCCCAGCGGGCCGAGGTCCGGTCCGCCCTCGTCCCGGGGGGTGTGGACAACCCCGCCCACCTCTCCCGCGGGTCGGCTACCCTCCCGTTCGGGGGCCCCATCACCCGCGGGTGGGGGTGCAGGGCGCCGTTCGGGGGCACCACCAGCCGGGGGTTGGGGGTGAAGCACACCCTCGAGCTGGCGGCGGTGGACGGCGCACAGGCCGCCGGGGCCGGCGGCGGGATTGCGGCAGCGCTCGCCCTTCCTGGTGCGGGCCTGGCAACGCTCGTGTGTCGGGGGTGGTGGACTCTGGCTCACCGGGATACCTCCCTCGCGATCCATCCGGCGGCTCGGCGGAGCAGGGTGAGCACCTCGTGCTCGGCCTGGGTGACCTGCTCCTCGGTGACCAGCTTGTGGAGTCTGGTGGCGGCGAAGTCCTCGAAGGCCCGCCGCGACGACCACTTGGGGATGAAGCCGAGCTCCTCGGCGGCCGCCGAGGTGTCGGCGACCCGGCCGTACTGGAGGAACCGGACCTGCTCGGGGGAGAAGTCGACGGTCCTGCCGACCAGCTCGGCGACCCGGTTGACCAGCGGCTCAGGGATGGGCAGGGCCGGCTTGCCGGCGATCCGGATGGCCTGGCTGAGCAGCACCACCCCGTCCCCGGCGAGGTTGAAGGTGCCGGTCGGCGCCGGGCCCAGGGTGGTCCGGAGCAGGGCCTCGGCCGTGTCCTCCTCGTGCAGGAACTGGAGCCGCGGGTCGAAGCCGAGCACCGTCGGGCACACCGGCAGCTCGAAGTAGCGGGTCAGCGGGTTGTCGACGGTCGGCCCGACCTGGTTGGCCAGACGCAGCACGGTGACGTCGACGTCGGGCCGGCGGCGGTGGAAGGAGCGGACGTAGTCCTCGACCTCGATGGCGTCCTTGCCGAAGCCGTGCCGGGGGGTGTCGTGGGACATGCTCTCGGTCCAGACGGCCGGGTCGCCGGCCGCGGCCCCGTACACCGCCGTGGTCGACTTGAGGACCAGCCGGCGCAGGTCGGGCGCGTGGTAGGCGGCGGCCAGGAGCTGCATGGTACCGAGCACGTTGCGCTCCTTCATGGTGACCCGGCCGCCGGCGGCCCGCGGCTCGGCCGTCACCCCCAGGTGCACGCAGGTGTCGATGCCGGCCGATCGGACCGTCCTGACCAGGGCCGGGCTGCGCAGGTCGACGGCCAGGTGCTCGACCTTGTCCGGGAACGGCTCCCGCGGCTCGAGGTCGTCGACCGCCACCAGCCGCTCGACCTCCGGCGCCTCGGCCAGGGCGCCGACCAGCCGCCGCCCGGTCGTGCGGGCCGCCCCGGTGACCAGGACGCGGCGGCCCATCAGGCCTCGCCCTCCCGGTCCGCCGGGGAGCCTCGGAGGGACGCCCCGGAGCCCTCCGGCCTGGCGACCTCGACCGGGTCGCCGGGGCGGGCGCCGAGGCGCTCGGCCGCCCGGCCCCGGTTGACGGCCACCGCCAGGGAGCCGAAGGAGTCCTCGTGCAGGACCAGGTCGCCGGCCGGTACGGACGCGAAGGTCTCTCCGAACGCCAGCCGGTGGGCCCGGCCGCCGACCCGCACCTCCACCGGGTCGCCGGCGGCCACCCCGACCCGCTCCAGGTCCTGGCGCCGCAGGTTGAGGGCGAGGTTGCCGAAGTGGTCGACCGCCACCACGCTGGCCCGCACCCGGTCCCCGTCGACCTGCGGCCCGGTCCGCTCCAGCCGGACCAGCCGGCCCGGATCCATCTCCGGCCCCAGCTCGGCCGGGTCCACGCCCGCGGCCAGGTGGGCCGCGGCCGGGGCGAACAGGTCACGCCCGTGGAAGGTCCGCGACACCGGCTCCAGCCGGTACGCCGGGTTCTGGAGGGCGTGGACCCGCTCGGCCCCGCCGAGCGCCTCGGCCGCCCATCCCAGCAGCCCGTTGTCCGGCCCCACCAGCACCTGCCCGCCGGCCTGGACCGCCACCGCCCCCCGCCCGGTCCCCACCCCTGGGTCGACCACGGCCAGGTGCACGGCCCGCGGCAGGTACGGCACGGCCTGAGCCAGCACCACGGCCCCGTGGCGCACGTCCTGGGCCGCGACGGCATGGGTCACGTCGATGACCCGCACGCCCGGTGCCACCCTGGCCATCACCCCGTGGCACACCCCCACGAAGTGATCCTCCAGCCCGTAGTCGGAGGTGAAGGTGATCCACTCGTACCCGGCCATGCCAGGCATTGTGGCACCGCCCGGCTCAGGTGAGGCGCCCGGGCGCTACTCGGTGCCGAAGAGATGGCGGAGGTCGACCCGGGTGGTGGAGGTCCAGTCGGGGGTGATGCGGGTGGAGCCGAGGCGGAGCGCTCTGGCTCCCTCGGAGACGGTGGAGATCATGCGCAGGCCGCCGTCCTCGGCCAGCTCCAGGTAGCCGATGCCGACACAGGAGCCCTTGCCGTCCTCCATGCCGACCAGCAGGCCGGCCAGGCTGGCCAGGTCGGCGTCGGGGGGCAGCGAGGGCAGGAACACCGTGGGCTTGACCCGCCAGCGGTGCAGGTTGCCGGAGAAGTAGGCGGCGAAGCGGGCCCGGCGGGTCTCGGCGCGCTCGTCGGCGGTGGTCGGGCGGGCCTCGGGGTGGACGGGGTAGGCCTCGACCCGGGCCGGGGTGAAGCGTCGGGCGATGCCGAGCAGCGGGTCCAGCTCCTCGCCGCGCTCGAAGCCGATCACGTACTCGGGCCGGGTGACCTCCATCTTGTGGTACTTGAGGATCTGGCCGTAGACGCCGCTGATCAGGCTGGAGGTGTCGACCACGACCAGCTCGGCCCCGGCCCGGCGGGCCACGTCCATCAGCTTGGCCGTGCCCGCCACCAGGGGGAGCAGGTGGAACTGGGCCGAGACCCAGCCGACGAAGTAGAGGTCGTCGGCCAGGGCCAGCTCGTCGTCCTCCAGGTGCTTGGCCTCCAGGACGTGCTTGAGGCCGATGGTGGTCGGCGGCCCCACCGTCGTCCGCCCGACGTCGGTGTCCAGGTAGGCGGCGGCGATGCCGCGGTCCACGGCCCCGGCCAGCAGGGCCCTGGCGAAGGTCGTCTTGCCCGAGTCCATCGACCCAAGCAGCAGGACCGTGCCGGGGTCGTCGAGCACCTGCTCGATCAGGCGCGCGTACCGGTCCGTCACGGCAGGATCCTGGCCAGCAGGTAGTCGGCCAGCGGGTCGTAGGCCGACGGGGTCGGGCGGACGTTGTCGTCCATGCCCAGGACGATCCCGGCCCGGCCCTCGGCCTTGGCCATGGGCAGGGCCGGGTCGTTGATGTCGGCCACCGCGACCACGTCGATGCCGCGCTCGGCCGCCGCCCCGGCCCAGCCGTGGTCGCCCACGACCAGGTCGACCTCGGTGGCCTGCTCCAGGACCAGCTCCATTGGGTGGGCCTGGTGGGTGTGGTACAGGTTGGCCCCCGAGGCCAGCACCGCCACCCAGCCGGTGTAGATGATGCGCCGCCGGTGCTCCTGGAACAGGAAGGCCAGGCCGTCGCCGGGCCGCGACAGCTTGGCCCCGGCCTCGCGCACGCCCACGGCCAGCTGCTGGTACAGGCCGAGCATGCCGGTGGGGTGGCCGGTGGCGAACAGGACGTGCTCGCCGGCCGCGGCCGCCCTGGCCAGGCGGTCGGCCGCCCGGTCGATCTCGTCCAGCAGCGGCCCCGGCTCGATCCAGGTGGGGCCGTCGCGGGGCTCGCCGGAGGTGTAGGTCCAGCCGAACTGGCGGGTGATCTCGGCCAGCACGTCGGCCTGGGTGTAGCGGTGCATGCCCGACAGGCCGAAGCAGTGGTCGGGGTCGCCGGCGGCGACCAGCTCGGCCTTGCGGAGCACGTCCCAGACCGGCGTCTGCACCGACCCGGCGATCCTGGCCGCAACCAGGTGGCGGCCGAGCTCGTCGCGGGAGGGGAGGTCGGGCATGCTGGCGCTCCGGTGGATCGTGGGTCGGCCTCCCATGGTAGCGAACGCCGCTCTGAACCTGGGGCCTGTGGACAGCCGGTGGAGCCGAAACCCGCCCCTGGCTACCCTCCCGGTTGGGGCCCTGGCGCCGGGCCGGATGGCCGCCGGCCGGGCTGCTTCAGGCGGTCAGGTTGAGGCGGTCGGGTTCAGGCGGTCAGGCCGTGCAGAGGGAACAGGTTGCTCCTGGCCACCTCGATGGTGCGGCCGAGCTCGGCCTCGACCCGGGCGCGGTGCTCGCTGCGCAGGGCGACCACCTCGTCGGCCATGTCCGGGTCGAGCATGGCCCCGAACCGCTCGGCCGCCTCGTCCAGGTAGGGCTGGGGGAGCCGCTCGGGCAGCTCGGCCCCGACCATCTCGGCCAGGTAGGTGCACCAGGCCCGCGGCACCACCGCCGCCCACTGGTAGCCGCCCCCGCCGGTGGCCAGCCAGCGGCCGCCGGCCACCGTGTGGGCCAGGTCGTGGAGGCGGCCGGCCAGCTGCCGGTAGGCGTTGACGGTGAGCCCCAGGTGGGCCAGCGGGTCGGTGTAGTGGGTGTCGCAGCCCAGCTGGGTGACCAGCACCTCGGGCTGGAAGGCCCTGACCAGGGCCGGGACGAGGGCGTCGAAGGCGGGGAGGTACAGGTCGTCGGTGGTCGAGGGGGGCAGCGGCAGGTTGGCGATGCTGCCCTGGGCCGGCCCCTCGCCCACCTCGTGGGCGAAGCCGGTGCCCGGGAACAGGTAGCGGCCCGACTCGTGCAGCGACACGGTCAGGACCCTCGGCTCGTCGGTGAAGATGGCCTCCACCCCGTCGCCGTGGTGGCCGTCGACGTCCACGTACGCGATCCGCTGCACGCCCTGGTCGAGCAGCCAGGCGCTCGCGACCGCCGGGTCGTTGTAGACGCAGAAGCCGCTGGCCCGGGCGGGCATGGCGTGATGCAGGCCGCCGGCCGGCGAGAACGCGTGCAGGGCCTGCCCGGAGCGGATGGCCTCGGCCGCGGCCACGGTGGCCCCGCAGACCCGGGTGGCCGCCTCGTGCATGCCCGGGAACGGCGGGTTGTCGCCGGGCCCGAACCCGAACAGGGGCTCGGGCTCGCCGCGCCCGGCCGCCTTGACCGCGGCCAGGTAGTCGAGCTCGTGCACCCGGGCCAGGTCGGTTCCGGTGATGGCCGCCGGCTCGACCAGCCGGACCGGCTCCAGCAGCCCGCAGCTGCGGGCGAGGGCCATGGTGAGCTGGACCCTGGCCGGCCGCAGCGGATGCTCGGGCCCGAAGTCGTAGGCGGCCAGCGCCTCGTCCCACACGACCGTGACCGGTCCCGCCATCCGCCTGCTCCCTTCTCGTCGACCCGGTCAGGATAGACTTTCGCGTCGTGCCGGGACGCGGCGTGCCCGGTGGCGAAGAGGTGGCGCCGATGCACCTGCCGGTTGGCCCGCGGGCTCGAGCGGGCCGTGCCCGCCTCGACCAGTTCGAGTTGTGCCGCGGCCTCGAGCCCGCGGACCGGCCAGCCTACGCCGCCGCCCGCCTGGCCGCGCTCGACGAGGCCGCCGCCCGCGGCCACCCCGGGCCGGCCTGGCGGCCGCTGGGGCCGTTCGCGATCCCCCACGGGCGGACGGCTGGCTTCGGGCCGGGGAGCCGGCCCCAGGTGGCCGGCCGGGTGGCGGCGGTGGCGCTCGACCCATCCGACCCCAGGCACCTGCTCGCTGGCGGGGGCGGGGTCTGGGAGAGCCGCGACGGCGGCTGGACCTGGACGCCCCGTGCCGACGACCAGCCGACGGTCGCCGTCGGGGCGGTCGCCTTCGCCCCAGGGGACCCGTCGGTGGCCTACGCCGGCACCGGCCAGGGCGAGGCCCTGGCCGCCCTCGGGGTCGGGCTGCTGCGCTCGGGCGACGGCGGCGCCACCTGGGAGCCGCTGGTGGCCCGGGAGCTGCTCGGCGCCGGCTTCCATGACCTGCTGGTCGACCCCGGCGACGCCGGGCGGCTGCTGGCCGCGACCACGATCGGGCTCTGGGCCTCGCCCGACGGCGGACGGAGCTGGGAGCGGCGCCTGGCCGGCCGGTCATGGTCCGTCTCGACAGGGACGGGCGGCGAGCTGCTGGCCGGGGGCGAGTTCGGGCTGCACCGGTCCGAGGACGGCGGGGCGACCTGGCGGCCAGTGCCGCTGGCGTCGGCCCCGGCCGGCTTCGACCAGGTGGCGGTGGCGTACGGCGCTGGCGGCCAGGTGGCGTGCGTGTTCGCGGCCGGGGACGGGGTCGGGCACCTGTGGCGGCGGGAGGACGACGGTGGGGAATTCGACCCGGTGAAGCCCCCGGCCGACCTGGACAGCCGCCGGGCCAGCCACAGCTGGTCCTGCGCTGTCGACGCGGGCGACCCCGAGGTCGTCTGGCTCGGCGCCGCCGGCCTGCACCGGGGGGCTCGCGGCCCCGACGGCCGCTGGTCCTGGGTCGACCTGGCGGCGCGCCCGGCCGGCGACAGCGTCCCGCCGGGCCAGCACGCCGTCGTGTTCGAGCCCGGCAACCCCCAGGCGCTGTACGTGGCCAACGACGGCGGGCTGTTCCGCTCACCCGACGGCGGCCGCTCGTGGCGGTCACTCGGCGTCGGCCTGGCCGTCGCCGAGGTCGACCGGCTGGCCGACCATGCGGCCTGGCTCCTCGCCGGCGCGGGGGAGCTCGGAACCCTCCGCTACGAGGGCGGCGAGGTCTGGTGCCCGGTCGGGGCCGGCCCCCCGGCGGTCGCGGTCGGGGCCGAGCTGGTCGAGGCCGCCGGCGGCGGGCTGGCCGTGTCCGCCGACGGCGGGTCGACCTGGGCCGCCGTCGGCCTGCCCGGGGTCCGGGGGGCGGTGACCGCGCTCGCCGCCACCGGACCGGACCGGCTGCTCGCCGGGACCGGTCAGGGTGAGCTGGTGCGGCTGGCGCGGGGCGACGGCGGCTGGGTGGTGGCCGGGACGGCCCGGCCCCGCCCCGGGTGGGTGACCGGGTTGGCCGCCGACCCGGGGCGGCCGGGCGTCGCCTGGGCGGCGTGGTCGGGCCCGGGGCAGGGGCGGGTGTGGCGATCGGAGGACGCGGGCGCGACCTGGACCGACCGCGGCCGAGGGCTGCCCGAGGTCCCGGTCGGTGCGGTCGCGCCCGATCCCGACCGCCCGGGGACGGTGTTCGCGGCCACCGACGCCGGCGTGTGGCGGTCCGACGATGACGGTGCCGGCTGGCGTCCGCTGGGCCGCGGGCTGCCGAACGCTCCGGCGCTCGCCCTCGCCCTGCGCCGGCCCGAGCGCCTGCTGCGCGCCGGCCTCCTGGGCCGGGGAGTCTGGGAGCTCCCGCTCGACGAGGGCGGCGAGCCGGCGGCCGCCCCGGCGCTGCGCTCGGGCCGCTCCCCCGCCGCCCGTCCCCGCCCCGGGGGGCCGTGGTGGGAGTGCCCGGACATCAAGCTCGAGGTGCCGCCGGGACCGATGGGCGTGGCCGTCCGGCCGGTGGAGTTCGAGGATGACCGCTGGCCGGAGTCGCTGGGGCTGCCCGAGCTCGGCGGGCGGGTCATGCCGGACGAGCCGGCCCGAGTGCACGTCCAGGTCCACCACCGGGGAGCCGGGCCGCTGCGGGACGTGCTGGTGCGGGTGCTGGCCGTCCCGGCCTGCCTGCGGCCACCCGACCTCCCGGTCGGCGACTGGCTGCTGGGCGGCGAGCCGCCGGCCGGTTCGCCGTGGCGGCCGGTCGGCCCGCCCGCGGCCATCGGCGACCTGGAGCCGGGACGGTCCGCCGTGGCCAGCTTCGACTGGCGGGCGCCCTGGGACTTCCCACGGGACATCTGCCTCCTCGCGGTGGCGACGGCCGGCAGCCCGCCCGCGGACGGGGTGGCCGGCGGCGGTGCAGCCGGCAGCGACGCGGCTGGCGGCGGTGCAGCCCGGGGGCTGTGGACAACCCCGGACCCGGCTCCGCCGGCTGGGCTACCCTCCCGATTCGGGGGCCCGACCACCGGGGGGCGAGGTTCCGGCGTGGCCGGCGACCCCTCCGGGCTGGTGGCTGCCGACCCTGCCGACCTGGTCGCCGGGGACGGGCGGTGGGGGGTCAAGAGCCTGACCGTGCTCAGGGCGGGCACGGAGACGGTGGTCATGCTCGACCTGCTGGGCTCGGCCGGCCGAGGGCCGTTCGGGCTGGCCGCCGAGGGGTGGGTGGCCGAGGTGGTCGCCGGGCTGGTCCTGCCCCCGCGGCTGGGCGGCCTGGCCACGGAGGCGGGGCTGGTGGCGGAGCGGGTCGCCGACCGCTGGCGGCCGGAGCTGGTGCGCCTGGTCCGCCAGGACCCGAGGATCGCCGAGTGGCTGGATCTCAAATCCGCCTACACCATCCCGGCGGGTCGCCGGGATGCCGGGCTGGAGCTCTGGCTCCAGGGGATGGAGCTGCGGCCGGACCGGCCCGAGCCCTTCCTGCTGCTGCTGCGCGAACCGCCGCCCTCCGGGCGGGGTTCGCTGCTGCTGCTGGACGTCGACGGCGGGGTGCTCGGCGGGCACACCTTCCGGGCCGCCCCCTGACCCGACGCCTCAGCCGTCAGGGTCGGCGCGGTCCTGCATCTCCCAGGCGTGGTCGAGGACGTGCCAGGTGATGCGGCGGATGGCGTAGCGGGGTGGCCAGCCCCTGGGGACCGGGGGCGAGCCGTCGGAGGCGCCGCCCAGGGTCTCGGCCAGCTGATCGCGGAGGGCCTTGACGACCTTGGTGTCGCCCACCTGCGGCTGGGGCTGCTTGATGCCCACCTTGCGGGCGTAGGCGGCCTCGGCCCCGAGCACGTGGTCGAGCATCTTGTCGCGGTCCCGGCCTCCCCCGCGCGGGCCCTTGCGCAGCTCGGCCGGGGAGGCCTTGGCGACCCGGTCGAGGACCGCCCAGGCGGCCCGCATCAGCTGGACCTGGCGGGCCGCCTCGCGGGCGGTCATGGGCTCGGCGTCGGCCTTGGTGACCTCGTGGGGGATGCCGAAGTCGGTCGCGCCCTTGCCCTTGACCCGCTCGGTGACCTCGAGCTCGACCTTGGCCGGGAACGTCACCTTGGCCAGCTTGGCCACCTCGGCGTACCGGGGGGCGTAGTCGGCCAGGGCCTCCAGGGCCGCGTGCTCGTCCTTGCCCGAGCGGCACCAGCCCGGGAAGTCGATCGAGCAGGCGAACACCTTCTTGGGGCCCTGCTCCAGGTAGACCGGGATCGGCTTGGCCATGCCGGGAAGCATGCCACACACCCCCGAGCGCCCGCGCGGCGGGTGTGAGAAGGTGGCCTGGTCGTGTCGTACCCACCCCGTCGGAGGTCCCCGGGCTCGTGTTGGTCGCGGAGGTCGAAGGCCTCAGCAAGCGCTTCGGGACCGTCCAGGCCCTCGACCGGGTCGACGTGGCCATCGAGCCGGGCTGCACCGGGCTGGTCGGGTCCAACGGGGCCGGCAAGTCGACCCTCATCAAGCTGCTGCTGGGGCTGCTCGTGCCCGACCAGGGCCGGGCCGCCGTGCTCGGCTACGACATCACCACCGAGCCCCTGGCCGTGCGGAGCCGGGCCGGCTACCTGCCCGAGGGCGCCTGCCTGCCCGGGGACGTCACCGCCGCCGACTTCGTCGCCTTCATGGCCCAGCTGGGCGGCCTGCCGCCCCGGCCGGCCCGGGAACGGGCCGCCGAGGTCTGCTACCAGGTCGGCCTGGACGAGGAGCGCTACCGGGCCATCGGCGGGTTCTCCACCGGCATGCAGCAGCGGGTCAAGCTGGCCGTGGCCCTGGTCCACGACCCCAGCCTCCTGCTCCTTGACGAGCCCACCGACGGCATGGACCCCCAGGGCCGCGAGGACATGCTCGACCTGATCGCCCGCATCCGGGGCGAGCTCGGGATCGACGTGCTGGTCTCGACCCATCTGCTCGGCGACGTCGAGCGGGTCTGCGACCGGGTGGTGATGGTGCACGGCGGCCACGTCCTCGCCCAGGGCTCGATCACCGAGATCGCCGGCACCACCGAGCCCGGCTTCGGCATCCAGCTCGGCGACAACGGCGCCGAGGTGCTGGCCGCCCTGCGCGCGGCCGGCCTGGAGGCCCGGCCCTCGGGCGAGGAGCTGCTGGTGCAGGGCTCCTCCGACCTGGTCCGGGACGTCGCCGCCGACCGGGGCTGGCCGCTGCGCCGGCTGGTCCCCCGCGCCCCGAGCCTGGAGGAGACGTTCCTGCGTCTTCAGGCCGCCGCCCAGGGCGGCCCCCCGCCCCCGGCCGTGCGGGAGCCCGACGCCCCCGAGGCCGCCTGGGGGGTGCGGCGGTGACCGAGCTCAGGTCCCCGGCCGGGACGATCTACGACCGCGGCTACCGGCACTACGAGGGCCCACGCGAGGGCCGGGGGCGGCGGGTGCGGGCGATCGCGGTCGCCGGGGTGCGCCGGGTGCTCGGGCTCAAGCGCAACTGGAAGACCAAGGTGGTGCCGTTCGGGCTGCTGGTGCTGGCCTTCGGGCCGGTGTTCGCGTTCATCGGGGCTCGGGTGCTGGTTGGCGAGGCGGTCGGCGAGTTCCTCGGCTACGGCCGCTACCTGCGCGTCGTGTCCGGGCTGCTGCTGCTGTTCGCGGCCACCGCCGGGCCCGAGCTGCTCTGCCCCGACCGCCGCCAGAACGTGCTCGCCCTGATCTTCACCCGGCCCGTCACCCGCTCCGACTACCTGCTGGCCAAGCTGGCCGCGCTGCTGGCCGTGGTCGGGCTGATCGCCCTGGTGCCCCTGGTCGTGCTGTTCGTCGGCAACACCCTGACCGCCGACAGCGCCGCCACCTACCTGCGCCAGAACCTCGACGACCTGGGCCGCATCCTGCTCGCCGGGACGGTGCTGACCGTCTTCTACTCGGTGGTCGCCCTGGCCGCGGCCAGCCTCACCGACCGCCGGGCGGTGGCCACGGCCGGGCTGCTGGGCGTGTTCCTGGGCACCTCGGCCCTGGCCAACATCCTGTTCTTCACGGCCACCTTCGACGGGCGGCGCTGGGTCGCCTTCCTGTCGCTGTCGGGCCTGCCCGGGCGGTTCGTCGACTGGCTGTTCGGGGACGGGTTCGACCCCGGCACCCTGGCCGACCAGGCCGGCTTCACCGGGCCGGCCTACCTGGTGGCGATGGCGGTGGTGGCCGCGGCCGCCGCGGCCATCCTGACCTGGCGCGTGCTGCGCCTGCGGGCATGAGCGGGTCGGCGGCCGTGGCCGAGGCGCCAGTCGTCGAGCTGCGGCGGTTCTCCAAGTGGTACGGGGACGTGGTCGCCGTCGCCGACCTGTCGTTCGAGCTGCGGCCGGGCGTGACCGGGCTGCTGGGGCCCAACGGGGCCGGCAAGACCACCACCCTCAAGGCCATCTGCGGGCTGCTGCACCCCTCCCAGGGCGAGGTGCTGCTGTTCGGGCGGCCCATCAGCCGCGACCCCATGCTGTACCGGGCCATCGGGGTCGTCCCCGACGGCGACCGGCTCTACCCGCGGCTGACCGTCCGCTCCTATGTCCGGCTCCATGCCGAGCTCCAGGGGCTGGCCGACGCCGGGGCGGCCACCGAGCGGGCCATCGCCGAGGTCGACATGGGCCCGCTGGCCGAGCGGCGCCTCAAGGGCCTGTCCAAGGGCGAGCGCCAACGGACCAAGGTGGCTGGGGCGATCGTCCACCAGCCGGCCCTGCTGGTGCTGGACGAGCCCATGACCGGCATGGACCCGGGCCAGCGGGCCCGCTTCATCGAGCTGGTCCGGCTCATCGCCTCGGCCGGGGTGACCGTGCTGGTCTCCAGCCACATCCTGGCCGAGGTGGAGCGGCTGGCCTCCCAGATCCTGGTGCTGGTGTCGGGCCGGCTGGCCGCCTCCGGCGACTACCACGCCATCCGCGACCTCATGGCCGACCAGCCGCGCACGGTGATGGTCAAGGCCGACGAGGCCCGCCGGCTGGCCGCCGGGCTGATCGCGCTGCCGTCGACGGTGGCCGTCGAGGTCGACGGCGACGCCCTCCGGGCCCGCACCCGCTCGGTCGACAGCTTCGCCACCGCCCTGCCCCGGCTGGCCCGCGACCACGACGCCACCCTGCGTGAGATCCGCACCACCGACGAGTCCCTCGAGCAGGTCTTCCGCTACCTGGTGGGCCGGCGATGAACCGGAGGGGTTTGGGGAACCCCCGGGGGGTGGCCCAATGAGCAAGTCGTGGCGGCTGCTGCGGTTCAGCCTGGGGCAGCTGCTGGCCGGGCGGCGGCTGATCATCGTGGTGCTGCTGGTGGCGCTGCCGCTGGTGCTGCCGGCGGTGTTCGCGGCCGGGGCCGACGTCGACCCGGCCACCTTCACCCTTGACCTGTTCCGCCAGCTGGTCCTGCCCGTGCTGCTGCCGGTGGTCGCCCTGACCTTCTCGACCTCCAGCCTCGGGTCCGAGCTGCGCGACGGCACCGTGACCAACCTCATCCTCAAGCCCATCCCGCGCCCGGCCGTGCTCGGGGCCAAGTACCTGGCCGCCGTGCTGGCCTCGCTGGTCGTCCTGCTACCGGCCGAGGCGGTCGGACACGTGGTCGCCGCCCGCGGGTTCGGGTCGACCAACCTGCTCACCGGCATGCTGCTGGCCACCGTGGTCGGCACGCTCGCCTACTGCGCCCTCGGGCTGCTGCTGTCGCTGCTGATGGCCAGGGCCCTGCTGGTCGGCCTGGCCTACGCCCTGCTCTGGGAGGGGGCGGTCGTGTCGGTCGCCCCCTCGGCGTCGTCGCTGTCCATCCGCGGCTACACCGAGGGTGTGCTGGCCGCCGTCCTGCACGGCGGCGGCCTCAGCCTGGAGACCAGACT
>JBJMHP010000132.1:0-9030 GCA_045807325.1 Actinomycetes bacterium | reverse complement strand
CGTTCGCCAGATGGACCGGTGTCGGCGGCCTTGACACCATCCAGTGGATCGGGACCGAAAACTACAAGAACGTCTTCACCAACTATCCGCCGTTCGCCCCGGCCCTGCGGCACAACCTCATCTGGCTGGTCTTCCTGTTCGTGCTCCCCACCTGCTTGGGCATCTTCCTGGCCGTGCTGCTGGACCGGGAGCTGCGCGGCACGCGCTTCTACCAGACCGCGTTCTTCCTCCCGGTGGTGCTGTCACTGGCCCTCATCGGGTTCATCTGGCAGCTGCTCTACTCGCGCGACCAGGGGCTGCTCAACGCCGTGCTCCACACCCAGATCGACTGGTACGGCGACTCCAGGTGGAACCTCTGGGCGGTGCTGGTGGCCGCCGGCTGGAAGCACGCCGGCTACATCATGCTGCTGTACCTGGCCGGGCTGAAGGGCGTCGACCCGTCGCTGCGGGAGGCCGCGGCCGTGGACGGGGCCAGCCCGGCCCGGACGTTCTTCTCGGTCGTGTTCCCGGTGATGCGCCCCATCAACATCATCATCATCGTGGTCACGGTGATCGAGGCGCTACGGGCCTTCGACATCGTCTGGGTGATCAACAAGGGCACCAACGGCCTGGAGCTGATCTCGACGCTGGTCACGGCCAACGTCGTCGGGGAGGCGAGCCGGATCGGCTTCGGCTCGGCCCTGGCCACCATCATGCTGGTCATCTCGCTGGTGTTCATCACCATCTTCCTATCCACCGTGATGCGGGGGGAGCAGCGATGACCAGCGCCACCACCGTCACCCGCCCCCCCGCCACCGGAGCGGCGACCGCCAAGGCCAGGCGCCGCCTCACCCCGGGGCGGGTGCTGCTGTATGTGTTCGTGACCGCGACCGCCCTGGCCTGGCTGTTCCCGGTGGTCTGGGCGGTGCTCAGCTCCTTCCGGGACTACCACTACACCTCGCTGCACGGCTACGCGTCCCTCGGCGGGTTCACCGTAAAGAACTACGTCCACGCCTGGCAGCAGGGCGACTTCACCCGCCACTTCCTCAACTCCCTCATCATCACCGTGCCCGCGGTGCTGCTGACGCTGTTCCTGGCCTCGTGTGTGGCCTTCGTGGTGGCCCGCTACAGCTTCAGGTTCAACCTGATCCTGCTGGGACTGTTCACCGCGGCCAACCTGCTGCCCCAGCAGGCGCTGCTGATCCCCTTGTACCGTGCCTACCGCGAGATCCCGCTGCCGCTGTGGATGAGCGACTCGGGCCAGCTGCTGGACAGCTACTGGGGGCTCATCCTGGTCAACGTCGCCTTCCAGACCGGCTTCTGCACCTTCGTGCTCAGCAACTACATGAAGGCCCTGCCGCACGAGATGTACGAGGCGGCCCGGGTCGACGGGGCCGGCGTCCCCACCCAGTTCTTCCGCATCACCCTGCCCCTGTGCAAGCCGGCCCTGGCCGCCCTGGCCACCCTCCAGGTGACCTGGATCTACAACGAGTTCTACTGGGCCACGGTGCTGATGCAGTCGGGCGACAAGTTCCCCATCACCAGCTCCCTCAACAACCTGCGGGGTCAGTTCTTCACCGACTACAACCTGCTGTCGGCCGGCTCGATCCTGATCGCCATCCCGGTGCTGGTCGTGTTCTTCCTGCTCCAGAAGCAGTTCGTGGCCGGCCTGACCCTGGGTGACACCAAGGGGTGAACCTGCTCACAGGGGTGCTCCACCTGCGCGCCGGCGGGGTCTCCCTGGTATTGGACGCCGCCAGCGGGGCCGGGGAGCCGCTGCCGGTCGTCCTGCACTGGGGGCCGGACCTCGGCGACGCCGTCGACGGCCACGCCCTGGCCGAGGCGCTGGTGCCGGCGGCGGCGAACTCGGCCGTCGACCGGCCGGTGCGGCGGCGGCTGCTGCCCATGCCGGCCGACGGCTGGCGGCTGCGGCCCGGGCTGGCCGGGGCCCGGGCCGGCGGCGGCGGCTGGTCGCCGCGGTTCCTGGTCCGCTCGGTCGAGGCCGCCGAGGACGGGACGGCCGCCGTGGTCGAGGCGGCCGACGAGGAGGCCGGGCTGGCCGTTGTCACCCGGCTGCGGCTGCACCCTTCGGGGGTCCTGGAGACCGGCCACACCCTGCGCAACCTGGGCGAGGGGCCCTACCTGGTCGGGCAGCTGGCGGCCAGCCTGCCCCTGCCGGCCAGGGCCATGGAGGTGCTCGACCTGACCGGGCGGTGGTGCCGCGAGCGCATCCCCCAGCGCCACCCGCTGCCCCACGGCGCCTGGGTGCGCGAGGGCCGCCACGGCCGCACCGGCCATGACGCCACCCTGGTCCTGGCCGTCGGCACCCCCGGGTTCGGGTTCCGCTCGGGTGAGGTCTGGGGGGTGCACCTGGCCTGGAGCGGGGACGCGGTCCACTGGGCCGAGCGCAACGCCGACGGCCACGCCGGGGTGGGCGCGGCCGAGCTCCTCGGCCCGTCGGAGGTGGCGCTCGCCCCTGGCGAGGCGTACGCGACCCCGCCGCTGCTGGCCGCCTACAGCGGCGACGGCCTGGACGGCCTCAGCGCCGCCTTCCACCGCTTCGTCCGTGACCGGCCGTCCCACCCGCGCACCCCGCGGCCGGTCGTGCTCAACACCTGGGAGGCCGTCTACTTCGACCACCGCCTCGACCGCCTGTCCGAGCTGGCCGAGGTGGCGGCCCGCCTCGGGGTCGAGCGGTTCGTGCTCGACGACGGCTGGTTCGGCAACCGGCGCAACGACACCGCCGGGCTGGGCGACTGGTACGTGGCCGTCGGCGTCTGGCCCGACGGCCTCAACCCGCTGATCGACCACGTCCGCAAGCTGGGCATGGAGTTCGGGCTGTGGGTCGAGCCGGAGATGGTCAACCCCGACTCCGACCTGTTCCGGGCCCACCCCGACTGGGTGCTTTCGGCCCCCGGCCGCCTGCCCCAGGCCTGGCGCCACCAGCAGGTCCTCGACCTGGCCAACCCCGACTGCTACGGCTTCATCCGCGACCGGCTGGACGAGCTGCTGGGCAACCACGACATCGCCTTCCTGAAGTGGGACCACAACCGCGACCTGCTGGAGGCCGGCCATGCCGGGCGGCCGGGCGTGCACGCCCAGACCCTGGCCACCTACCGGCTGCTGGACGAGCTGCGCTCCCGCCACCCGGGGGTGGAGATCGAGAGCTGCGCCTCGGGCGGCGGCCGGGTCGACCTGGGGATCCTGGCCCGCACCGACCGGGTCTGGGCCAGCGACACCAACGACGCCCTGGAGCGCCAGCACATCCAGCGCTGGACCCAGCTGCTCCTGCCGCCCGAGCTGGTCGGCACCCACGTGGGCCCGCCGCGCTCCCACACCACCAGCCGCACCCACAACCTCGCCTTCCGGGTCGCGACCGCGCTGTTCGGCCACTTCGGCATCGAATGGGACATCGCCTCCGCCTCCCCGCAGGAGCAGGAGGCCATGGCCGAGGCGATCGCCTGCTACAAGCGGCTGCGGCCGCTGCTGCACGGCGGGCGGGTGGTGCGGGCCGACCACCCCAACCCGGCGGCCTACCTGCACGGGGTGGTGGCCGACGACGGCGCCGAGGCCCTGTTCGCCTACGTGCAGCTGACCGCCTCGGCGTTCGAGACGCCCGGCCTGGCCCGCCTCCCCGGGCTGGACCCCGACCGCGTCTACCGGGTCGCGCCCCTGGAGGTGGCGGGGGCGCCCGAGACCAGGCAGGCCGCGGCCCCGCCCTGGTTGGCGGCCGGCGAGGTCACCCTGGCCGGGCGGGTGCTGGGCGAGGTCGGCCTGCCCCTGCCCGTGCTCCGCCCCGAGCAGGCCCTGCTGCTGCAGCTGACCAGCCCATGACCGCGGCGGGGTTCGAGGGCGGCCAGGTGGGTCGGGAGGGCGGCGAGGAGCGGTTGGGCCTGGGGGCCGGGGCGCGGCCCCCGCGGGCCTGGGCGCGCTCGGACGCTCAGGCGCTCGACCTGTCGGGGGCGTGGCGGTTCCGGCTGTCGCCGCGGGCCGACGTCGACGACGGCTTCGCCGCCCCCTCCTTCGACGACGGCGGCTGGGACCGGCTGGCGGTGCCGTCGCACTGGCAGCTGCATGGCTACGGCGCCCCCGCCTACACCAACGTCGTCTACCCGTTCCCGGTCGACCCGCCGCACGTCCCCACCGAGAACCCGACCGGCGACCACCGGGCGCGGTTCCGGCTGCCGTCGGGCTGGGAGGCCGAGCGGACCGTGCTGCGGTTCGAGGGGGTCGACTCCTGCTGCCGGGTCTGGCTCAACGGCCAGGAGCTGGGCAGCTCCACCGGGAGCCGCCTGCCGGTGGAGCTCGACGCCACCGCGGCCCTTGACCGCGACGGCGACAACCTCCTGGCCGTGCGGGTGCAGCAGTGGTCGGCCGCCAGCTACCTGGAGGACCAGGACATGTGGTGGCTGTCCGGGATCTTCCGCGAGGTCCGGCTGCTGGCCCGCCCGGCCGGGGCGATCGAGGACTGGTTCGTCCACGCCGGCTACGACCACGAGACGGGCGCCGGCACCCTGCGGGTGGAGGCCGACGTCCCGGCCCGCCTGAGCGTGCCCGAGCTGGGGGTGGAGGTGGCGGCCGGGGAGACGGTCCGGCTCCCCGCCGTCGAGCCCTGGTCGGCCGAGTCGCCCCGGCTGTACGACGGCCAGCTCGCCTCGGCCGGGGAGCGGGTGGCGCTGCGCATCGGCTTCCGCGCCGTGGCCGTCCGGGACGGGCTGCTGACCGTCAACGGCCGCCGGGTCCTGTTCCGGGGGGTCAACCGCCACGAGTTCCATCCCGACCTGGGCCGGGCCGTCGGCGAGGACGTCATGCTGGCCGACGTGCTGCTGATGAAGCGGCACAACCTCAACGCCGTCCGGACCAGCCACTACCCGCCCCACCCGCGGTTCCTCGAGCTGTGCGACGAGCACGGGCTCTACGTGGTCGACGAGTGCGACCTGGAGACCCACGGGTTCGAGCCGGTCGGCTGGCGGGGCAACCCGGCCGACGACCCCGGCTGGCGCCACGCCCTGGTGGACCGGATGCGGCGCATGGTCGAGCGGGACAAGAACCGGCCCAGCGTGATCATGTGGTCCCTCGGCAACGAGAGCGGCGTCGGCGGCAACCTGACCGCCATGGCCGCCTGGGCCCGGGAGCGCGACCCGTCCCGGCCACTCCACTACGAGGGCGACTGGTCGTGCGCCGACGTCGACGTCTACAGCCGCATGTACCCGACCCACGCCGAGGTCGACACGATCGGCCGCGGCGAGGAGCCGCTACTGCCCGACCCCGAGCTGGACGCCCGGCGCCGGGCCATGCCCCTGATCCTGTGCGAGTACGCCCACGCCATGGGCAACGGCCCCGGCGGCCTCTGGGAGTACCAGGACCTGTTCGAGCGCCACCCACGCTGCCAGGGCGGCTTCGTCTGGGAGTGGATCGACCACGGCCTCCGTTCCCGCACCCCCGACGGCCGGGAGTTCTTCGCCTACGGCGGCGACTTCGGCGAGCCCCTCCACGACGGCAACTTTGTCGCCGACGGCCTGCTGTTCCCCGACCGCACCCCCTCACCCGGCCTGCATGAGCTGAAGAAGGTGGTCGAGCCGGTCCGCATCACCCCCGACCCCGACGGCGGCATCCGGGTCGCCAACCTGCACGCCTTCCGCGATCTGTCCCACCTGAGCTTCGACTGGTCCCTGGAGGAGGAGGGCGTTCCGGTGGCCACCGGCCACCTCGAGGTCCCACCCCTGGCCCCGGGGGAGCAGACCGCCCTTCCCCTGGCGCCCCTCCCGGCGACCGAGGGTGAATCCTGGCTCACCGTTCGAGCCCTCCTGGCCACGGACCAACCCTGGGCCCCAGCGGGCCACGAGATCGCCTGGGGCCAGCTCCTCATCACCCCGGGGGCGCCGCACTCACCCGGTCCGGCGCCGGGTCCCCCGGTCCCGGGTACGCCGATCCCGGGCACACCGGCCCCGGGTACGCCGACCCCGGGCACGCTGGAACCTGACCCGCCGGTGTCGGGCCCCCCGATGGGGGAGCGTAGCCCAACCGCGGATGGGGGGTCCGGGGTTGTCCACAGCCCCAGGGTCACCCGGGGCGCCGGGGGGCTCCACGACGCCGAGCCCACATACGCCCTGGGGCCGGGGACCTTCGAGATTGCTGACGGGCGGCTGGTGGGTCTGGGTGACGTGGCGGTGGAGGGGCCGCGGCTGGATCTGTGGCGGGCGCCGACCGACAACGACCGCGGTCACCATGGGGAGGCGCTCGAGCCGGTGTGGCGTCGGGTCGGGCTGCACCGCCTTCGGCACCGGGTCGACGAGGTCGCGGTCGAGGACGGGGCGCTGGTGGTGCGCACCCGGGTGGCGCCGGCCGGGACCGACCTGGGGGTCGCCACGACCTACCGGTGGTCGGCGGTCCCGGGTGGGCTGCGTCTGGAGCTCCGGGTGGTGCCCGAGGGCCACTGGCCGTGCCCGCTGCCGCGGCTCGGGCTGCGCATGGCCGTCCCGGCCGAGCTGCGCCGGGTCGAGTGGTTCGGACGGGGGCCCGGCGAGGCCTACGCCGACACCGGCCGGGCGGCCCGCGTCGGCCGCTTCTCGGCCCTGGTGGAGGAGCTCCAGACTCCGTACCTGTACCCGCAGGAGAACGGCAACCGGGCCGGGGTGCGCTGGGCCACCCTTGGCGATGGCCGCGGCAACGGGATCCGGGTCGAGGGCGAGCCGACCTTCGACCTGACCGCCCGGCCCTGGACCAGCGAGCACCTCGACCAGGCCCGCCACCCCACCGACCTGCGCCCCGACGACCGCATCTGGGTCAACCTGGACCTGGCCCAGCAGGGGATCGGCTCGGCCTCCTGCGGCCCCGGCGTCCTGCCCGCCTACCGGCTCGACCCGGCCCCGGCGAGCCTCACGGTGCGGCTGTACCCGGGACTGGCCGGCTCGTCGGGGAGCTGACGGCCCCGCCGACGTCCCCGGCCCACGGCAAGGCCGGGGACGTCGCCCCGACCCGGGCCCGGCCTGGGACCCGTAGCCGATGCTGAAGCCGGGGCCGGTCCCGCCGTCCTCACCCAGCGTAAGGTGCCGGGCAAGATGGGTGGGACGTCCTGGTGGTCGAGGCTGCGGCGCCTCCCCGCGCCGGCGGTGGACGCGGGGCTGGCCGTGGTCCTGGCCGTGGCGGTGACGGCGGCGATCACCGTGGGCCCCGAGCAGGGCAGGTCACCGGACGCCTACGCCTACCTGCTGGGGCCGACCCTGGGCGCCCTGGCCCTGGTTCGGCGGCGCTGGCCCCTGGCCGTGCTGCTGATCTCGGCAGCGACCCTGTATCTCTACAACCTGACCGACTACCCGGGCCTGTTCTCGGCGGTGCCGCTGTCGGTGGCGCTGGCCACCGCCTGGGCCGCCGGCTACCGAGGCTGGGCGCTGGCGGTGGTGGCCTGGTTCGGCGGCACGCCGCTCATCTTCGTGGCCCTGTCCGACCAGCTCTCCCCTCCGATCAGGACCCAGCTGCTCAACGGCGTCGTCTCGGACCTGGCCCTGCTGGTGGCGGTGCTGCTGCTGGGCGAGGCGGTGCGGACCCGCCGCGCCCTCGACCAGGAGCACCGCCTGCTCCTGGCCGAGCAGGAGCGCTCGGAGCGGTTGCTGCTGAACGTCCTCCCGGGCCCGATCGCCGACCGGCTCAAGCAGGGCGAGGAGGTCATCGCCGACGACTTCCCCGAGGTCACGGTGCTGTTCGCCGACCTGGTGGACTTCACCCGGCGCAGCCGCGAGACCACCCCCGAGCGGGTCGTGCAGGTCCTGGACGACCTGTTCTCGGCCCTGGACGCCCTGGCAGAGCGCTACCGGCTTGAGAAGATCAAGACCATCGGGGACGCCTACATGGTGGTCGGCGGGCTGCCCGAGCCGCGCCCGGACCACGCTCAGGCGGTGGCCGACATGGCCCTGGCCGTGCGCGAGGAGGTGGCCAGGCACACCGACCCGGCCGGCGAGCCCTTGGCCGCCCGGATCGGCATCGACACCGGCCCGGTGGTGGCCGGGGTGATCGGCCGGCGCAAGTTCAGCTACGACCTGTGGGGCGACACCGTGAACACCGCCAGCCGCATGGAGTCCACCGGCACCGCCGGCTGCATCCAGGTCACCGAGCGCGCCTACCAGCGCCTCCGCGGCCGCTACCGGTTCGAGCGCCGGGGCCCGGTCCAGGTCAAGGGCAAGGGCGTGCTCGACACCTGGTTCCTGGTCGCCCGCGGCGGTCAGCCCGGCTGAGCCTCGGCTCCTCGCCCGCTCAACCCGGGCTGCCCGGCGGTCGATCAGACCACCATGCGCACGCCCGAAGTCGCCCATCCCTCCCCGACGACCGCGGAGGACTTCCGCCGGGTCCTCGACGAGCGGGCCATCCAGCCGCTGTTCCAGCCCCTGATCGACCTGGAGACCCGCCACGTCCTCGGCTACGAGGCCCTGGCCAGAGGCCCGATGGGCTCGGCCCTGGAGTCGCCGGCGGCCCTGTTCGGCGCCGCCTGGCGGGCGGGGCGGGTGGCCGAGCTGGACTGGGCCTGCCGGGCGGCCGCCTTCACCGGGGCCGCCGAGGCCGGCCTGGGCCCGCCGTTCACCCTGGTCGTCAACGCCGAGCCGGTGTCGCTCGGGGCCGGCTGCCCCGACGATCTCCGATCGGCCATCGAGCTGGGCCGGCGGCGCCTGCGGGTGGTCATCGAGGTCACCGAGCGCGCGGTCGCCGGCGACCCGGCCCGCCTGCTGGCCACCGTCGCCCAGGCCCGCGAGGCCGGCTGGGGCGTGGCCCTTGACGATGTCGGCGCCGCCCCGGCCAGCCTGGCCGTGCTGCCGTTCGTCCGACCCGACGCCGTCAAGCTGGACATGCGGCTGCTCCAGGGCCGCACCACCGCCGAGGCGGCCCACATCATCAACACCGTCCGGGCCCACGCCGAACGGACCGACGCCGTGGTCATCGCCGAGGGCATCGAGACCATCAAGCACGCTCGCGAGGCCGTGGCCGCCGGGGCCACCGTCGGCCAGGGGTTCCTGTTCGGCCACCCGGCCCCGCTGCCCTCGGCCATGCCCCCGCCCGGCC
>JBJMHP010000131.1:0-16011 GCA_045807325.1 Actinomycetes bacterium | reverse complement strand
GTGCAGGTGGTCGACGGCATCACCAGGACGCTCACCTGTCCGGTCGTGCGGCTCTAGCGCTGCTTCGACCACTTTGTGGTGGACGGCCGACAGCAGCAACGACAGCAACACCAGCGGATTGCGGCGGTCGGCGGCGAGCGGCCATGTCCGGAGGCGCCCAGGTCACAGACGCCTACGAACGGCTCTGAACTGCGGAAACAGAGTTTGAAGACCGGGGGGCCCACCAGGACCCGGACGCCTCCGCGGGAATGGTACCGCTGGGGTTCCTCAGTGCAGGACGGCGGTCAGGGCGTTGACGATGCCTCGGCCGTAGAAGCCGTTGTCGGCCAGGGTGCCCTCGCAATGGGCGGTGTAGGTGAGATCGGGGGCGCGGTCGGGGTAGGTGGCGATGGGCGGGAACGGGCACGGGGTCTGCCTGGCCGTGCGGGTCATGAACCGCTCGACGGCGGCGGGGGACATGGTGAGCCCGCCGTGGCCCGGGTCCCGGCGGCCGTGGGCGCTGACGATCAGCGCGGCCACCCCGGTGGCGTGCGGCGAGGCCATCGAGGTGCCCTGCAGGTAATGGTAGTAGCCACAGACAGTGCCCTTGCAGTCGCGCAGGATGAGCGGGGCGTTGGCCGGGTCCTTGAGGGCCTCCTCGGCCAGGGCCTGCGGCATGGGCGACAGGTTCAGGTTCTCCGGCTGCATGTACTGGTCGCTGCCGTAGTAGTCGCGGAAGAAGCCGCCGGGGGCCGAGAAGTCGGTCTGCTCGGTCCCGTAGTTGGAGTAGTCGGCCTTCTTGAAGCTGGGGCCGAGGGCGGAGATCGAGATCACCCCGCGGGTCTCGGTCGGCACGGTGAGGCAGGAGTTGTCGACGTCGCGGGGGTAGTTCGCCCCGGGCGGGAAGTCGGGGCTGGTGGCGTCCGCGGTCGGGTGGCCGAGGTCGGTGTGGGCGTTGCCCATGGCGGCGACCGGGGTGACCGCGTGGCCCCTGGCGAAGTTGACCGCCCGCTGGGTGGCGACCCGGACGGTCCGCTGCTCGGCCCGGGCCTCGGGCGAGTCGGCCGGGTTGTCGAGGCAGTTGTACAGCCAGGGGTCGATGTAGAAGCTCATGTTGACGACGTCGATGCCGACCAGGCCGGCGTAGACCAGCGCGTCGACCACCGGCTGGAGGAACACGAAGCCGGAGTCCTGGCCGCCCCGGATGTTGACCAGCGTCACCCTGGGGGCGACCCCGGCCGTGCCGAGCCCGTTCAGTCCGGCCGCGACCAGCCCGGCCACGTGGGTGCCGTGGCCGTCGTCGTCCTCGTCCACCGGGTCGACGCAGGACGGGTGCTCGCACGGCCCGTCGATCAGCGGGATGTCGGTGGTGAAGTTGCGGCTGAGCCGGCGGTTGAAGTTGGCCCGGAGGTCGGGGTGGTTGCCGTCGATACCGGAGTCGATGATCCCCACCGGCACCCCTCGGCGTCCCTGGTTGACCCGGTAGGAGCCGCTCGGGGTGGCGTCGATCATCCGCATGTCCCACTGCTTGTCGGCGAACGGCTCCTGGCCGGGCACGCGCCCGGCGCGCCCGGAGCCGGCCTTGGCGGCGGCCCGCTCGGCGGCGGTCAGGCGCTCCACCTCGTCCTTGGCGGCGCTGGACCCGCTGGGGATCCTGCCGATGGGACGGTTGCGGGCCGCCCCGACGAGGGCGCGCTGGCCGGCGGCGGCGCGCACGAAGGCCGGGTTGGCGGACCTGACCGTGGCCACGCCGACCCGGGTGTTCTCCTTGACGATGGTGCCGCCGGCGGCCTTGACGGCGGCGTGGGCGGCGGCCGTGGAGGCGCCGTCGGCGTAGGCGACCACGTACTCGCCGTTGGCGCTCCGGAGCTGGCCGGAGGGCTGGGCCTGGGCGGTGAGCGCCGCCCGGACCGAGGGGCCCGCGCTTGCGGGCAGGGCGAGCGCGGCCGCCACCAGCACGGCCAGCGCGACGAGCAGGATCTTGCGCACGGCAACCTCCCGTGGGTCGCGCCGGGCCCTCCAGTGCGCCCGGCGGCTGCACGGGAGCATAGGCACCGGCGACCGTGGCGTCTAGTCCGAACGGACTAGTCTGCTGGGAGCTTGGTGATGGCGTCGGTGAAGACGTGGAGGATGTCGCGGGGGTCCCTGGAGACGAAGGCCAGGCCGCCGGTGGCGTCCGCGATCATCTTCAGCGAGGCGGCGTCGGCGTTGGCGCCGTAGGCGATGGTGATGATCCGCACCGGCCGCTCCTTGTCCTGCTCGGCCTTGAGCCGGCGCAGGAGCTCGGCCCGGTCGATGCCGCCGCTCGGGTCGTCGTTGATGCCGTCGGTGAGCAGGACCACGATGTTGATCCGCTGCGGGGCGTAGGAGCGCTGCACGGCCCGGAACGCGGCCAGGGTGGTGTCGTACAGGCCGGTGTCGCCGTTGGTGGCCTGGAGGCGGGCCAGCGCCTCGGCCAGGACCTGGCGGCGGATCTTGCCGTCGGGCAGCCGGGCGTTGGTCGGCCCGATGGGGACCGACTCGGCCCAGTCCCGGTTGCCGACCAGGTTGGTGGAGAACACCCAGGTGCCGAGGTTGGTCTCGGGGGCGAACAGGGCGAGGGCCTGGCTGGCGGCCTCCTTGACGATGTCCATCTTGGTCCGGCCGCCGGTCCCGGGGACCTCCTCCTTCATGGACCCCGAGACGTCGTAGACGGCCAGCACGTTGCTGCGCTTGCGGGCCGCGTTCCAGCTCTCCAGCGCCGCCGCCACCACCTTGGGGGCCGGCGGGGCCAGCACCCTGGACGGCTGGTCCGGCAGCAGCCCGTTGGCCTGGCTGAGCTGCGGGCCGGGGCGGCCCTCGGAGGTCCGGAACCCGGCCGCCTGGAACCGCTCCTGGATCGGCTCGCTGCGTAGGTAGTCGAGGAACGCGGCGGCCGCCCGGCGCTTGGCGTCGTTGACCCAGGGGGCGCGCAGCACCACCCAGGGGTGGTCGGCCTCCAGCGTCCCCTCCTTGGGGTAGATGGCGACCAAGGGGACGTCGGGCTTGGCCCGCTCGGCGCCGTCCTCGAGGCCGCTGGCGTTGCCGCGGTTGTAATCCCAGACCGACTTCTCGTCCAGCGGCACGGCCGAGACGAAGTTCAGGGCCTGGCCGGCCTGGTCGGCCTGCTGGAGGTTGGCCAGGAAGGTGGCGGGCGTGTCGGCGTCCTGCCCGGGCGCCCGCTCCAGGCCCAGGATCAGCTGGCGGAGCTTGTCCTCCTCCTTGACCAGGGTCTCGACCGAGAGCTCGCTGGTCTGCCCGGTGGCGGCGAACACGGCCGCGATCAGCGCCTCCAGCCCGGGGGTGGACAGGTTGGCGTCGGTCTTGCCGAGCTTGAAGGCGCCCCACTCCGGATGGCCGAAGGCCTTCCAGCCCTCCTGGTTGACCACCGCCCCGAGCAGGTCCTTCCAGCCCAGGGTGCTGCGGGGCCAGCCGAGGGTCTCGGCCATCGGCTTGGGCATGGCCATCACCATGGGGGTGGTGGCCAGCTTGGGATACTCGAGCGGGATCAGGACGTCCTGCTTGGTGGCCTGCTGGCGGAGCGCGACCTGGAGCGCCCAGGCCGAGGAGGCCGGGACCCAGACGTCGGGGGCCGGGCCCTGGGTGGCCTCGTCCCAGCCGCCCGAGAGGGCGGCGGCGGCCTCGGCCGAGTCGGTGCCGCGGACCTGGACGTCGACGCAGCGGTCGTCGACCGCCGGCCGGCGCCGCTCGTACTCCGCCGCGGCCTGGGTCACCACCCCGGCCTGGTCGGGGGAGATGACCACCTGGAGCGGCAGGCTGCCCCCGCGGCAGGCCAGGCTCCGGGCGGGCTGGTTGACGAAGAACACGAACCCGCCGATCCCGAGGGCCAGGACGAGCAGGATACAGGCGGCCGCCAACAGCGCAGTCGGACGCCGCCGGCGCCCCTGGGCCAGATGCCTGCCGCTAACCGATGCTCGCTCGTTGTCCATATGAGTTCCGGCCACTTGTGGCCGGTCGGCGCGCCCGGGGGTCGTACGCGCCTCGGGGAGCCGGACCGACCTGGCTCCACCGATGTCCGCAGAGATTGCCGCGTTCGCCGCCAGTGTGCAAAATCCGACGCGGATCGAGGGGATTCGCCGCATTTTGCGGGTGAGGATCGGGGCGAGCGCCCGATTCGGCCGCTCCGGCTGGTCAGGGGCGCTGTAGCGGTTCGGGCTGGGCCGGGGCGGGGTCCCAGAACCCGGTCACCCGGCGGAACCGGCCGTCCAGGTCGGCTCCGGCCACGTTGGTGCCGGTGGCCACGACGGCCCCGCCCGGGCCGACGGCCGCCCAGCCGGCCCGGGGTCAGCCACGGGTGCTCGTCTCATCGGCCTTCGGCCAGGGTCGCGAGCTCCTCCAGGCCCGACCGCCACAGGTCCTCGAGCACGGCCCGCAGCGGGCCCAGCTGCTCGGGCCGGGCCCGGTACAGGCGCCGCCGGCCGTCGCGGCGGACCGAGACCAGACCGGCGTCGGCCAGCACCCGCAGGTGCTGGGAGACGGCCCCGAAGGTGACGTCGAAGCTGGCCGCGATGTCGCCGGCCGGCCGCTCCTGGTCCCAGACCAGCCGCAGGATCTGCTGGCGGTGGGGCTCGGAGACGGCCCGGAGGGCTGCGCTCTGCATGGCGAGATATTATAGCGACCGCTAAAATGTTATCCAGTGGCCGCCCGCTCCAGCAGCCTGGCCACGGCGCCCTCGTCGACCTGCCGGGGTACGGGGATGCCGCGGACCCAGTCGATCTTGCCGATGCCGGGGTTGAAGACCCCGGTGCCGTCGGGCAGGAAGGCGTGCGGCGAGCCGTCCACGCCCCGGCGCCGGCCCTCCTCCCAGTCGGCGACCACGCCGCGGCGGTGGCCGCCGCCGTCGAAGGCGTCCAGGAACCGGGAGCGGTCCAGGCCGGCCTCGGCGGCGACGTCGGCCAGAGTGGGCCGGATCGACAGGTCGCGCCGGTCGAGGAAGAACGCCCGGCGGGCCGTCTCGTCGAAGCGGTCGGCCGCCTCCGGCCCGCCCAGCTCGCCGGCCACCTTCAGGGCCTCCATGGCCGGCAGGAAGGTGGAGGGCCAGGTCTCGCGCCGCGGCGGGGCGAAGTGGTCCGGCTCCAGCTGGGTCAGCACCGGAATCTCCTGGCTCAGGGTCTGCCAGGACGTGCCTCGCTCGTTGACCAGCTCGAGCGGCCAGCAGCGCCAGGCCACCGGCGGCCGGCCGATCCCGGCCCTGGCCCGGCGCAGGCGGATCGAGAACACGTAGGCCCAGGGGCAGTGGAGGTCGGAGAAGACGGTCAGCACGCGCGGCTCCTAACGAGCGGGACCTAGACAATCCCGCGCATGGGCGAACTGGACGAGGTTGTGCCACCCTTGAACATATCGCCGCAGGGACCCGTGGACACCGGTCGAAGGGCCGGCGACCCGGGTCCCTCGCAGCCGGAGCCTCACCTCGGTCGAAGGGCCGAGGCCGAGCTCCCGGCGATCACCCGGCGGCGGCGCCTGTCGCCGCCCGCCGCCGTCCGGGTCCCCTCCCTGTCCGGGTCGAGGGTGTTGCACTCGTTCCATGGGTTCGGGCAGCCTACCGCCGTGCGCTCCCGCCAACGCCGGTTGCCGTCCCTGGTCCTGGCGCTCAGCCTCGCCCTGGGATGGATGGCGATCCCGGCCGCCGCCTCGCCCGGGCCCCGGGTCGCGGCGCGGGCCGGCGTGGTCATGGACGCCGCCACCGGCGCCGTTCTGTGGCAGCGTCAGGCCCACCGGCCGGTCCTGGTCGCCTCGACGACCAAGATCCTCACCGCCATCGTGGCCAACGACAGCTACCCGGCCGGCAGGCGGCTGCGGGTCCCCGAGGCCGCCGAGCGCGTCGACGGCACCCGTTTCGGCTACAGGACCGGCTGGCGGATCCGCCGCGACCAGCTCCTCACCACCCTGCTGATGGTCTCGGCCAACGACGCCGCCGAGACCCTGGCCGCCGCCTGGCCGGACGGCGGCCGGGCCGGCTTCCTCAGGGCCATGGCGGCCAAGTGCGAGGAGCTGGGCTGCACCGACTCGACCTGGCGCGACCCCTCGGGGCTGGACGCCCCCGGCCACCGGGCCAGCGCCGCCGACCTGGCCGTCCTCGGCCGGGCCCTGCTGGCCCGGCCGGTGCTGGCCAAGCTGGTCGGCTCGCGGGCGGTGGCCTACCGCTGGCCGGACGGCCGCCGGACGGTGCTGGCCAACCACAACCACTTCGTCGGCTGGGGCCGCGACCTGGGGGCCATCGGGGTCAAGACCGGCTACACGACCAGGGCCGGCTCCACCATCGTGGCCGCCCAGCGCCGCGGCGGCCGCACCCTGCTGGCCGTGGCCCTCGGCTCCAAGGTGATGTACGACGACGTGCGGGCCATGCTCCGCTACGGGTTCAAGGTCAGGCCGAAGGCGGGCGCCGAGCTGCTCGGCGTGCGCCCCGAGCCGCCCGACGACGGCCCGGCCCCGACCCTGCCCCCGGCCCCCGAGCGCATCACCGGCCGGGTCTCGAGCGCCCCCTCCCCGCTGGTCGAGCGCCTCGGCGTCCGCATCCTGGCCGCCCCGATGCCGCTGGCCGCCAGCGTCGGCGTGGCCTGCCTGCTGCTGGGGTCCCTGGCCCTGTTCTGGCGCCGCCGCTAGGCCTTGGGCGGCCGGACCCGCAACCCCAGCGCCCGCAGCTCCAGGTCGGCCAGGGCCTGGTGCTCCCCGGCCCGCAGGGCGCCGGCCGGGTCGGCGCTGACCCGGCGCAGCTCGCGCAGCGGCCGGTTGGCCACCGCCCGGATGGCGAACAGCTCCAGGTCGGCCCCGTCCATGCGCAGCCGGCTGGCCGCGCCCGCCTCCCGCGCCCAGGCGACCCGGCGGGGCAGCCAGACCAGCAGCAGGGTGACCACGGGGACGGCGGCGACCACCACCCCGAGCCAGAGGGCGAGCTGGTGGACGACCTCCTGCTGGGTCGCCCCGGCCGCGGCCAGGGTCCGCCCGGTCCCGGCCAGCCGGCCGAACGGCCCCTGCAGCTGGTCGCCGACCACCGGGACCCGCCCGATCCGCTGCTGGATCTCGGCCACGTCGCCGGCGAAGTCGCTGCCGGCCTGCTCGACCCGCGCCCCGGGGACGGCCAGCCGCTCGACCAGCCGGTACAGGGTCAGCCCGGCCGCCACCCAGGCGGCCGTCCAGGCGAGGGTGGCCAGATCGCCCAGGAGCTGCCGGGCCCGCAGCCGCGCCGTCTCCGCGTACAGCTTCACGGCGGGCCGGCCCGCCGGCTAGGCCTGGTGGCGGCGGAACACCACCACGGCGTTGTGGCCGCCGAACCCGAACCCGTTGGACATGGCCGCGTCCACGTCAACCTTGCGGGCCTTGTTGGGCACGTAGTCGAGGTCGCAGGCCGGGTCGGGGTCGGTCTGGTTGATGGTCGGGGGCAGGATCCCGTCCCGCACCGCCAGCACGGTGGCGATGCCCTCGACCGCCCCGGCGGCCCCGAACAGGTGCCCGATCATCGACTTGGTCGAGGACACGGCCAGCCGGTCGGCGTGCTCGCCGAAGGCCAGACGGATGGCCTTGGTCTCGGAGACGTCGCCGGTCGGGGTCGAGGTGCCGTGGGCGTTGACGTAGCCGATCGCCTCGGGGGGCAGCTCGGCCGAGCGCAGTGCCCGCCGCATGGCCAGGGCGGCCCCGCTGCCGTCCTCGGACGGCGCGGTGATGTGGAAGGCGTCGGCCGACTGCCCGAACCCGACCAGCTCGCCGTGGACGGTCGCCCCGCGGGCCAGGGCGTGCTCGCGCTCCTCGAGGATCAGGGCGCCGGCGCCCTCGCCCATGACGAAGCCGTTGCGCAGGGCGTCGAAGGGCCGCGAGGCCTCGGTCGGGCGGTCGTTGAACTTGGTCGCCAGCGCGGTCATCTGGGCGAAGGCGATCAGCGCCACCTGGACGAAGGCCGACTCCGAGCCGCCGGCGATCATGGCCGTGGCCTCGCCGTGCCGGATGGCCTGGAAGGCCAGGCCGATGGCGTGGTTGGAGGCCGCGCAGGCGGTGGTGGTGGTGAAGTTGGGCCCGCGCACGCGCAGCTTCATGGCGATCTGGCCGGCGGCGGCGTTGGGCATCAGCTGGGGCACGGTGAAGGGGGAGACCCGGTTGGGGCCCTTGGTCCGCATCACCTCGTCGCTGGCCAGCAGCGAGCTGATGCCGCCGATGCCGGTGGCGAACACCACCCCGGTCTCGTCCTTGTCGACCCCGCCCTCGATGCCGCTGTCCTCCCAGGCCTCGCGGGCGGCGGTCAGGGCGAACTGGGTGGAGCGGTCCAGCCGCCTGGCCTCCTTGGGGCCAAGGCTGGCCGCCGGGTCGAACTCCGGGCATTCGGCCGCGACCTTGGACGGCACCGGCTCCGGGTCGACCAGGGTGAGGGGACCGACCCCGGACTGGCCGGCGCAGATGGCGTCCCAGTAGGCCTTGACCCCGACGCCGACCGGGGTGACCGCACCGAGCCCGGTGACGACGACGCGCTGCAAGGTCCTACCCCACCGCCGTCTGCTTGGAGATCACCAGGTCGGCGGCCTCGCCGACGGTCTTGACACCGGCGATCTGGTCGTCGGAGATCTCGATGCCGAACTTCTCCTCGAGGGCGAGCACGACCTCGACCAGGTCGAGCGAGTCGGCGTCCAGGTCCTCCTTGAAGCGGGCGTCGGCGGTCACCTTGTCCGCCTCGACACCCAGCTCGGAGGCCAGGACGTCCTTCATCGTCTCGACGACTTCCTCGCGCGACTGCGCCATCTCTCGTTCTCCTTCGTGCCGGGGGCCACGATGGCGGCTCAGGATGCCGCCCGTGCCGACTGCCAGTCAACCTGCTCCTTGGTGCTATGCGCCCATCGACATGCCGCCGTCAACGGCCAGGACCTGGCCGGTGATGTAGCCGGCCTCCTCACCGGCCAGGAAGCGAACCGCCGCCGCCACCTCCTCCGGGGTGCCGAGCCGCCCGACCGGGATCTGGCCGAGGGTCGCCTGCTTGGCCTCCTCGCTCATGGCGTCGGTGAGCTTGGAGGGGATGTAGCCGGGGGCGACCGCGTTGACGGTGATGCCGCGGCCGGCCACCTCCCGGGCAACGCTCATGGTCAGGCCGATCAGGCCGGCCTTGGAGGCGGCGTAGTTGGCCTGGCCGGGGTTGCCGACCAGGCCGACCACGCTGGAGATCGAGATCACCCGGCCCCAGCGGCGCCGCAGCATGCCCCGCAGGGCCTCCCTGGTGCAGCGGAAGGCGGCGACCAGGTTGACCTCGAGCACGTCGGTGAAGTCGTCGTCGCGCATCCGCAGCAGCAGGCCGTCGCGGGTCAGCCCGGCGTTGTTGACCAGGATGTCGACCCCGGCGTCGCCGGCCGCCCCCACCAGCGCCCTGGCCGCCCCCGGGTCGCTCAGGTCGGCCTGGGCGACCACCGGCTCGGCCCCGGCCGCCTTGACCAGGTCGGCCGTCTCCTGCGCCCCCTGCTCGTCGGACCCGTAGGCGACCACGATCCTCGCCCCCTGCCCAGCCAGGGCCACCGCGCACGCCCGCCCGATCGCCCCCGACCCCCCGGTGACCAGCGCCGTCCGCCCCTCCAGCGTCTGACCCTCCGGGGGGCCACCGCTTCGCTCCTTGGGTCCCCCGGACCCCCCGGTCACGGCGCCGCCTCCGGGACGTTGCGCAGCGGCGGCAGCATGTCCGCGCCCTCCCACAGGGACCCGTCGAGCAGGCCGCGCACGATCGGCATGGCCGACTGGGTCGGCTCCTCGGCCGCCGGCTCGGACGGGTTGGGGAGGGTCCAGTCGACCACCGCCGATCCCCAGGCCAGCCCGGCCCCGAACGCGGTCAGCAGCAGCCGCTGGCCGGGACGGATCTGGCCCTGCTCCCAGGCCTCGGCGATGGCGATGGGGATCGAGGCTGCCGAGGTGTTGCCGTAGCGGGCGAGGTTCATGACCACGTTGGCCATGGGGAACTTGAGCCGCCGGGCGGTCGCCTCGATGATCCGCTGGTTGGCCTGGTGGGGGACGACCAGGTCGATGTCGTCGGGGGTCAGGCCGGACCGCTCGATCGCCTCCAGGCTGGAGGCGGCCATCGCGGTCACCGCGCCCTTGAAGACCTCGCGGCCCTCCATGACGATGTAGTGCCGCCGCTCGGCCACGGTCCGGCTGTTGGCCGGGAACCGCGACCCGCCCGCCGGGGTCATGAGCAGCCGCGACCGGCCCCCGTCGGCGCCCAGCGAGAACGCCCGCACGCCGGCCTCGCCCCGGCGCAGGACCACCGCGCCGGCCCCGTCGCCGAACAGGATGCAGGTGCCGCGGTCGGTGTAGTCCGAGATCCGCGACAGGGTCTCGGAGCCCACCACCAGGGCGGTGCCGACCGCGCCCGAGTCCACGAACTGGGAGGCGGTGGCCAGGGCGTACACGAACCCCGAGCAGCCGGCGATCACGTCCATGGCCGCGCCCCGGGTCATGCCCAGCTCGAGCTGGAGGATGCAGGAGGCCGAGGGCAGCGTGTAGTCGGGCGTGGCCGTGGCCACGATCAGGAGGTCGACCTCGTCGACGCCGACGCCCGCCACGTCCAGCGCCTGGGTGGCGGCCCGTTTGCCGAGCAGCGCCGTCGAGTCGTCCTTGCCGGCGATCCGGCGCTCCTTGACCCCGGTGCGCTCGGTGATCCACTGGTCGTTGGTGTCGACCAGCTTCTCCAGGTCCGCGTTGGTCAGGACATAGGGGGGCACGGCCACCCCGAGTCCAACGATCTCGGCGGGCACGACGGCTCCTTTCTCCGGCGTGGGGGATCGGTCGGCGGTCAGAAGGGCCGGAGGCTGAGCAGGATCTGGCCGGGCGTGACCAGCTCGCCCTCCCAGGCGAGATGGGCCATGACCCAGCCGCGGAAGGGGCTGCGGACGGGGATGCTGGCGGCGCCGTTGCGGACCTCGCCGAGCAGGTCGCCCGGCTCGACATAGGGCCGCTCGTCGTTGAACCGGGAGGGAGTGACCGGGTAGAAGCGGCCATGGCCGGGCGAGACCGCGAACCGCTCCGGCAGCACCACCACCTCGCCCTGGCCCTCGCCCCTGGCCACGTCGCCCTCGGCCTGCATCCGCAGGGCGTCGGCGACCCCGGCCACGCCCTCGGCGTTGGCCGCCGACAGCACTCGGGTGCCCTCCACCGTCCGCTTGATGAGCCCGCCCAGGACCGTGCCCGGGCCGACCTCGATGAAGGTGTCGACGCCCAGGGCGGCCATGCGCCGGACCGACTCGGTCCAGCGGACCCGCCCGGTGAGCTGGCGGGCCAGCAGCTCGCGCAGCTCCTCGGCGGAGGTGACGGGCTCGGCGGTGGCGTTGGCGACGACCGGGATGCTCGGGTCGCGCAGGGGGGCGGCGGCCAGGTGGGGCTGGAACGCCTGGACGGCGGGCGCCATCAGGGGCGAGTGGAAGGCGCCGCCCACGTTCAGCGGCACCACCCGCCTGGCCCCCAGCTCCCTGGCCGCCGCGGGCAGCCGCTCCAGGGCCGCCCACTCGCCGGACACCACCACGTTGCCGGGGGCGTTGTCGTTGGCCACGGCCAGCACCTGCCCCTGGGCGGTGGCCTCGACGGCCATCTCGACGCCCTCGGCCGACAGCCCGAGCACCGAGCTCATCGACCCGGGCCGGGCGTCGGCGGCCCGCTGCATCGCCTCGGCCCGTCTGGCCACCAGCAGCAGCCCGGCCTCGAACGACAGGGCACCGGCGGCGACCAGGGCCGAGAACTCTCCCAGGGAGTGGCCGGCCACGAACGCCGGCCGCGGCACCCCCGCCGTCTCCAGGGCCCGGAGCGCCGCCACCGACACGCAGAAGATCGCCGGCTGGGCGATGTAGGTCTGCCGCAGCTCGTCGGGGCTGGCCGTCCGCAGCGTCTCGGCCAGGTCCCAGCCGAGGCAGGCGCTCGCCCACTGGTAGAGCTCGCCCGCCGCCTCGTCGAAGTCCGCGAAGTCCAGGCCCATCCCCGGCGCCTGACTACCCTGACCTGGGAAGACGAACGCGACACTCATCGGTTGGCTGGCACCTCGCAGGTCATTCTCATCGCCATCCCCGGCCGACACCGACACCGACGTCGGCGTCAGGACCAGTGACCGCCCGGGGTAACGATCAGTTCGGCTGGATTTCAACCCCTAGACCACCGGGGTTCCCCCCAGGTTACAAGTTCCCTCCAACCCGGCCCACCACAGGCTCCCCAGGCGGCCCCCGGTCCGTTCCCTTGTGTCTTGTCGGTCCTGGATAGCCCGGATAGTGGCCGGGTAACCACTGGCTCGCCGGTGGGGGAGGTGGTCTCGGGCAGGTTGCTCCGCCCAGGCACCGACCCTGGCCGGTCGGGGTGCGCCGGCACGGCGGCCCGCCAGGCCGGACCGCGAACTCGCCGAGCCGCTAGTCCTCCTGGGGGCGGGCGGCGGCCTTGTCCCGGATCTCCTCCACAATGGCGGGGTCGGCCAGAGTCGTGACGTCCCCGAGCTCCCGCTCCTCGGCCACGTCCTTGAGCAGGCGGCGCATGATCTTGCCGGAGCGGGTCTTGGGCAGGTCGGGCGTGAAGATGATGGTGGTCGGCCGGGCCAGCTTCCCGATCTTGCGGGCGACGTGCTCGCGCAGCACCTCGGTGGTGTCGTCGGCCGCCTCGACGTTCCCCTTCAGGGTCACGAACGCGACGATCTGCTGCCCGGTGGTCTCGTCGACCTTGCCGCACACCGCCGCCTCGGCCACGTCGTGGTGGTCGACCAGGGCCGACTCCACCTCGGTGGTGGAGATGCGGTGGCCCGAGATGTTCATCACGTCGTCGACCCGTCCGAGCAGCCAGAAGTAGCCGTCCTCGTCCCGCTTGGCCCCGTCGCCGGCGAAGTACCTGCCCTCGAACCGGCTCCAGTAGGTCTCCTTGTACCGCTCGGGGTCGCCGTAGATCCCGCGCAGCATCGCCGGCCACGGCTTGCTGAGCACCAGGTACCCGCCACCCGGGATGCCGACCGAGTTGCCGTCGTTGTCGACGATGTCGGCGTCCACCCCGGGGACCGGGAAGGTCGCCGACCCCGGCTTGGTGGGGATCACGCCCGGCAGAGGGGTGATCATGATCATCCCCGTCTCGGTCTGCCACCAGGTGTCGACCACCGGGCAGCGCCCGCCGCCAATGTTGGTTTGGTACCAGATCCAGGCCTCGGGGTTGATCGGCTCGCCGACGCTGCCGAGCAGCCGCAGGCTCGAGAGGTCGTGCTTCTCCGGCCAGTCGGTTCCCCACTTCATGAACGTGCGGATGGCCGTCGGCGCCGTGTACAGGATCGTGACCTTGTACTTCTCGATGATCTCCCACCAGCGGTCCTTCTCGGGGAAGTTGGGCGCGCCCTCGTAGAGGATGCTGGTGGCGTGGTTGGCCAGGGGGCCGTAGACGATGTAGGAGTGGCCGGTGACCCAGCCGATGTCGGCCGCGCACCAGTAGACGTCGGTCTCGGGATGGTGGTCGAACACCAGCCGGTGGGTGGTCGACACCCCGGTCAGGTACCCGGCGCTGGTGTGCATGATCCCTTTGGGCCTGGCCGTGGTCCCCGAGGTGTAGAGCAGGTAGAGCAGGTCCTCGGAGTCCATCGCCTCCGGCGGGCAGTCGGCCGACTGGCCCTCGACCAGGTCGTGCCACCAGACGTCCCGCCCCTCGCTCCAGGGGACCTCGTTGCCGGTCCGGCGAAGCACCACCACCTTCTCGATGCTCGGGGTGTCGGCGACCCCGTCGTCGGCGTTCTGCTTCAGCGGCACCACCTTGCCGGCCCGCCACCCCTCGTCCTGGGTGATCAGGACCTTGGCCTCGGCGTCGTTGATGCGGTCGCGCAGCGCGTCCGACGAGAACCCGCCGAACACCACCGAGTGCGCCGCCCCCAGCCGGGCGCAGGCCAGCATGGCCACCGGCAGCTCGGGGACCATGCCCATGTAGATGTTGACCCGGTCGCCCCGCCGGACACCGATCGACTTGAGCCCGTTGGCGAACCGGGCGACGTCGTCGCGCAGCTCGGCATAGGTGATGGACCTGGTGTCGCCGGGTTCGCCCTCCCAGTGGTAGGCGACCTTGTCGCCGCCGCCGGCCTCAACGTGCCGGTCCAGGCAGTTGTCGGACACGTTGAGCTGCCCGCCGACGAACCACTTGGCGAACGGCGGGTCCCACTCGAGCACGCGGTCCCACGGCCTCATCCAGTGCAGCCGCTCGGCCTCGTCGGCCCAGAAGCCCTCCAGGTCCTGCTCGGCCTGCTCATACAAGGACCGGTCGGTGACCAGCGCATCAGCCTTGAATTCGTCCGGCGGGGGAAAGGTCCGACCCTCGGAGAAGAGGTTCTCGATCGCGGGACTGCTCTCGGCCATGCAATCCGCCTCCCTGCGGAAGTTCCTGTCTCCCGAAGCTTACTCATCTCGCCAGTCAGCGAAACTCGCGCATCCACAACCCTCGGCGGCTGGAGTTATACACATTCTGGCCGCGGTGCCTTCCACTCCGGTCGCCGCCCGGCCATCCTTCCCGGCGCCGGACCGGCCGAGCACCCCCAACCGGTCCGCTGAGCCCACCCTCAAGGCACCGGGAGGATGCCCGTGGCCCTCGCACCCGTTCCATCCGTGCCCCCGCTGGTCGTCATCGCCCACGACGACCCGGGCACCGCCGATTCCCTGCGGCACGCGGTCGAGAGCGCGGTCGGCTGGCAGGTCCTCATGGCCGACCCCAGCCCCGCCGGTCTGACCGCCGCCCTGGCCAGCGGCCCGTCGGTCGCCCTGGTCGGCTGCGCCGCCCTCGCCAACCTGCCCTCCGGCTGCCGGATCCCGCTCATCGCCGTCGGCGACGACGACCGCCCGGCCGACGTCCGGGCCGCGCTCGCCGCCGGTGCCCGCAGCCTCCTCTCCTGGCCCGACGGGGTCGCGGACCTGCCGGGCGAGCTGGCCAGGCTCGCCGTCACCGACCTGCCAGGGCCCGCCGACACCGCCGGCGGGCTGGTCGTGGCCGCCCGCGGCGTCCAGGGCGGTGCCGGCACCACCACGGTCGCCGTGCACCTGGCGGCGGCCTGGGCCCGCTGGGGACCCGCTCCGGTCCTGCTGCTGGACCTGTCTGGAGGCCTCGCCTTCCGCCTCGACCTGGTCGCGGCCCCCACCTGGTCGACCCTGGTCCCGCCGGACGGCCTGTCCATGGCCGCGGGCTCGCTTGCTGCCGGTTCCCTTGACCCGGAGTCCTTGAACGCCCAGCCCCCGCACACCGGTCTGGACGCGGGCACCCTCATGGACACGCTGGCCCAGCCATGGGCCGGTCTGTCGGTCCTGCCGCTCGCCGGTCCGGCCGACGGCGCTCCCGAACCTTCGCCCGAGCCTTGGGTCGTCCAGCACGTCCTCGAGGTCAGCCTGACCGCGTACCGCGTGATCGTGGTCGACCTCCCCGCCGCCGACGGGCCGCCGGTCCGGACCGCTCTCTCCGTGGCCGACGTCCTGATCGCCGTGGGCCGCTGCGAGACCGCCGGCGTCCGTGGACTCCAGGTGGCCCTCGAGGAGTGGACGGCGGCCGGTCACGACCCCGACGCCGCCGGCGCCGTGGTGACCGGCGTCCGGCCGAACGCCGCCCTCGCCCCCCGTGAGGTCCGGGCCACCCTCGGGGACCGCCTGTGGGGCCTCGTCCCCGCCGCCGCGGCCGAGCTGGCCGCCGCCGCCGAGGACGGCGTCCTGCTCCTCGACCGTCACGACCTCTCCGTCGTCCAGGCCATGGTGGCCCTTGCCAACCGCGTGGTCCCGTTCGCGGCGGTGTCCGCATGACTCCCCATCTCCGGCCGCCCGACCCGCGCGACACCGGGCAGACGTGGAGCCCGAGGCCCGGCGGCGCGACCGGCGCAGGCGCGATCGGCGTCAGGCCTGGAACCGAGGCCGACCAGATCGGCGGCCTGCCCCCAGGGCTGGTGGCGCGGGTCCAGCGGCGGCTGGCGGCCACCGGCGCGGTCGCGACCGACGCCGCCGGGCTCCGGGCGGCCGTCGCCGAGACCCTCGCCGAGGACGGCGTCGTCCTTCCCGCCGCGAGGTT
>JBJMHP010000130.1:0-3821 GCA_045807325.1 Actinomycetes bacterium | reverse complement strand
GCATCGGTAGCCAGCGGTCATCCACGGACAACCACGGTCGGTCCCTGCGCCCGCCGAGCTGCATCAGCAGCCCTCGGCGGGCGACCCGAGCGTGCTTCCCAAGCTAGCGGTAGCTCGTCGCCCTGGTCCGTGCTGGGTCCGCACGGCATCAGGAACCGCTGGTCCTCGGCGGCACGAGCGGTCACGTTCGGCGAACGAGCATCGCAGGTCACCGGCCGTTCACAGCTACGACCTCGGACGGCGAAGCAGCAATAGACAGGGTTCGAACCCCTAAGCCTCCGCCACGCAACCGGGTCAGCTGGGCCGGGGCACCAGGTGGATGATCGGCAGCTCGCGGTCGGTCGCCTTCTGGTAGTCGGCGAAGCGGGGCGCGGCGGCGGTGATCTGCCGCCAGGCCTCGTCGCGCTCCGCCCCGTGGAGCTGCTCGGCGGTCACGGCGACCTTGCGGCCGGGCGTCTCGATCCAGGCCTGGTCGGGATGGGCGGCGAGGTTGTGGTACCAGGCCGGATTCCGGGCCGCTCCGGCCGCCGAGGCCACGATCAGCCAGCTGTCGTCCTGGCCGGGGAACCAGCCGACCGGGGTCTGGCGTTGGATGCCGCTCTTGCGGCCGATGGTGGTCAGGACCAGGGCGTTGAACCCCAGGCCGGGCACCTTGCCCTTGCGGCGGACCCGGTTGATGACCCGCCTGCTCAGCCACCGGCCGATCGGGCCGCCGGTGCCGGGCTGACGGCGGCCGCGAGTTCCATCGCGGGCGTCGAAGCTCATACAGGCTCCCCGGTGGGGCTTCCCGCCGGGTCGGCGGCGTGGTGGACGGTGCGGCGCGGAACGACCTCGCGGTCGTGGGTGAACGAGCGCCCATCCAGGTTGAAGCTCCACGAGATCGTGGGCGTGATCTGCATGTAGGGCCCCGGCCCGAACTGGCCCGGTCGCTCCACGAGCGCCGCGGTGCCGTAGATCCGCAGATAGCGCGGGGTCCACGGACGGACCGAGGGCAGGTCGTCGACGACGAGCGCGACCTTGGTGTTCCCGGCCTGGACGTTGCGGAACTTGCGGGTCCTCGCCGGGTCGAGGCCGCCGACGTACAGGTGCGTCCCGTCGAACTCGAAGCCGACCGGTACCACGTCCGGCTGACCGTCGGGACCTACGGTGGCGAGGCGCGCCAGCCGTTGGGAGCGCAGGTAGGCGACCTCTTGGTCGGAGAAGGACATCGCGCCTCCTCGAGCGGACTGATGGTTCGTGTACACGACTGTATGTTAGAGAAACTATCTCTGTGCTGTACCATAGGCCCGTGGACGGCAGCGTGCAAGACGGGGCGACAACCGTGGTGGCTGTCCAGGGAGACCCGACGGACCGACCGCCGCCGGCCGCCGAGGAGCCGGTGGACGCCGCCGACGGGCTCGTGCAGCTGGCCCGCCTGGTCCAGGCCGCCTTCGCGCGCATCGCCGACCGCCAGCACCTGACGCCCGTCCAGGCCAGGCTGCTGTGCGTCCTGGCCCAAGGCCCGAGAGGCATGACAGAGCTGGCACGCTGCTGCGGCGTCGAGAAGGCCGCCCTCACCGGCCTCGTGGACCGAGCCGAACGACGGGGACTGGCCGAACGGGCGCCGGTGCCGGGTGACCGGCGCGCCCTGCGGGTGACCCTCACCGACGCCGGCCGCCGCTCGGCGGCCGCCTTCCACGCCGAGGTGACCGCAGAGCTCAGCCGGCTCCTGTCGCCGCTGGCACCCGAGGACCGCGAGCAGTTCCGGACCGCGATGGCCAGGATCACCCAGTCCGGAGGGCGGACCTCCGGCTGGGGGACGTGCTGACCGACGGCCCGAGGTCCGGTCCCTGCTGGGTCCGCATCGAGCTGTCCAGGTCACCACTGGACTGCGGTGCGGGTCCCTGATTACCGTAGTCGTTGGCTGGGCCGGGAGAGGTTGGAAGGGGCACGACCGATGACCTGGATGATCATCGCGCTGATCTTCGCCGCCGCCGCCGCGGCCGGGTTCAGGATCCAGGCGCTCACGCGCGATGAGCCGCCGGAGCCGCCGCTCAACCACCGGTGGAGGGCCATGGGCGGTGGCCAGGCCGCCCCCCAGCCTCCGCCGACGTGGCGGGGTGGGCCCGGAGGCGGGTAGGCTCGGGGTGGATCGTGCTAGGTGGGGAGCTAGCGGTGCCCTGTACCCGCAAGCCGCTCTAGCGGGGCTGAATCCCTGCCCGAGGGTACGAGTCCGAGGAGAGCGCCGAGCACGGAGTGTTGACGGTCAGGTCCCGCGCAACGTCACCCTGTGAATCGCGTCAGGTCCGGGAGGAAGCAGCGCTAAGCGGGCACTGACGGGTGCCGCGGGCGTGCCGGGCCCGAGCCACCGGCTCGCGTAAGCGCCTCGGGCGACGGATTCGACGGCAGGTGCACGGTCCACCAATACCGCCTCCGCGGCGGTCGCGGGGCTGCGGTAGCCTTGGCCTCCCATGGCTTATGTCTCCCTGTACCGCAGATACCGCCCCCAGACGTTCCACGACATCGTCGGCCAGGACCACGTGACGGGGACGCTGGTCAACGCCATCCAGACCGGCCAGGTCCACCACGCGATGCTGTTCTGTGGGACCAGGGGGACCGGCAAGACCTCCACGGCCCGGGTGCTGGCCAAGGCCCTCAACTGCGTCAAGGGTCCCACCCCCGAGCCGTGCAACGTCTGCGACGCCTGCGTCTCGATCACCGGGGGCACCAACCTGGACGTGACCGAGATCGACGCGGCCAGCCACGGCTCGGTCGACGACGCCCGCGACCTGCGCGAGAAGGCCAGCTACGCCCCGGCCTCGGCCCGCTACAAGGTCTACATCATCGACGAGGCCCACATGGTCACCACCCAGGGCTTCAACGCGATGCTGAAGGTCCTGGAGGAGCCGCCCGAGCACGTCCGGTTCGTGTTCTGCACCACCGAGCCGCACAAGGTCATCGAGGCCATCCGGTCGCGCTGCCAGCGCCACGACTTCCGCCGCATCCGCACGGCCGCCCTGGTCCAGGACTTCGCCCGGATCTGCGAGGCCGAGGGGGTCGACATCGAGCCGGCGGCGCTGGAGCTGGTGGCCAGGGCGGCCGACGGCTCCCACCGCGACGGCCTGTCCCGGCTCGACCAGGTGCTGACGTTCGCCGGCCAGAAGGTGACCCTGGCCGACGTGGCCCAGGTGCTGGGGGCCCTGCCGGTCGAGCTCCGCTTCGACCTGGCCGAGGCGCTGGCCGCCCACCGGGTGGCCGACGTGCTGGCCTGCGTCGAGCGGGTGGTCGACGCCGGCCACGACCTGCACCAGTTCACCCGCGAGGCCCTGGAGCACCTGCGCGACCTGTACGTGCTGCGGGTCGCGCCCTCCTCGACCACCCTGGTCGACGTGACCGCCGAGACCCGGGAGCGCCTGGCCGCCCAGGCCGAGCGGTTCGGTCCCGGCGAGCTCGGCCGCATGGTCGCCCTCGTCGGCGACCTGTACCTGGACCTGCGCACCGCCACCGACCAGCGCCTGGTGGTCGAGGTGGGGCTGGCCCGGGCGGCCGTGCCCGAGGCGTCGCTGGACGCCGAGGCCCTGCTGGCCCGGATCGAGCGCCTGGAGCGCCGGCTGTCCATCGCCGGGGCCGAGGGCCCGGTCGCGGCCGCCCCGGGTCCGGCGGTGGCCGAGCCGGCGACCCGGAAGGGCCCGGGGGCGGCCGAGCCGACGGAGCGGAAGGCGGCGGCCGTGGCGGCCCAGGCGGCCCCGCCTGAGCCGGCGGCTGCGGCCAGGCCCGCCGCGGCCTCGGCGGTGCCGGCCGCGGCGGGTACAGGCGATGACCGGGCCGTTGCCGGGGCCAAG
>JBJMHP010000129.1:0-5922 GCA_045807325.1 Actinomycetes bacterium | reverse complement strand
GGCACGCCGGCGTCCATCAGCGACAGGGTGGACGCGCAGACGGAGGCCATCGAGGTCGAGCCGTTGGAGCTCAGCACCTCCGAGACCAGCCGCAGGGCGTACGGGAACTCCTCCCGGTCCGGGATCACCGGCAGCAGGGCCCGCTCGGCCAGGGCCCCGTGGCCGATCTCTCGGCGCTTGGGGCCGCGCATGAAGCCGACCTCGCCGGTGGAGAAGGGCGGGAAGTTGTAGTGGTGCATGTAGCGCTTGCGGTCCTCGGGGTCGAGGGTGTCGACGATCTGCTCCATGCGGACCATGCCCAGGGTGGTGACGTTCAGCACCTGGGTCTCGCCCCGTTCGAACAGCCCGGAGCCGTGGGCCCGGGGCAGGAGGCCGACCTCGGCCGACAGGGGCCGGATGTCCCGGGGCCCGCGGCCGTCGATCCGCTTGGCCTCCTTGACCACCCGCTGGCGGACCAGCTCCTTGGTCAGGCTGCGGAAGGCGGCCGAGGCCTCCTTCTCGCGGCCGGCCAGGGCCTCGCCGAGCTGCTCGGCCGCGGCCCCGACGGCCTCGGCCTTGAGCTCGTCCAGGCGCGCCTCGCGCTGGGCCTTGTCGGCGATGGTGATGGTCTCGCGGACCTGGGACTCGACCGCGCCCCGGACGGCGCCGGCCACGTCCTCGCCGTACTCGGCGAACAGCGGGTACTCCCTGGGCTGGGCGCCGGCCTGGCGGACCAGCTCGACCTGGAGCTGGCAGGCGGTGGCGATGTGCGACTTGGCCAGCTCGAGGGCCAGCCCGAGGGCCTCCTCGGTCGGCCTGGGGGCGCCGTTCTCCTCCATCAGCCGGACGGCGTGCTCGGTCGCCTCGGCCTCGACCATGAGGATGTCGACGCCGCCGGCCTCGTTCTGGCGGCCGGCCACGACCATGTCGAAGGTGCACTCCTCGAGCTCGGCGTAGGTCGGGTTGACGATCCAGTCGCCCGCCTTGCGGCCGAGCCGGACCGCCCCGACCGGGCCCGAGAACGGGATCCCGGCCAGCTGCACGGCCGCCGAGGCGCCGTTGATGGCCAGCACGTCCGACAGGTTCTGCATGTCGGTCGACAGGATGGTGGCGACCACGTGGATCTCGTTGCGCAGCCCCTTGGGGAACGAGGGCCGCAGCGGCCGGTCGACCAGCCTGGCGGTCAGGATGGCCGTCTCCGACGGCCGGCCCTCACGCCGGAAGAAGCCGCCGGGGATCTTGCCGGCGGCGTACATTCGCTCCTCGACATCGACGGTGAGGGGCATGAAGTCGAGCTGCTCCTTGGGGTGCTTGCCCGCCGTGGCGGTGACCAGCAACTGGGTCTCCCCGAGCCCGATGAGGACGGCGCCGCCCGCCTGCCCGGCCAGCCTGCCGGTCTCCAGATAGAGCTCACGGCCGCCGACGGCGCCTTGCACACGATGAACTGCCATAGATGGGGTCTCTCCCTCTTCCTCTGCCGCCCTCGCAGTCGGCGAAGGCGGACCCGTTGCTCCGGCCGCGGTCGCGGCCGGGCGAGCCTGCTCGGGCGGGAGCCGGGGGACGAGGTGCCAGTTCTCAGTCGAAAGGCCTGGGTGCCAGGGTGTCGTGCCTGGCCGCTCCAGGGCTCACCACTGACAACTGACACGGCCGCTCGTCCGGCTCTCCGTCGGCAGGGCGTTGCTCAGCGCGCCAGGAGCATCACCGTCCTCAGCCGACGCCGGGCGAATGCATCCACCTCGGTCAGCGGCGCAGGCCGAGGCGCTCGATGAGCGCGCGGTAGCGGGCGACGTCGTTGCTCTGGAGGTAGCGCAGCAGCCGCCGGCGGCGGCCGACCATCTGGAGCAGGCCGCGACGCGAGTGGTGGTCGTGCTTGTGGACCTTGAGGTGCTCGGTGAGCGAGTTGATGCGCGTGGTGAGCAGGGCCACCTGGACCTCGGGCGAGCCGGTGTCGCCCTCCTTGGTCGCGTACTCGGTGATGATCTTGGTCTTGTCGTCCTTGACCAGCATGCTGCTGCCTCTCCCATGACGGTGCGGATTCTGCCCGGGGGCCCGGCTGGCGGTGTGAAGGCGCGGCCAGGGGTCCCGCGTCCCGGACGGTCGCCGGACCATGCGGCCCAGCCACCCACGACAGGGTAGCACGGGCGGATGGCGGGGCGCCCGGAACCCGCTGCTCAGGAGGGCAGCGGGCCGGCCAGCCGCGGCAAGGCGGCCCAGCGCGGCGGCGGACGCATCGCGGCCCCGCCCATCGGCCAGCCGCCTACTGGACCGCGGGGGCGGACGAGAGCAGGCGGCGGGCCTGGTCGATGTCGGCCCGGATCTGGGCGGCCAGCTCCTCCACGCCGGCGAACACGGCCTGGTCGCGGAGGTGGTGGGTGAAGGCGACCGAGACCCGGTGGCCGTACAGGTCGCCGTCGAAGTCGAGCACGTGGGCCTCGACCCGGCGGTCGGTGCCGAACTGGGGGTTGGTGCCGACGCTGATCGCCGCCGGCCGAGCAAGACCGTCCTCCTCGTCGGTGAGGTGGCCGGCGTAGACGCCGTCGGCGGGGAGGGCGATACCGGCCGGCACCTGCAGGTTGGCCGTCGGGATGCCCAGCAGGGGGCGGCCGCGGTGGTCGCCCTCGACCACCACGCCCTCCACGGCGTAGCGGCGGCCAAGGGAGGCGGCCGCCGCGGCCACGTCGCCGGAGGCGAGCTCGGAGCGGATCCGGGTCGAGGACACGACGTCGCCGTCGTGGGTCTGCAGCGGGACGGCGACCACGTCGATCCCCCGGGGGCGGCCGAGGTCGGCCAGCAGGGCCGGGTCGCCGGCGGCCTTGTGGCCGAAGCGGAAGTTCTCGCCCACCACCACCGCCCGGGCGGCCAGGGCGTCGAACAGGACCTCGGTGGCGAACGCCTCGGCCGGGACCTCCGACAGCTCGCGGGTGAACCCGAGCACCAGCACGACGTCCATGCCGGCCTCGCCGAGCAGGTCGACCTTGCGGTCGAGGGTGGTGAGCAGCGGCGGCTCGCCGCCCGGGCGGAGCACGGCCAGCGGGTGGCGGTCGAAGGTGACCGCGGCCGCCGGCACGCCCCTGGCCGCCGCCTCGGCCGCAACCCGGTCCAGCAGGGCCCGGTGCCCCCGGTGGACGCCGTCGAACATCCCCACCGTGACCACCGTCGGCTTCACGCCCTCGGGCAGGGCCGCCACCCCGTCGTAGCGCTTCACCGGGGCACCCCCCTGGGGTTCCCCGGACCCCTCCCGATCCACCGGGGCACCCCCCTGGGGTTCCCCGGACCCCTCCGGCGATTCACCGTCATGCCAGCACCACCTTGGGGCGGGCCCGGCCGGCGCTGTCCTGGATGACGGCGACCAGGCGCCCGTCGGGGCCGACGGCGGCCACCGGGTCGCCCCGGCCGGTGGGGGCAAGGGTCCGGCCGGTGGCCAGGGCGGCCGCCTCGGCCGGGGTCAGGGCCCGGATGGCCGTCGAGGCCATCGCCGCCGCCGGGTCGAGCACGACCGCCGCCAGCCGCCCCGGCCCGGCCAGGTCCTCCAGGGTGTGGGCGTCGGCCTCGGTGAACCGGCCGACGGCCGTGCGGCGCAGGCTGGCCAGGTGGGCCAGGGTGCCGAGGGCGCGGCCGAGGTCGGCGGCCAGGGAGCGGACGTAGGTCCCGCCCGAGCAGACCACGTCCACGGTGGCCAGCGGCCGCTCCCCGGGGGTGAGGTCCAGCAGCTCGAGGGCGTGGACGACGATCGGCCGGGGGGCCCGCTCGACCTCCTCGCCCCGGCGGGCCTTGGCGTACAGCCGCTCCCCGGCCACCTTGATGGCCGACACCATGGGCGGCACCTGCTCCTGGGCGCCGACGAAGCCGCCCAGGACGGCCCGCAGGGCAGCCTCGTCGACCCCGCCGGCATCGGCGGTGGCGGTGACCGTGCCGCTGGCGTCCAGGGTGTCGGTCTCGGCCCCGAAGGCGATCGTGGCCCGGTAGCGCTTGGGCTCGGTGGGCAGGAACGGCAGCAGCCGCGTGGCCCGGCCGAGGGCCAGGACCAGCACCCCGGTGGCCGGCGGGTCGAGGGTGCCGCCGTGCCCGACCCGGCGCTGCCCGGCCAGGCGGCGCACCCGCGCGACCACGTCGTGGGAGGTCATCTGTGCCGGCTTGTCGCAGACCAGCACCCCGTCCACCGCGCCGCAGCCCCTACCGGACCGGCGACCGCGGCTGGGAGCTGGTCAGCTCGGCCACCAGGGCCGCCACCACCGCGTCGGCGTCCTGGTCGCTGGAGTAGCCGGCGGCGAACTTGTGGCCGCCACCCCCCAAGCGGGTGGCCAGCCGGCCGACGTCGGTGGCGCCCTTGGAGCGCAGCGAGACCTTGTAGCCGCCCTCCGGCTGCTGCTTGAGCACGGCGGCCACGTCGCTGGACCCGTCGGTGCGGACCAGGTCGATCAGGCCCTCGGTCTCGTCCATGTCGACCCCGTGGGCGGCCAGGTCGGCCAGGTCGACCCTGGTCCAGACCAGGGAGGCCTCGGGGACCTGGGCGATGCGGGCGAGCGTGTCGGCGACGAGGCGCAGGTAGCCGATGTCGTTGGTCTCGAACACGGCCTTGGCCACCTCGTACTGGCGGACCCCGGCGGCCAGCAGCTCGGCCGCCAGCAGGTGGGTCTCGGGGGTGGTGGCCTGGTACTGGAAGCGCCCGGTGTCGGTGACCAGCCCGGTGTAGAGGGCGGTGGCGATCTCGGTGTCCAGCGGCAGCTCCAGGCGGCGCAGCAGCTCCCGGCAGAGCACGGCGCTGGCCGGCGCCGCCGGGTCGATCAGGTTGACGTCGCCGAAGCGGGTGTTGGAGGCGTGGTGGTCGACCACGACGGTGCGGGCGGCGCCGCGGAAGGCGTCGACCAGGGTGCCGAGGCGGTCCAGGGAGCCGGCGTCGAAGCAGACGAACAGGTCGGCGTCGGAAGGCACCTGGTCGGGCGGGACGAGCCGGTCCAGCCCGGTGAGGAAGCGGTAGTGGCGGGCGACCACGAACGGCTCCGAGAAGCTGACCACCACGCCGCGGCCGGCGTTGGCCAGGGCCCGGTGCAGGGCCAGGGCGGACCCGAGGGCGTCGCCGTCTGGATGGATGTGGCAGGAGATCACCGTCACCTCGGCCTTGCCGATCGCGTCGACGGCCGCCTGCCAGTCCTGCTCCGGAATGCTCACGTGCCTGACCCCTCCTGGTCCGGCCCGGCCGGCGCTTGCTTCACCGGGTCGCCCAGCTCGGCCAGCAACCGGTCGATCCGCGTCCCCTGGCCGGGCACGGTGTCGGGAACGAATTCTAGCGTCGGTGCATGACGCAGCCGCAGCTGCGAGGCCACGAACGTGCGGGCCCTGGTGGTGGAGTCGGCCATCCAGGCCTCGGCGGCGGCCTGCTCTGTGTCGTCGCCGAGCACGGTGTAGAAGACGCTGGCGTGGTGCAGGTCGCCGGTGACGCGCACGTCGGTGACGGTCACCAGCGGGCCCGGCTGGTCGGCCCGCTCGGCCTCCATCCATTCGCCGACCAGCCGCCTGATCGTCTCGGCCAGGCGGCGGGCTCTGGGGTAGCTGGGCTTCGCCATCGCGGTTCAGTCCTCGGGTCCGTACATGGTCACGTCGCTGGCCAGCAGCTCCACGCCGGGCGTGCGCTCGGTCTCGCGCTCGGCGGCCACCAGCACCCGGCGGGCGTGGAAGCCCTCGCCGGCCACCGTGGCCACAGCCAGGGTGGCCCGCTGGCGCAGGTCCTGGTGGTCGACCTCGGCGACCGCGCAGTTGAGCTTCCGCAGCGCGGCCGCCAGGCCTTTGACGACCGAGCGCTTGTCCTTCAGCGAGGAGGCGTCGGGCAGGCGCAGGTCGAGTCGGAGCAGGGCGACGAACATGGCGAGTGGGTGGCCCGGGGGTCAGGCGCCAAACGCCGGGGCCCCGGGCCGTCGGGTTACCGTGGGATCTCGACCATCTCGT
>JBJMHP010000128.1:0-17711 GCA_045807325.1 Actinomycetes bacterium | reverse complement strand
GGACAGGAACGGCGACGGTGCCATGTCCCGTTCGGCCCCGTGGCGGAACCGCTTGCGGGCGTGGCTGACGAACAGCCGATCCTGGGCGCGGGTCAGGCCGACGAAGAACAGCCGGCGCTCCTCGGCCACCTCGTCGCCGTCCGGGGGCGTACCCGGGAACCGCATCGGCAGCAGCCCGTCCTCGCAGCCGACCAGGAACACCACCGGGAACTCCAGGCCCTTGGCGGCATGCAGGGTGAGCAGCGACACCCGGTCGGCCCGGGGGTCCCAGGTGTCGACCTCGTCGCCCAGGGCCAGCTCGGCCAGGAACCGGTCCAGGTCGTCGCCGCAGCGCTCGGCCAGCGGGGCGAGCAGCTCCAGGGCCTCGGCGGCGTCCCCGCCGGGCCCGGGGCCGGACTCGGCCGCGGCGGCGGCCAGGCGGGCGGCCAGGGAGCGGCCGCCGGCCGGGGTGGCCGGGGACCGGAGGGCGCGGACCAGGCCGCGGACGGCCGGCCGGTCGAGCAGCCGGTCATGCGAGCGCTTCTGGAACGGCATGCCGGCCCGGCCCAGGGCCTCGGCCAGCGGGCCGGCCTGGGCGTCGGTCCGGTAGAGCACGGCCACGTCGGCGAACGACAGCCCGTGGTCGGCCCCGCCGTCGGCCCGGCCCGAGTCCAGCGACAGGAACGAGGCGCCGCCCAGCAGCCGGTCGACGGTGGCGACCACGAACTCGGCCTCGGCCAGGTCGCTGGCCGCCTGGTGGATCGTGATCCGGGTGGGGGCGTCCAGGCCGGCCATGGCGGCCAGCTCCCGCCCCGCGACCAGGGTCGAGGGGGCGATGACCTGGAGCGCCCCGGCGACGATGGCCGAGCTGGAGCGGTAGTTGCGGGTCAGCCGGACGGTGGTGGCGGCCGGGAAGTCCTCGGCGAACCGCAGGAAGAAGCCGACGTCGGCGCCCCGGAAGCCGTAGATCGCCTGATCGGGGTCGCCGATCACGCACAGGTCGGCCTCCGGGGTGGTCAGCAGGCGCAGCAGCCGGTACTGGAGCCCGTCGACGTCCTGGTACTCGTCCACGGCCACGAACCCGAACCGCTCCTGGTACCTGGCGGCCAGGGCCGGGTCGCCGGCCAGCAGCGTCACCGGCAGGGCCAGGAGGTCGTCCAGGTCGACCAGGTCGAGCTTGCGCATGGCGGCCTCGTAACGGGCCAGCGGGCCGGCGACCTCGGACGGCTCGGCGTCCAGCTCCGGCCAGCGGGCCGCCCGGGCCCGCTTGCGCCCCACCAGCTCGGGGAGCAGCCGCCGCGCCTCCCGCTCCGGGCAGCCAAGCAGCTCCGAGAGCAGCTCCAGCCGCTCGGTATCGTCCGCCACCCGGAACCCGGGCCCCAGCCCCACCGCCTCGTGCTGCTCACGCAGGATCCGCAGCCCCAGCCCATGGAAGGTCGTCACCACCACCTGCCGGGCCACCCCCGGGAGGAGGGCGTCCAGCCGCTCCTGCAGCTCGGCACAGGCCCGCCGCGTGAACGTGATCGCCAGACACCGCTCGGCCGCCACCCGCCGCTCACCCACCAGCCAGGCCAGCCGGTGCGTGAGCGTCCGCGTCTTGCCCGTCCCCGGCCCCGCCACCACCAGCAACGGCCCCGCCCCGGCCCTGGCCGCCACCCGCTGGTCGGGGTCAAGCCCCCCGAGGATCCCGGCGACCGGGTCGAGGGCTGGGTCGGCCGGACCGGGTGCCGGGTCGGTGATGGCGCTGGCCGGGGGGCTGTGGACAACCTCGCGCCCCCGCCGCCCCGGTGGGCTACCCTCCCGTTCGGGGGCCCCACCACCCGCGGGGTGGGGGTGCGGCGCGTCCGCTGGGGGGGAGGCTGTCGCCGGGGTCGGGGTGGATTCCAGGAGCTCGGGGTCGGGCTCGAACAACGTCGCCGTGGTGGGGGAGGAGTGGAGCTCCTCGGGGGTGAAGACGCGGATGATGCCGTACTCGCCGTCGTAGCCGGCCTCGCGGATGACGGCGCCGCGGCGGACGCGGTCGATGGCCTCGGCGAGGAGGGGTGGGGCGGCCTTGGCGATGTCGTCGGTGGGGACGTGCTCCAGGATGTCGAGCTCGGGGCCGAGACGGTCGACCAGGCCGTCGACCACGGCGGTGACCGCCTTGCTTCTGGGGCCGACCCCGAGGACCTCGCCGACCAGCTGGGGCAGCTGGAGGATGTTGCGGAACCCGGCCGCCCCGGGTGGGCGGGTGCCCGGGGGGCGGTCGGCCAGCTCCTCGACCCGGTGCAGGACCCCGACCGTGGGCGGCTTGCCGCAGACCGGGCAGCGGCCGCCGTGGCGGCGGGTCTCGGACGGGTCCATGCGGACGCCGCACTTGCGGTGGCCGTCCAGGTGGTACTTGCCCTCCTCGGGGAAGAACTCGACCGTCCCGGAGAACCCCTGGCCGGTCTCCAGGGCCCGCCGGATGGCCCAGTAGTCGAGGTCGGTGTCCAGCACCGTGGCCTCCCGGCCGAGCGCCGGCGGGGAGTGGGCGTCGGAGTTGCTGACCAGCCGGTACCGGTCAAGCCCCGACACCCGCCAGCACATCTCGGGGTCGGCCGACAGCCCCGTCTCCAGGGCGAAGATGTGCTCGGCCAGGTCGGCGTAGCAGTCCTCGACCCGGTCGAAGCCCGACTTGGACCCCAGCGGCGAGAACCACGGCGTCCAGGCGTGCGCCGGCACCAGGTAGGCACCGTCGCCGCTCTCCAAGGTGATCTCCAGCAGGTCGCGCGAGTCCAGCCCCAGGATCGGCCGCCCGTCCGAGGCCAGGTTGCCGATCCGCCGCAGCGCCGCCGTGCACCGCGCCGCCGAGGCCAGGTCGGGCATGTACAGCAGGTGGTGGACCTTACGGGTCCGCTCGGCCCGCTTGTAGATGGTGGAGATCTCCACCGACAGCAGGAACCGCACCGGCCCCCGGCAGCTGGCCGGCAGCCGGGCCTCCACCGCCCGCTCCACGTCCTCCCGCAGCCGGAACAGGCCGGGCTCGGCCGGCACCAGGGTCGACTCCAGCTCCTCGAACCACCTGGGGTGGGTGAAGTCGCCGGTGCCGATCACGCTGATGCCCTTGCGCCGCCCGACCAGGGCCAGATGCTCCAGGTCGCAGTCCCGACTGCAGGCTCTCGAGTACTTCGAGTGGATGTGGAGGTCGGCGTAGAACGGCGGCATGGCCCGAACCTATCACCAGCCGCCGACGGGCACCCTCGCCCGGCGGCGGCGTCACCTGACCGGGTCGCCGGCGGCCAGGGTGGCGACCATCCGCCGCAGGCGGGCGGCGCGGGCCTCGGGCGTGCTGGCCGTCTGGAGCCGCAGGATCACCAGGTACCGGTCCGTCCGGCCCAGCGACTCGTAGCGGCGCCGGGCCCGCTCGTCCTGGGCCAGCGCGGCGGCCAGGTCGGGCGGGACGGTGGCGGTCCTGGCCGGCTCGTAGGCGGCGTCCCAGCGGCCGTCGGCCTTGGCGGCCTCGACCTCGGCCATGCCCGGCGCGCGCATCCGCCCGGCCGCGGTCAACGCCTCGACCTTGTCGACGTTCACCTTCGACCAGGTGCTCCGGGGCCGCCGCGGGGTGTACCGCTGTAGGTACCAGCTCCCGTCCAGCGGCTTGCGCTGCCCGTTGATCCAGCCGTAGCACAGGGCGACGTCCAGGGCCTCGTCGTTGCTGACCGACGCCTGCCCCGACCCCTTCTTGGCGATCTTCAGCCACACGCCGGCCTGGAGGGGGTGGTGGTCGGCCAGCCAGGCCTCCCACGCGGCGCCGTCACGGCAGGCCAGGACCTCGCTCATTGGCCCTCCCCTCCTCCTCTCCTCGCTCAACCGTGGACCGGCGGGACGCTACCAGGCCTTGTGGACGCTCCGGTTCCGCCTGGTCCGGGGCCGAGCTGGCCGAGCGGCTCGGGGTGACCACCCGCACGGTCCGCAACGACGCCGTCCACCGGGCCGACCGCGGCGGCTGGCCGCCCGGTTCGCGCCTGCCGCCCGATGGCCATGGCACTCTCTCCGGGACGAGCTGCCGGTCGGCGGGAGGAGAACATGGCGCAAGCGCCGTACCTGATGGGGATCGACCTCGGCACCGGTGGGGTCCGGGTCGGCCTGTTCGACCGGGAGGGCTCGCCGGCGGTCTTCCACGCGGTCGAGTTCGCCACCGACCACCCGCGGCCCGGCTGGGCCGAGCAGGACCCCGGCGAGTGGTGGTCGTGCCTGACCCGGGCCAGCCGCGGGGCGCTGGAGGAGAGCGGCGTGCCGGCGGCCGAGATCGCCGGCATCTCGGTCGACGCGACCGCCTCCACGGTGGTGGCGACCGACGCCGACGGCCGGCACCTGCGGCCGGCGATCATGTGGATGGACGTGCGCGCCGCCGACCAGGCCAGGCGCATCCAGGAGACCGGCGACCCGGCGCTCAAGTACAACGGGTTCGGCCCGGTGTCGGCGGAGTTCGGCCTGCCCAAGGCGCTGTGGCTCAAGGAGAACGAGCCCGACACCTGGAGCCGCGCCGCCCGGGTCGGCGACTGCGCCGACTGGGCCATCCAGCGGCTGACCGGTGAGGCGACGACCTCCGTCAACACCGTCAGCGGGAAGTACTACTACGACCGCGACGAGGGCGGCTTCCCGGTCAGCCTGTACGAGGCGGTCGGCGTCGGGGATCTGCTCGACAAGACCCCCCAGCGGGTGCTCGACCTGGGCGCGCAGGTCGGGGAGCTGACCGGGGACGCCGCCGACGAGCTCGGGCTGGAGGCCGGCACGCCGGTGGCCGAGGGCGGCATCGACGCCCACGTCGGCGCCCTCGGCCTCGGGGTGGTCTCCCCGGGCATGCTGGCCCTGATCACCGGCTCCTCCCACGTCATCATCGGGCAGGCCGCCGAGGCCATCCACGACCCCGGCTTCTGGGGCGCCTACACCGACGCCATCATCCCGGGGCAGTACACGGTCGAGGCCGGCCAGGCGTCCACCGGCTCGGTGGTGGCCTGGTTCAAGAACACCTGCGCCGGCGGCCCGGTCGCCGAGGCCGCCGGGCGCGGCGTCGACCCCTACGTGGTCCTGAACGAGCTGGCGGCCGAGGTCCCGATCGGGTCGGAGGGGCTGGTGGTGCTGGACTACTTCCAGGGCAACCGCTCGCCCTACACCGACCCGCACGCGCGCGGCCTGATCTCGGGGCTCTCGCTGCGGCACGGGCCCGGGCACCTGTTCCGGGCCATCCTGGAGGGCATCTGCTTCGGCACCGAGCTGATCTTCGCGACCCTGCGCCGGCACGACTTCGAGCTCAGGTCGATCGTGGCCGCCGGCGGCGCGACCAGGAGCGAGCTGTGGATGCAGCTGCACGCCGACGTCTCCAACGTCCCCATCTCGATCACCAGGGAGACCGAGAGCCCGGCCCTGGGCGCGGCCATGCTGGCCGCGGTCGGGGCCGGCATCCACCCCGACATCCCGACCGCCGCGGCCGAGATGGTCCACGTCGAACGCACCATCGACCCGGACCCGGCCCGCCACGAGCGGTACGGCTTCTTCATGGACCGCTACACCGAGCTCTATCCGCAGGTGAAGGACGTGATGCACCAGGTCGCCCGGCACGTCGGCGGAGCCGGAGCGAGCGCCGGAGCCCCCGATGCCTGACTCGAGGACCGAGGCGGCGCTGCGGGACGCGACCGACACCGAGGGCCTCGCCATCGGCCCGGGGGCGCTCGACACGGTCGCGGAGGTCTTCGGGCGGACCTTTGCGGAGCGGCCGGCCATGGTCGTCGCCGACGCCACCACCTGGGAGGTCGCGGGCGAGCGGGTCCAGCGGGCGCTGGAGGCGGGCGGGCGCCCCACCGAGGCGCCCTACCGGTTCCCACCCGACACCTTCGTCCAGGCCGAGTACGGCAACGTGGAGCGGCTCCGGGAGGCCCTGGGCACCCACCAGGCCGTCCCGGTGGCGGTCGGGTCGGGAAGCCTCAACGACCTCGTCAAGCGGGCCGCGCACGAGGTCGGACGGCCGTATCTCAGCGTGGCCACGGCGGCGTCGATGGACGGCTACACCGCGTTCGGGGCGGCCATCACCAAGCAGGGCTACAAGCAGACCCTGACCTGCCCGGCGCCGCGGGCGCTGGTGGCCGACCTCGACGTCCTGGCCGGCGCCCCGGCCGACATGACCGCCTCCGGGTACGGCGACCTCCTGGGCAAGGTCACGGCCGGCGCCGACTGGCTGGTCGCCGACGCGCTCGGCGTCGAGCCGGTCGACCCGTCGGTCTGGGAGCTGGTGCAGGGCCCGCTGCCGGAGGCGATCGGGCGGCCCGCCGAGCTGGCCGCGGGCGACCGGGGGGCGCTTGGGCGTCTGGTCGAGGGCCTGGTCATGTCCGGGCTGGCCATGCAGGCCCACGCCTCCTCCCGGCCCGCCTCCGGGGCCGAGCACCAGTTCAGCCACCTCTGGGAGATGGAGGGCCTCGGGCACGACCGGCGGCCACCGCTGTCGCACGGGTTCAAGGTCGGGGTCGGCTCGGTCGCCGTCGCCGCCCTCTACGAGCGGCTGCTGGACCGCGACCTCGCCGCCCTGGACGTCGAGGCGCTGCGCCGCTCCTGGCCGGCCCGGGAGGAGGTCCTGGCGGCGGTGCGGGCCGCGCACACCACCCCCGGCCTGGACGAGGCCGCGGTCGCCGAGACGATGGCCAAGTGGGTCGACGCCGACGCCCTGGGGCGGCGGCTCACGCTGCTCGCCGACCGCTGGCCGGCGCTCCGGGACCGGCTCGGAGCGCAGCTCCTCCCGGCCGAGCGGCTGCGGGAGCTGCTGGCCGCCGCCGGGTGCCCGACCCGACCGTCGGCGCTGGGGCTGACCCCCTCGGCGTTCCGGGACACCTACGAGCGGGCGCGCATGATCCGGCGGCGCTACACCGTCCTCGACCTCGCCGCCGAGACCGGCCTCCTGGGCGAGCTGGTCGACGAGCTGTTCGCCCCCGGGGGCATCTGGGCCGACGAGGCCCCCGGCCAGGTACATACTCGGTTCAGTTGACTCGACCCCCAGGCGCGGCTGGGTGTTGACGGACCCTGCTCGGAATGCCCGGCCGGGGTGGCCACCCGCCTGAAGGGTGCCGGCCACCGGTTCGCCGCCCCGCAGGTAGGCTGGCCGCCATGCGCTCCCGCCGCCTCGCCGCCGCCGCCCTGCTCGTCCTGCCGGTCGTGGTCCCGGTGCTGCTGGGACTCGCCCCCCTGGCGGCCGGCCAGCAGGTCGAGGGGGCCGAGGTGACGGTGCGGCTGGAGGACCCGCGGATCCTGGAGTCGAGCGGGCTGGCCCTCAGCCGCCGCCACCCGGCGGTGCTGTGGACCCACAACGACAGCGGCGGCGGGCCCGAGCTGTACGCGGTCGGCTCCGACGGCCGGACCCTGGCCACCCTGACCCTGGCCGGCGCCGGGGCGCGCGACTGGGAGGCGCTGGCCCCCGGCCGCGACGACCGGGGCCGCCCGGCCCTGTTCGTCGGCGACATCGGCGACAACCAGGACCTGTGGCCCGAGGTGGCGGTGTACCGGGTGACCGAGCCGGACCGACTGCGCGACGCCACCGTGCCGGCGGTGCGCTACCGGCTGCGGTACGCCGACGGGCCCCGCGACGCCGAGGCCCTGCTGGTCGACCCGCGCAGCAACCGCCTGTACGTGGCCACCAAGCGCTCCGGCGGCGGCGGCCTGTACCGGGCCCCGGCCCGCCTGCGCACCGACCAGGTGAACGTCCTCCACCGCGTCGCCCGGGTGCCCCCGGTGGTCACCGACGGGTCGTTCGCCCCCGACGGCCGCAGCTTCGTCCTCCGCGACTACCAGAGCGCCTACGTCTACACCACCCCCGGCCACCGGGTCGGCGAGCTCCCCCTGCCCCCCCAGTACCAGGGCGAGTCCCTCACCGTCTCGCCCGACGGCCACTCCCTCCTGGTCGGCTCCGAGGGCCCCGCCAGCGAGGTCTGGCGAGTCCCCCTCCCCGCCTCGATCCTGGCCCGGGTCACCCCCACCACCAGCCCCCCACCCACCTCCCCACCGGCCCCCGCCGCCCAGCCCGCGGCCGACAGCGGGTGGGGGAGCACACCACTGCTGGCCGCGACCGCCGCCGCGGCGTTGGCCACGGTGGGCGTGGTCGCGGTAGCGGTTGTGATCCGCCGCCGCCACCCGTAGGGGGTTGTGGATAGCCCCGCGCCCCCGGTCCCCGGGTCGGCGACCCTCCCGTTCGGGGGCCCCACCAACCCGGGGTGGGGTGGAGCACGCCCCCCAGGAGTGGGGCGTGCGCTGCGCGGCTACACCGCGATGCCCGGGTACAGGGGGAACCGGTCCAGGAGGTCGGCGGCGCGGCGCTTGGCCTGGTCACGGACGGACGGGTCGAGGCTGTACTTGGCCTTGGAGTCGGGGACGGGCTGGGTGGCGTCCAGGACGGCGTGGACCATGGCGGCGATCTCGCGCATCTCGTCGGCGCCCATGCCGAGGGTGGTGACGGCCGGGGTGCCGAGGCGCAGGCCGCTGGTGTACCAGCTGCCGTTGGGGTCGAAGGGGATGACGTTGCGGTTGAGGGTGATGCCGGCCTCGCGCAGGGCGGTCTCGGCCTGGCGGCCGGTCAGGTTGTAGGGGCGGGCGTCGACCAGCAGCAGGTGGTTGTCGGTGCCGCCGGTGACCACGGTCGCGCCCTGCTGCTGGAGGGCGTCGGCCAGGGTGGCGGCGTTGTCGACGATCCGCCGGGCGTAGTCGGTGAAGGACGGCCGGGCGGCCTCGGTCAGGGCGACCGCCTTGGCGGCCATGATGTGGCCCAGCGGCCCGCCGAGGACCAGCGGGCAGCCGCGGTCCACGGTGGCCGCGAACTCCTGGGTGCACAGGACCATCCCGCCCCGGGGCCCGCGCAGGGTCTTGTGGGTGGTGGTGGTGACCACCTGGGCGTGGGCCACCGGGTCGAAGTCGCCGCTGAACACCTTGCCGGCGACCAGGCCGGCGAAGTGGGCCATGTCGACCATGAGGACGGCCCCGACCTCGTCGGCGATCTCCCGGAAGATGCGGAAGTTGATCCTGCGCGGATAGGAGCTGTAGCCGGCCAGCAGGATCAGCGGCCGGAAGCTCTCGGCCTGCTTGCGGACCTGGTCGTAGTCGAGCAGCCCGGTGGTCGGGTCGACGGTGTAGCGGGCGATCTCGAACAGCTTGCCGGACACGTTGGGCCGGAACCCATGGGTGAGGTGGCCGCCCGCGTCCAGGGCCATGCCGAGCAGCCGCTGGTTGCCCAGCTCCCGGCGGAGCGACTCCCAGTCGGCCTCCTGCAGCGAATTGAGATCCTTGGCCCCGAGCCGCTCCAGCGCCGGGGCCTCGACCCGCTGGGTCAGGATCGACCAGAACGCCACCAGGTTGGCGTCGATCCCGCTGTGGGGCTGGACGTAGGCGTGGTCGCTGCCGAACAGGCCCTTGGCCAACTCGACGGCCCGGCTCTCGATGGCGTCCACGTTCTCGCAGCCGGCGTAGAAGCGGTGCCCGGGCGAGCCCTCGGCGTACTTGTCGGACAGCCAGTTCCCCATGGCCAGCAGGGTGGCCGGGGAGGCGAAGTTCTCCGAGGCGATCAGCTTGAGGTTGGACCGCTGGTCGGCCAGCTCGGTCGCGATCGAGCTGGCGATCTCGGGCGCCACCTCGCCGACCACCTCCATGGCGGCGGCGAAGGCGAGCGCTTCGGCGCTGACCCGGCTGAGGTCGGCGTCGGGGCAGACGGTGCGGAGGTAGGAGGCAAGGGTGGAGTCGGCGTTCATGGTTCCTCTCCCTGTCGGTGGCGGCCGCCAGCCGCATCCTACTCGTGACCACCGCCGGGGTTGATCTGCTGGTTCGTCCTATACTGCGCGTTGCAACCGGGAGGTCCGCCTCCTCCACCCGCCGCCTTGGGAGGAGGTGAAACGCATGACGCACCTCAAGTCCCGCCTGGCGCGTGCCACCTGGGCGCTGGCCTCGCTGGCTGCGCTGGCCGCCGCCCTCGGTGCCGGCAACAAGTGGGTCTAGCCCGGCATGACGAGGCGTGCAGCCTTGACGGAGGCTCGACAAGGCCAGGGTGGCGTGGTGTGCTATCGCCCCTCGGCTGGTCTGAACCCTCCTGCGAGCTTGGGGGACCATGGTCGCTCGACGCCGCTCGTTGGGGCTGCACGTCTACGCGCTGACCGTCTCGGCGGTCGGGCTGGGTCTGCTCTGGCTCCTCGGCAGCGGCGGCCGGCTGGCCGAGCTGCGGCAGCAGCCGCCCGTGTTCTGGGCGCTGGTGGTCTGTCTGGTGGTCAACGAGACCGCCCTGGTGCTGTTGCCGCGGGCCGGGAGCCAGGGGGCCACGACCGCTGAGACGTTCGCGTTCGCCATCCTGCTCGGCTGGGGCACGAGGGCGGCGACCTTCGCGCTCGTGCTCGGGGTACTGGTCGCCGACGTCCTGCGCCGGGCCGCGCCCGAGAAGGTGCTGTTCAACATCGGCCAGTACGTCCTGGTCATGGTCGTGGCCGGCGGCCTCTACGAGGCCCTGGGCGGCGAGCGCCCGTTCACGGCCACCCAGCTCCTGGCGTTCGCGGCCGCCGCGCTGGTGTTCTTCCTCGGCAACCTGGTCCTGGTGACCGTGGTGACCACGCTGGCCTACGGACGCAACCTGGTCTCGGACCTCAAGGACTGCCTGCGGGTCGAGGCGCTGCCGTTCGGGATGGTCTTCGGCATGGCCCCGGTGGTGCTGGTGGTGGCCGAGGCCGAGGTCAGCCTGCTGCCGCTGCTGCTGCTGCCGACGCTCGCGGTGTGGGTGGCGCTCAAAACGACCGTACAGGCCGACGAGCAGCGGGCCACGGCCGAGCTGGCCGCCAGCCAGGCGAAGGCCGTGGCCGAGGAGCAGGCCCGGCTGACCGCGATCGAGCACGCCCTGGTCGAGAAGCTCCAGGAGAGCGACCGGCTCAAGGACGACCTGCTGGCCGCCGTCTCCCACGAGCTACGCACCCCGCTGGCCGGGATGCTGGGGGCGCTGGCCACCCTGAGCGCCCGCGAGGGCCAGCTCACCGACCCCCAGCGCCAGGAGCTGATCGGCATGGCCGTCCGCCAGGGGGACCGGCTCAAGCTCCAGATCGAGCAGCTCCTGCTGGCCGCCCGGTTGGAGGGCAGCGGCCAGGAGCCGCCCGAGCGGCCGGTGGTCGACGCCGCCGCCCTGGCCCGCGACGCCGTGGCCGCGGCCAGGGCGGCCTACCCGGCCCGCCAGATCGTCCTCGACGCCGGCCAGGTCCTGCCCGTCCGGGCCGTCCCCGAGGCCGTCCTCCAGGTGCTGGGCAACCTGCTCGACAACGCGGCCAAGCACGCCCCCGACCGGGCGCCCATCCGGGTGGAGGCACGCCGGGTCGGCGGCCTGGCCGTGGTGGCCGTGGAGGACAGCGGCCCCGGGGTCCCGCCGGCCGAGCGCGAGCGCATCTTCGAGCGGTTCACCCAGCTCGACTCGGGAGCGACCCGGCTGGCCAGCGGGGTCGGCCTTGGGCTGTACATCGCCCGCCAGCTGGCCAACGCCCAGGACGGCGAGCTGCTGCTGGTCGACCCCGCCCAGGCCGGGCCGGGCGCCCGCTTCGAGCTGCGCCTGCCCATGGCCGAGCTCTCCTACCGGCGCCCCGGCTGAGAACTGGGGGAGACCCCTGAGCCCGGCCGGGGGCTAGCTGGGGGATCTTCCGGGGGCATCCCGGATGGTGGCCGGGGCGGCCAGGTCGCAGGCTGCTCCTCGAGACGATCCCGAGCTCGAGGAGCCCTCAGTGGACCAGAACGGCCAGGCGACGCCCCTGCTCGTGGCCGAGCGGGTGCGCAAGGTGTACCGGACCGGCGGCGTCGAGGTCGAGGCCCTGGCCGGCCTCGACCTCGAGGTGCGGCGCGGCGAGCTGGTGGCGGTGATGGGGCCGAGCGGCTCGGGCAAGACCACCCTGCTGAACTGCCTGTCGGGGCTGGACGACATCGACGGCGGCCGGGTCCTGGTCGAGGGCCAGGACCTGTTCGCCATGTCCGACGCCCGGCGCACCAGCCACCGGGCCCGGTCCATGGGGTTCGTCTTCCAGGCCTTCAACCTCATCCCGGTGTTCAGCGCGGCCGAGAACGTCGAGCTGCCGCTGCTGCTCAACGGCGTCCCGGCCCGCCGGGCGCGGGCGGCGGCGGTGCGGATGCTGGAGCGGGTCGGGCTCGGCCACCGCACCGGCCACCGGCCCAACGAGCTGTCAGGCGGCGAGCAGCAGCGGGTCACCATCGCCAGGGCCCTGGCCGCCCGCCCGGCCGTCGTCTGGGCCGACGAGCCGACCGGCAACCTCGACACCGCCATGGCCGACCAGGTGGTGGCCCTGCTGCACGAGCTGAACCGCCAGGAGGGCCAGACGATCGTGCTGGTCACCCACGACCCGGCCATCGGCGGCTCGGCCGGCCGGGTGGTGCGCATGCGCGACGGCCACCTGGTCGGCGACGAGCGGCGCCCGCTGGCGCCGGTGGGAGGCTGAGCGATGTTCGCCGAGCTGACCCCCTACCTGGTCGGCCTGGGCGCGGCCGCCCTGGCCGTGACCGCCTGGCTGGCCGTTGGCGGGGCCACCACCCGGCGGCTGGCCCTGCGCCAGATCAACCGCCGCCGCGGCGAGGCCGCCCTGGTCGTCGCCGGCTCGGTGCTGGGCACGGCCATCATCGTCGGCAGCCTGGTCGTCGGCGACACCCTGGACCGATCGGTCAGGCAGGACGCCTACCGGCATCTGGGCGCGGTCGACGAGGTGGTCGCCTCCACCGACCCGGCCGCGGGCGAGCAGGCGGCCCGCCGGCTGGCCGCGGTCGCCGGCGACCCCGACGTCGACGGGCTCCTCACCGTCCGCCGCCACGCCGCCGCGGTGGCCAGTGGCACCGGCCCCGGCCGCAAGGGCGAGCCCCGGGCCACCCTGCTCGAGCTCGACTTCCCGGCCGCGGCCCGGTTCGAGGGTCCCGGGTCGGCCCTGGCCGGGCCGGCGCCCGGCCCCGGCCAGGTGGTCCTCAACGACACCCTGGCCGGCGACCTGGACGCCCACGCCGGCGACCGCCTCACCTTCCACCTCTACGGCCGCCCGGTGGCCCTGGAGGTGGCCCGGGTCATGCCGGCCCAGGGGCTGGCCGGCTTCGCCGACCACGGCGCCTTCCTGGCGCCGGGCGGCCTCGGCGGGACCGCGGCGGCCGGGCCGGCAAGCGGCCAGGCCGGGCCCGAGGTCCTCACCCTCGTCTCCAACACCGGCGGGGTCGAGGGCGGCGCCGCCGCCACCGACCGGGTCGTGGCCAGGCTCGAGGCCGCCCTCGGCCCCCTGGCCGGCAAGGGCACCGTGGTCCAGACCCCCAAGCAGGAGGTCCTGGAGCAGGCCAGGAACGTCGGCGGCTCGATCGGCTCGCTGTTCCTGTTCATCGGCAGCTTCGCCATCATCGCCGGCGTGCTGCTGCTGGTGAACGTGTTCGTGATGCTGGCCGAGGAGCGCAAGGGCGAGCTCGGCATGCTCCGGGCGGTCGGCATGCGCCGCGGCCGCCTGGTCCGCGGCTTTGTCATCGAGGGGGCGGTCTACTCGCTGGTCGCGGCGGCCGTCGGCCTGGCCGCCGGGCTGGGCGTGGGCCGGGCCGTGGTCGCGGTCACGGCCCGCATCTTCGCCGGCTTCTCGCCCGAGGAGGGCGGGCTCGACCTGGTCTTCACCGCCACCCCGACCAGCCTGGTCAACGGGTTCGCGGCCGGGTTCCTGATCGGCTTTGTGACCGTGGCCCTGACCAGCATCCGCATCAGCCGGATCAACATCATCGCCGCCATCCGCGACCTGCCGGCCGCCGGGGGCCGCCGCCTGCGCTGGCGCTGGGTGCTGGCCTCGACCCTGGCCGCGGCCGGGATCGGGGCCGCGGCGGTGGTGGCCGTCGCCGGCAGCCAGGGCGTCGGCACCTACCTGTACCCGCCCCTGGCCCTGCTGGCCCTGTGCCCGCTGCTGGTCCGGGTGCTGCCCCGGCGGGTCGTCTACACCGGCGCGTCGCTGGCCGTGCTCGGCTGGGGGCTGGCCGCCAACACCCTGCGGCCCAAGGTGTTCGACGACGGCTCGACCGCGACCTTCATCGTCCTCGGGGTGGTCCTCACCTTCTCGGCCGTGCTGCTCGTCTCCCAGAACCAGGAGCTGCTGCTGCGGTTGCTGCGGCCCCTGCTGGCCCGCCCGTCGGCCTCCGGGTTGGCGGCCAGGCTGGCCGTGGCCTACCCGACGGCCAGGCGCTTCCGGACCGGCGCCACCCTCATCATGTACGGGCTGGTCGTGTTCACCCTGGTGCTGATCACGGTGCTCGGCACCCTGATCGACGCCAGCATGGACCGGGCGGTGGCGTCCGCCACCGGCGGCTACGCCCTGCGGGTCGACTACAACCCCTCGGCCCCCATCGCCGACCCGCAGGCCCGGCTGGCCGGCGGCCGCTTCGCCGGCCGGGTGGCCGGGGTGGCCCCGCTGACCTCGGCCAAGGCCCAGGTGCTTGGCGTGCCCGGCGCCACCAAGCCCTTCCCGACCACGGTGGTGGGGGCCACCCCGGCCCTGGCCGACCACGGCCTGTTCCCCCTTGAGGAGCGCCTCGGCCGCCTCGGCGGCGACGACCGGGCCGTGTGGCGGGCGGTGCTGGCCAACCCGGGCTATGTGGTCCTGGACCAGTACCTGGGCCAGGAGGGCGCCGGCATGGGGGCGGTCACCTACCGGCCCGGCGACACCCTGACCGTGGTCGACCCGGCCAGCGGCCGCCGGGCCCGCAAGGTGATCGCCGGCATCCTGACCGACTCCACCGCCTTCGACCGGGTCGGCGACGGTGACTTCGCCAGCCCGGTGGTCATGGCCACCGCCGGGGTCCGCGGCCAGTTCGGCCCCCGGGCCCGGCCCGAGGCGGCGCTGCTGGCCGTCGCCCCCGGCACCTCCGACCAGGCCCTGGCCGCCGACCTCCAGGGCGAGTTCCTCCCCCAGGGGCTGGTCGCGACCCGCATCGGCCACCTGGTCGAGCAGGACTTCGCCGCCAACCGGTCCTTCTTCCACCTCCTCCAGGGATTCCTGGCCCTTGGGCTGGTGGTCGGGGTGGCCGGCCTCGGCGTGGTCATGGTCCGGGCCGTCCGCGAACGCCGGCGCACCGTCGGGGTCCTGCGCGCCCTCGGCTTCCCGGCCAGGGTGGTCCGGCGGGCGTTCCTGCTGGAGAGCTCCTTCGTCGCCCTGGAGGGCATCCTGCTGGGCACCGCCCTGTCGCTGGCCACCAGCTACCTGCTGTTCCGCAACGACGACGACCTCCAGGGCGCCGGCACCTCGTTCCCCATCCCCTGGCTGTCGATCCTGCTGCTGGTCGGGGCCACCGCCGCCGCCTCCCTGGCCGCCACCGCCTGGCCGGCCCGCCAGGCGGCCCGGATCGACCCGGCGGTGGCCCTGCGGCTGGCCGACTAGGGCGAGCCGCCGGCGGCGTTGTCCCGGAGCACGTTCTCGATCTCGGTGACCAGCTCGTCGTCGGTGAGCCGGCCGCCGGCGTCGAGGCGGGCCTGGACCACGGCCAGGATCCGGTTGGCCAGCAGGGCCAGCTCCCCCGGCTCGTCGAAGTGCACGGGGGTGAGGGTCTCGTGCGGCTCGAGGGAGGGGGCCCGGGCCAGCGGCACGGCCGGCGGTGGCGGTTCCAGCGGCGGCGGCGGCGGCTCCAGAGCCGGCGCCGGGGGCGGCAGCTCCTGGCGGCCCTCGCCGAGGGCGCCGAGCTGGCGGCGCCAGGCCGAGAAGCTCGACTGGTCGACCGAGAAGGCCGAGGCCCCGGCGTGCTCGGCCACCCCCAGGCGAGCGCTGTCCACCCAGCTGGGGTCGGCGTCTGGGAAGGTGGCCACATGGATCGGCTTGCCGGCCATGTCCTCGACCACCGGGCTCTCGTCGCGCAGCAGCAGCTGGCGCTGGGTGGGCGTGCACACCTGGGGCAGCCCGAAGTCGAAGGCCTCGACGCAGGCGTCCCAGGGGACGGCGGCCTCCTCGGCCTCGGCGCGGGTCGGCCAGGTCGAGAACCCGAGGGCGGCGATCGGCTCGCGCTGGCGCAGCCGGGCCGCGAACGCGGCCACCTGGGCGGGCGGTGTCTCTGAGCCGACCTCGACGATGTAGACCCGCTGGCTCGGGGCGATGGCGGCCAGAGCGTCGGCGCTGGCCGGCCCGTCGGTGCCGTGCGGCGGCCCGAGCCAGGACCAGGGGATCACCGACGGGCCGCGGGCCCGCAGCCAGGCGCGGAAGTTGTCGGCGTAGCTGAACCCGGAGGGGGCGGTCCCGCTGGTGCCGCTGGCACAGCGGACGAACACGGCGTCGAGGCCGAAGATGGACCTGGGCTCGCCATGCCAGACCCATACGGCCGTCCTGGGTAGGGTCAAGCGGGCCGCCATCCATCGCCTCCAGGCTGCTGCGCGTCCTGTCTGACCCATCGTAGGAGTGCCGCCGTCAGCGGGCCGGCCCGAAGGCCGGCCCGCTTGGCTGCGTTCGGTCAGCGGCTGGGCCCTTGAGTGGTGCGAGGCTCGCCGGCGGCGGTCATGGTCTGAAGCACCTGCTCCACCCCCTGCGCCGGATAGCGACGGTGGCCACCCGGGGTCAGGATGCTCGGCAGCTTTCCCGCCTGGGCCCAGGCAAGGACCGTGCGGGCGCTCACCTGGAGCCGGCGCGCCACCTCGGTGGTGCGCAGCAGGACCTCCAGGTCGCCGGGCGTCGCCTGCTGCTGGCCAGCCTGACGGAGCTGGTCATAGGACGACCGGGGCGGTTGCCAGCTGCGTAGGGTGCCATAGGTGCTCGAGGCACCGACCTGCTTGCGAGCGGTTACCACTCTGCCTCCCCTCTGGTGGCATGTCGACGGAGGACGTGCCCGCGGCCACCGAGCGCGCTACGTCCGGCTCGTTCCACTTCACCAGTATGGGCGGGACTTTTGCACTCGACGGGTCCGGCTGTCCAGTGGACAAATTGACCGGCTGCCCCAACGAATCCCCAACGTGGCTGGAAAGTGGCTGGTGGCCTGCTGTTATCCTTGTCGCAGGTGGCCGGAAGGCCCCCCATCCACCCATGCCCGAGAGCTTTCGAGGAGATTCCCCGTGGACGCCGAGCGCTACGATCCCCAGCAGGTTGAGCCCAAGTGGGTGGCGGCCTGGGAGGAGCTGGGCCTCTACCGGGCCGACGAGGGCGACAACGGCCGGCCGCGCTTCTACGCCCTCGACATGTTCCCCTATCCCTCCGGGGCCCTGCACATGGGGCACCTGGAGGCGTTCTCGGGCGGGGACGTGATCGCCAGGCTCAAGTGGATGCAGGGCTACAACGTGCTCCACCCGATCGGCTGGGACGCCTTCGGGCTGCCGGCCGAGAACGCGGCCATCCGCCGCGGCGTCCACCCCAAGATCTGGACCTACCAGAACATCGACGCCCAGCGGGCCGGGTTCCGCCGGCTGGGGATCTCCTTCGACTGGTCCAGGACCCTGTACACCTGCGACCCGGACTACTACCGCTGGACCCAGTGGCTGTTCCTGCGCTTCTTCGAGCGGGGCCTGGCCTACCGCAAGGCGTCCCCGGTCAACTGGTGCCCCAACGACCAGACGGTGCTGGCCAACGAGCAGGTCATCAACGGCCGCTGCGAGCGCTGCGACGCCCCGGTCGAGAAGCGCGAGCTGACCCAGTGGTTCTTCAAGATCACCGACTATGCCCAGCGGCTGCTGGACGACATGGAGGAGCTGCGCTGGAGCGACAAGGTCCTGACCATGCAGCGCAACTGGATCGGGCGCA
>JBJMHP010000127.1:0-3861 GCA_045807325.1 Actinomycetes bacterium | reverse complement strand
CTAGGGGCGCGGCCAGGCCGGCCGGTCGGCCAGCCGGACCACGAACCGGACCGAGGTCCAGGTGCCGTCGATGGCGGCCGTCTTGTTGTCGACCAGCCCGGCGTCCAGGCCGACCTGCTGCACGAACCCGAAGTCGAGGTCGGTGGCCACGGCCGCGGTCTTCTTGGGCCAGGCGACCCAGATCCCTCCGTCGGCGCCGATCGCGCCCTTGGCGGCCGGGAACCTCCCGGTCAGCCGGGCCCGCGAGGTGACGAACAGCACCACCACGTCCACCGGCCCCCGGGCGGTCCGGCGCAGCTCGACCCCGCCGGGCAGCGGCTCCAGCAGCCCGGGGAAGTCCTCGGGCGCGTCCAGCAGGGCCACCGCCGACCCCTCCCTGATCCCCAGCTTGCGGTGCAGCGGCGTGCCCGAGTAGTCGCGGTCCGGCATCAGCGGCCCCCGGCGCGGCGGCCGCGCTCCTCCACGGCGGCCGCGATCGCCGCGGCCGCCCGCGACGCCGCCCGCTCGAACGGGTTGCGCCGGTAGCCGAGGACGCTGCCCAGCAGGTAGGCGGGGTAGTACAGCGGCCCCCAGCGCTCGTGCTGGGCCACGTGCTCCAGCTCGTGGGCGAGCAGCCGGTCGTCCAGGGGCCGGTTGGCCACGATCACGTGCCCGAGGGTGATGGCCGCGAACCCGCGCCAGCGCAGGAACCGGGCCAGCCCGCCGTCGGCGTCCTCGAACAGCAGCACCCCCCGCCAGCGCACCGGCCGGGACCGGGTGCTGAGCCCCCCGACCAGCCCGACCAGGCTGTTCGGCCCGGCCCAGAGGTAGCCTCCCAGCGACCGCGCCGCCGGCAGCAGGTCCCCCAGGTCGTCAACCCTCCGGGACCGCCTGCGAGCCTGGCCCACCGGGGGACTAGGCATGAGCCTCCCGGACCCCCGGCCGGACCGGCCGCAGCCAGATGCGGACCTCGTGGCCGTCCAGGTCGGCCCGGGCGTCGTGGCCGTCGCCCTGAGGGGCGTAGTGCAGGCTGGTGGCCAGGGTCTCGCCGAGCAGGTAGTCGCGGTGGGCCTGGACGGCGGCCGCGACCTCGCCGTCGGCCTTGACGGCCAGCTCGATCCGGTCGTCCACGGCCAGGCCGGCCGCCTTGCGCAGGTCCTGCACGGCCCGGACCAGGTCGCGGGCCAGCCCCTCAAGGCGCAGCTCGGGCGTGATCTCCAGGTCAAGGGCGACCGCGGTCGGGCCGTCGCGGACCACCCGCCAGCCGGTGACCGGCTCCTCGACCACCCCGGCCTCCTCCGGGCCCAGCTCCACCGGCCCCAGCCCGTCCACCTCCAGCCGGACCCGCTCGCCGGCCCGCAGCCTGGGGGCCAGCTCGGCGGCCTGGGTGGCCGGGACCTGGCGCAGGGCGGCCGCCACCGTCTGGGCGTCGCGCCCGAACCGGGGCCCGAGGGCCCGGAAGGTCGGGGTCAGCCGGTAGGCGACCAGCCCGGCCTCGCCCTCGGCGAAGCCGACCTCCCTGACGTTCAGCTCGGCCGCGACCAGGTCCAGCAGCCGGGCCACCCCGGCCCTGACCCGGTCGGGCACGGCGATCAGGGCCCGGGCCAGGGGCTGGCGGACCTTGACCCTGGCCTCGGTGCGGGCCTGGCGGCCCAGCCCGACCAGCCGCCGGACCTCGGCCATGGCGGCGCTCAGCTCCGGGTCGGCGGCCCGGTCCGGCGCCGGCCAGTCGACCAGGTGGACCGAGTCCGGCGCCTCCGGGTCGACCGAGACCACCAGCCCCTGCCACAGCTCCTCGGCCATGAACGGCGCGTAGGGGGCCAGCAGCAGCGTCACCGTGCGCAGGCAGGTCCACAGGGTCCGGAAGGCGGCACCGGCGTCGTCGCCGGCGCCGCGCCAGAAGCGCCGCCGCGACAGCCGCACGTACCAGTTGGACAGGTCGTCGACGAAGGTGGCCAGCCGCCGGGCGGCGCTGGTGGCGTCGTAGTCGTCCAGGTTCCGGGTGACCTGCTCCACGGTGTCGGCCAGCTCGGCCAGGACCCAGCGGTCCAGCGCCGAGGTCGCCGACCCGGCCCTCGGACCGGTGGGGTCAAAGCCTTCGAGCCGCGCGTACAGGCAGAAGAAGCTGTAGGTGTTCCACAAGGTGAGGAAGAACGACCGGGTGATGTCCTCGACCGCCTCCGGGGACAGCCGCCGCGACACCCACGGCGACCCGCCGGCGAGCATGAACCAGCGCAGCGGGTCGGCCCCGTAGCGGTCCAGCAGCTCGAACGGGTCGAGCACGTTCCCAAGGCTCTTGGACATCTTGCGGCCGTCGCGGTCCACGATGAGCCCGAGGCAGACCACGTTGCGGTAGGACGGCTGGTCGACCAGCAGCGTGCTCACGGCCAGCAGCGAGTAGAACCAGCCGCGGGTCTGGTCGATGGCCTCGGAGATGAAGTCGGCCGGGAAGGCCCGCTCGAAGGCGTCGCGGCTGCCCGGGGTGTGCGGGTAGCCCCACTGGGCGAACGGCATCGACCCGGAGTCGAACCAGGCGTCGAGCACGTCGGCGACCCGCCGGGCCTCCTGCCCGCAGTCGGGGCAGGCGAAGGCGACCTCGTCCACGAACGGCCGGTGCGGGTCGAGGCCGGACAGGTCGCGGCCGGCCCTGGCCGACAGGTCGGCCAGGCTCTCGACCGCCGTCACGTGCCCGTCGGGGCAGCGCCACAGCGGCAGCGGCGTGCCCCAGTAGCGAGCTCTGGACAGGGCCCAGTCGACGTTGTTGGCCAGCCAGTCGCCGAAGCGGCCGTCGCGGATGTGCTCGGGACGCCAGCCGATGTGGGCGTTCTCCTCCAGCATCCGGTCCTTGACCGCCGTGGTCCTGGCGTACCAGGAGGTCAGGGCGTAGTAGATCAGCGGCGTGCCGCAGCGCCAGCAGAACGGGTAGGCGTGGCGGTGGGTCTCGGCCCGCCACAGCAGCCCCCGCCGGCGCAGGTCCTCGACCAGGTCGGCGTCGGCCTCCTTCACGAACCGGCCGGCCAGCCAGCCCGTCTCGGGCCCGAACCGGCCGTCCGGGCCGACCGGGTGCAGCACCGGGGTGCCGTAGCGCTGGCCGACGGCCAGGTCCTCGGCGCCGTAGGCGGGCGAGGTCTGGACCAGCCCGGACCCGTCGCCGGTGGTGACGTACTCGTCGGCCACCACCGTCCAGCCCCGGGCCGCCTCCTCCTCGGTGACCGGGACCAGGTCGAAGGCGCGCCGGTAGCGGGTGCCAAGCAGCTCCTCGAGGGGCACCGGCCGCAGCACCCGGCCGTCGGGGCCGACCGCCCTGGCCACCGCGTCCCTGGCCACCACCAGCCTGCGCGGCCGACCGTCCTCGCCGGTCGCCTCGACCAGCACGTACTCGATCTCGGGGCCGACCACCACCGAGACGTTGGGGACCAGCGTCCACGGCTGGGTCGTCCAGACCAGCAGGGCCGCCCCCTCGGCGGCCAGGGTGCCGGTGGTGGCCGGCAGGGCCACGTAGGCGGTGAGGTCCTCGACCTCGCGATAGCCCATGGCCACCTCGGCGTCCGACAGGGTCGTCTGGCACCGGGGACAGTACGGGGTGACCTTGTAGTCCTCGACCAGCAGGCCGCGGCGGTGCAGCTCGGCCAGGGCCCACCAGACACTCTCCACATAGGAGGTGTCCATCGTCCGGTAGGCCTGGGTGGTGTCGATCCAGAACCCGACCCGCTCGGTCAGCACCTCCCACAGGTCCACATAGCGCAGCACCGACTCGCGGCAGCGGGCGTTGAACTCCTTCACCCCGTAGCGCTCGATGGCCTGCTTGTCCTTGAGCCCCAGCTCCTTCTCGATCTCCAGCTCGACCGGCAGGCCGTGGCAGTCCCAGCCGCCCTTGCGGTC
>JBJMHP010000126.1:0-8827 GCA_045807325.1 Actinomycetes bacterium | reverse complement strand
CCACCCCCCCCGGGGGGCCTCGGGGGGGGGGGGGCCCCGGCGGGGGGGGGGGGGGGGGGGGGGGGGGGGGGCACGGCCCTCGCCGGTGTGCTTCCCGGGCCCCGGGCCTGGCTGCTGGGTCTGGCGGTGGCCGCCGCACTGGGGCGCTGGGTCCTGGCCGCGCTCACGCCGCAGCTCATCGGCGCCCCCTGGGTTGGCTCGGCCGCGCGGGTGCTGGAGCTGACCGCCGCGGCCGCCCTGCTCGGCTGGTTCTGGGGCGCCGCCGGGCAGCGTCCCGGCCGGGTGCGGGCCCCGATGCTCGCCGGCCTGCTGCTGGCCACCCTGGGCGCCGGGCTGGCCCTCGTCCTCGGCCCGGCCGAGCGGGGGCCGCCGGTCGAATCCGTCCGGCGGGCCCTCGGCCTGTTCCTGCGGGATCAGTCCCAGGGCCTGCTCGGCGTGGCCGCCCTGGCCTGCTACCTGCGGGCGTTCCTGGGCCTGCCCGGCCGGGCGGCCCCGCTGCCGCCCTGGCCGCGCGCCCTCCCGGTCGCCGCCGGCCTCGCCTGGGGGATCGACCTGGCCGTGGGGCTGGGCTGGCTGGCCCGGTTCGAGCCGGGCGGCCCGGGCGGGACGGCCCTGGCCTGGTACGGCGTCCTGGTGGTGGCCATGCGGGCCACCGCCGTCGGGCTGGGCGTGGTGCTGGTGTTGGTCCTCCTCGACCGCCGGCCCGGCCTGCCCCAGCCGGCCGCCCAGGCCGGCCCGGCCGGCGGCGCCCTGCTGGTGCTGGCCTGGTCGACGACGGTCCAGGTCGCCACCAGCTGGCTCGTCCCGCACCTGCCCCAGATCCTGGTGCCAGGGCTCTTCGTCGCCCCGCTCGTCCTCGGGGGCTTCGCCGGAACCGCCCTGCTCGCGGTCGCCGCCGCCGACCCTCAGACACTCTTGAGGGCCGACGGCAGTCCCAGGCCCAGGGTGGCCATGGCCAGTAACAGGAACCCGATCGCCAGGCCGAACTGGGGCGAGTAGTCGCCGGCCCGGATGTGGGTGTAGACGGCGCAGACGAAGAACAGCACCAGCCCGACGGCGGCCGCCGTGCCGATCAGCGGCACCCCGGCCAGGCCGAGCAGCAGGCCGGCCGCGCCGGCCGTCTTGAGGGTGCCGATCGGGAAGGTCAGCCACGACTCGGGCACGCCGGCCCTGGCCATGGCGGGGAGGATCGGCCGGAAGTGGGCGAGGGCGGCGATGCCCGAGAAGGCGTTGGCGGCGATGGCCAGGATGGCCACGACCAGGTAGGCGGTGTCCACGGCGAGCCCCGGCGCTCCGTGCCGGTCCGGCTAGTTGGCGATGCCGATGGTCTGGCCGATCGTCTCCGGCCGGTCGAGCACGGCCAGCATCAGCTGGGCGACGTCGGCGCGGGAGACCAGGAGGCCGCGCCGGAGGTTTCGGCCGATGGCCGTCCGGTAGGTGCCGGCCGCCGGCCGGTTGGTCAGGCGGGGCGGCCGCACGGCGGTCCAGTCCAGGCCGCTGTCGCGCAGGACGTCCTCCATCAGGGCCAGGTCGGCGTAGACGTCGCGGAGGGCGGCGACGAGCGCCGGGGCGAGCAGATGGCGCATGACGAACCCGTCGCCGGGGTCGTGGCGTGGCGGGTCGGGCCGGCCGGGCGACGCCACCGTGGCGACCGGGGCGGCGCTGACGACCACGATGCGCCGGACGCCGGTGGCCTGCATCGCCTGGACGATGGCGCGGGTGCCCACCGAGGCGATGCCGGCGTCGGAGCGGGACCGCGGCCCGAGGCCGGAGAGCACGGCGTCGGCCCCGGCCACCGCCGGCTCCAGGGTCGCCGGATCGACCGCCGCCAGGTCGGCGGCCATGGTGCGCACCCCGCCCGGCAGGGTCGACGGGTTGCGGGCCACGGCGGTGACGTCGTGGCCGGCGGCCAGGCCCTGGTCGAGGAGGTGGCGGCCGATCCCGCCGGTGGCCGCGAAGACGGTGAGCTTCATCTGCTGCTCCCTCGGGTACACTATGTCCGTCCACGAGAATATATGGAAACCATACTATATGAGTCCACGATCAACAAGGGATGGGGACGCGGCCCGGCGCCGACGACGGTCGATCACGGCCGTCAAGGACGGGCTGCGCGAGCTGAACAGCCAGCTCACGCTGCTCAACCACCAGGTCGGCGCCCGCCTGGGGCTCAAGGACGTCGACCTGGAGTGCCTGGACATGCTCTCCCGCCACGGCCCCCTCACCCCCAGCGACCTGGCCCGCCGGGCCGGCCTGCACCCGGCCACCATGACCGGCATCCTCGACCGCCTGGAGCGCGCCGGCTGGGTGACCCGCGACCGCGACCCCTCCGACCGCCGCGCCGTCCTGATCCGCCCCCTCCGCGATCGCGGCGCCGAGCTGTTCCGCCTCTACGCCGGCATGAACCGCTCAATGGACAGGCTCTGCGAGAGCTACACCGACGAGGAGCTCGAGCTGCTGGCGGGATTCCTCCGCCGCACCACCGACGCCGGCACGACCGCCACCGACGCCCTCAGCTCCGACTGAGCCCTCGTCGCGCCGAGGGCCGGCCGTCCGGGTCGAACCTGCGCCGGAGGGTGAAGGCCTGGGGCGAGGGGCCGTTGGCCCGAAGGTAGCGGAGGCGCCCAAGCGCCTCGTCGACCGTCGGATGCCGCGAGGGGCGGCTTGGGCGCTCAGGTGACCGGGACGGTGTCGGGGACGCCGAACTTGCGCCAGTACTCCTTGCCGCTTTCGGGGAGGGTGCGGATGGGGTCGTAGTACTCGTAGCGGCGGCTGAGGGCGTCGGGGTCGTCGAACTCGATGCCGGTGCGGTAGTTCTTGGTCCAGTAGGAGATGCCCTTCTCGCGGTCGTAGGCCTCGACCTGGTGGACCCAGCGCTTGCCGACGAAGGGGATGTCGGCCACCACCCTCGGGGTGGCGAAGCCGGGCAGGTAGCCCATGATCGCGTGCTGCAGCTCCTGGGCCTCGGCGATCGAGGTCCGCCAGTGCTCGGAGTTGGGGATCATGTCGCAGACGTAGAAGTAGTACGGCATGACCTTGGCCCGGTCGAGCAGGGTGAAGCAGAGCTCCAGCAGGTCCTTGGGGCTGGCGTTGACCCCTCGCAGCAGGACCCCCTGGTTGCGCACGTCGCGGAAGCCCATGTCGTGCAGGGCCCCGGTGGCCGTGGCGACCAGCGGGGTGAGCTGGTTGGCGTGGTTCACGTGGGTGTGCAGGGCCAGGTCGACCCCGCGCTGGTTGGCCTTGGTGGCCAGCCGGTCCAGGCCGGCCAGGACGTCGTCCTGGAGGAAGTGCTGGGGCAGGCCCATCAGGCCCTTGGAGGCCAGGCGGATGTCGCGGATGTTGTCGAGGTCCAGCAGGGCCGAGACGAACTGCTCCAGGACCCTGATGGGCAGGTTGGCCACGTCCCCGCCGGACACGACCACGTCGCGGACGCTGGGGGTGCGGCGCAGGTAGTCCAGGATCTGCTCGTGGCGGGCCGGCTGCTTGACCTCGAACTTGTACTTGGCCACCTGGGGGGTGGAGTTGCCGACCAGGTCCATGCGGGTGCAGTGGCCGCAGTACTGGGGGCAGGTGGGCAGCAGCTCGGCCAGGACCTTGGTGGGGTAGCGGTGGGTGAGGCCCTCCACCGCCCACATGTCGGCCTCGTGCAGGCTGTCGCGGGCCGACAGCGGGTGGCTGGGCCACTGGGCGTCGCGGTCGTCGAAGGCCGGGAGCATGTAATGGCGCACCGGGTCGTTCCAGAGGTCCCGCTCGTCCATGGTGTTGAGCATCTGGGGCGGGAGCAGCATCGACATCGTGGCCCGCTCGGCCTGGTCCCGTTCGATCGAGGCCAGCAGGTCGACAGGGAACAGGTCGCCGAAGGTGGCCAGCAGCTGGCGCAGGTTCTTGACGGTGTGGGCCCGCTGCCACTGGGCCGTCTCCCACTCCGCCCGGGTCACGTCGCGGAAGCCGGGCAGCCGCCGCCAGTCCGGCTCGACCCACTCGCGCTGGAGCGGGTAGGTGAACGGCTGGGAGGCGGCGTGCGCCCTCGGGACACGGGAGAAGAAGGGTCCGGGATTGGTGGTGTGCGCCATCGGTGGTGCCTTTGCGTCCGCAGGTGCCTGCTCGGCCTGCCGGCAGGGTCCTTCGCAACCTGGGCCCGCTCGGCCGGGCCCGAGGCCGGCGCTTCCCCGGGACGGTCAGAGGCCGTCGCCCGGGGGCGGCGCGGCCGCGCCGCCACGATAGCAGACCCCTCATGTGCGCAGAAACACCCCACCCCGGTCGCCCGTGGTGACTCCGCGGGAGGGTCAGGCCGAGCGCGAGGTGCCCTCGTCGGGCTCGATGCCGTGCTCGCGTAGCAGCTCGGTGAGGCGCTGGACCTCCCTGGCCAGCCGGACAATCTCCTCGTAGAGGGCGTCGATGTCGGCGGCCAGGGCCTCCCTGGACGGCCTGGTGCCGGCCCGGCCGGCGGGGCCGAGGGCGAGCAGGCGAACCACCTCCTGGCGGGCCCCCGCCAGGTCGACGCCGTGGGTGGCCAGCCCCTGGGCGGCCACGCCCTCCTCGCGGACGAGGCCGAGCAGGATGTGCTCGGTGCCGATGTAGTTGTGGCCGAGCGACAGCGCCTCGCGCAACGACAGCTCCAGGACCTTCTTGCTCCTGGGCTGGAAGGGGATATGGCCGCCGGGCGCGCCCTCACCCCGGCCGGCGGTCCGCTCCACCTCGGCGCGCAGCCCGTCCAGGGACAGGCCGAGGGCGGCCAGGGCCCTGGCGCCGATGCCTTCCGGCTCGGCCAGGAGGCCGAGCAGCAGGTGCTCGGTGCCGATCGAGGCGTGGCCGAGGCGCCGCGCCTCGTCCTGGGCGGCCCGGACCACGTTCCGTGCCCGGTCGGTGAACCGCTCGAACATCTCCATCCTCCATCCGGTTGTCGACCGTTCCAGCCAGGCCGCCAGCTCGTCGGTGCCGACCCGGCCGCCGGCGATGCCGGCGAGCAGCTCGCGCACCTGCGCGGGCGGGCCGAGGTCGCCGGCCTCCCGTCCCTGCAGGGCCAGCAGCTGCAGGGCGGCCAGCAGCGCCACCTCGCCGCTGCGAGGCCCGAACACCCGGCGGCGCACCAGGCCGTGGACCAGCGTGGCCGCCTGTCGCTCGGGCCCGCCGGGGGTCTGCTGGACGTGGGCCAGGACCTCCGCGGCCGCGTCCAGGTCGGCCAGCGCCAGCACCGCCTGCTCCCCCAGGCCGAGGGTGCGGCTGGCCACCAGGACCAGGCCGGCCAGGTCCAGGGAGGTCACGGGCCGCCGTCCTCCTGGTCGCGCAGCGCCTTCAGCAGCCGCTGGTGCCTGGCCACGTTCTCCTCCAGCAGCCGGATGAAGCGCTCGTCCCTGCGGCGCTGCGCGACCAGGCTGGCCACCGCCTCGCGGAGCACGTCGGAGACCGAGCGGCCCTCGACGTCGGCCACGGTCTGGAGGCGCTCGGCCAGCTCGGGGTCGAGGCGCAGCACGATGTTCTTGGTCCCGGTCGGTCGCTCAGTCGCCATGGTGATATCAAGATATCATAGTCGGGCCAGCAGGCGGTGGGCGAGGCGGGGGAGGTGGTTAGCCGGTGGGCCAGTGGGCGGCGGCTTCGGCCAGGGACCCGTAGCGGCCCTCCAGGCGCCAGCCGGCCATGACCGCCGGGGCCACGTAGCGGATGCGCGGCGGGGCCAGGGGGCGGGCGACCCGCAGGCCGACCGCGCTGGCCCGGACCAGGGCCCGGCGGCCCTGGCCGCCGCGGACGTCGTAGAGCCGCCTGAGCGGCGGGGGCAGGGTCTGGAAGGCCAGGAACCCGATCAGGCCCCACAGCGGCCGCCGGGGCACGTCCCGGGGCGGGTTGCCGATCAGGTCGGCCACCCGGCGGGCGCCGTCGGTCATGCGCAGGATGCCGCTGGCCATCACCTCGTCCAGGTAGGCCCGCAGCGCCGGCACGGTCGGCGGGATGCGCTCGCGGGGCAGCCGCAGCAGCTCGGCGGAGACCATCGACTCCTCGTGGAAGGCCTGGCGGCCGGCGTCGTCGAGCCGTCCGACGGTCAGGCGCTCGAAGGTCAGGAAGCTGTCGACCAGGCAGGCGTGCACCCACAGCAGCAGCCCCGGGTCGCGGGCGTCGTAGCGCAGCCCGGTGACCGGGTCGACCCCCTTGATGCCCCGGTGGACGTCGTCGATGCGCCTGGAGGCGGCAAGCGCCTCCTCTCTGGTCCCGAAGACCACCGTGTAGGTCTGGCGCAGGGTCCGCTCCAGCCGCCGCCACGGCTGGTTGGCGTACATGCCGGTCTGGCGGGCGCCGGCCACCACCAGGGGGTGGGCCGAGTGCATGAGCAGCGCCCTGGCCCCGCCCAGCATGACGGTCGCCTCCCGCTGCACTCGCCAGGAGACCGAGTCGGGGCCGAACAGCCCGGGATCGTTCGCCATGCAGCCCACGATAGCGGCAACGGCGTCGGCTAGAGCCGGTCGAGGACCTGGGCGTAGCCGCGCTCGTAGCTGACCACGTCGGGCAGCAGCACGTGGAAGGCGGCCCCGCCGCCCCAGCGCTCGTCGACCCAGGCGTGGCCGCCGTGGAGGGCGGCGAACCGGGCCACCAGGGACAGGCCGATGCCGACGCCGCGGGCGTGGGCCATGGTCGGGGCGGCCGCACCGCCGCGCCGGAACGCCTCGAAGATGGTGCCGGCCAGCTCGGCCGGCACGCCCGGCCCGGCGTCCTCGACGATCAGCTCCAGGTCAGCGCCCCTGGCCAGCGCCTTGACCCACACCCTGGTGCCCGGGGGCGTGTGCCGGGTCGTGTTGAGCAGGAGGTTCTCGACAATCCGCTCGACCTTGGGGCCGTCGATGAAGGCCTGGACGGGCTCGGCCTCGATGTCGATCGGCCAGCCGGCGAGCTGGTCGACCTCGGTGACCACCCGGTGGACGAGCTCGCGGACGTCGGTCAGGGAACGGTTGGGCTCCAGCACGCCCTCCTCGAGCCGGTTGAGGTCGAGCAGGTCCTTGAGCAGCCGCTCCAGCTTCCGGGTCTTCTCGACCAGCATCGCGACCAGGTCGAGGGCCTGCTCGCGGGGCAGGTTGAGCCGGGTCCGCTCCAGGGTGACGGCCACCCCGAGCATGGCCGTGAGCGGGGTGCGCAGGTCGTGGGAGACGGCGCGCAGGAAGGTGTCCTTCATGGCGTCGGCGGCCCGCAGCCGGTCGGCGGCGGCCAGCTCGCGCCGCAGGCTGTCCTTGAGCTCCTGCTCGCGCTCGGACAGCTGCATGACGGTGGCCCGAAGGTTGGCGTTGAGCTGGCGGTTCTCGACCAGGGCGACAATCTGCCGGGAGATGACCAGCAGCCCGATGATGGTGCCGGTGTAGACCAGGAACGGCTCGAACGCGCCATCCACGGCCTGGATGATCAGGCCGGTCATGGCGGCCACGACCAGCGGCGCATACGGGAGGGCGAGCCGGGTGATCGACGGCTCCTCCTCCTCGTCGTCGCTGCGGCGCAGCTCGGCCACGGTCGGCTTGAAGGCGGTGGCCGTCAGCAGCAGCCAGCCGACCACCCAGCCGGCGTCGATCATGGCCCCGGTGCCGTAGCTGCCCGTCAGTTCCTTGTAGGCGAAGCCCAGGTCGGCCACCAGCAGCGAGAACACCGCGGCGGCGATCATCGACAGGTGCACCACGCCTCGGCCGCGGGAGCGGGTGAGCAGCACCAGGGCGATGGTGCCGGCCACGATGTCACCCAGCGGGTAGGCCAGGCAGAGGACCCGCTCCAGGATGGTCGAGCTGCCGTGGGAGCGGAAGGCGTCGCCGAGCACGGCGGCCCAGCCCACGAACAGCAAGGAGGCGGCGATCAGCAGGCCGTCCAGCAGGGTCCGCAGCCGGGCCGTGGCCCGCATCGGGGCGATCGGGAAGGCCAGCACCCCGGCGATCAGCAGCGGCAGGGCGGTCAGGAAGCCGGCGTCGGCCAGGGACGGCACCGGCAGCTCGCCCCCGCGGAGCTCGAGGACGGTCCAGACGACCTGGCCGAGGCCCCAGGCCAGGGCGGCCCAGCCGAGCAGCCGCCAGGAGCGGCGCAGGGAGGCGGTCCAGGCCCGGCCGAAGCCGTAGGGGTTGCGGGTGGCGGCGTTGAAGCAGGCCCAGGCGGCGACAAGGGCCGATGTCGCCTGGATGAGGTTGCTGGTCAGCTCGGTGACCGCGGGCCCGCCGACCCTGAGCCCGACCCAGGCCAGGAACAGGACCGTCAGCGCGGAGGAGGCGACGACGACCAGGCGGAAGCTCCGCAGCTCTCCCCGCTTCTTGGCCTTGACCGTCACGGTTTCACCACGGTGGCCCCATGTGAGCGCGAGCTGGGCAGTTGCTGTACGCCGCCGAAGTGGTACAAGGCGAGTCCATACGATACACGAGCAGAGGGGGACATTCTCGTCACCTGGCCACGAAGAGCTAGGCAGCCGACGTGGTTGCCCTGCCTTCCCAATCGCCTTCCTCCCCCGCACGCACGACGCCCAAACCCTACAACGTCGCGACAAGGGCGACCAAGACGGTTGCGGCTTGCCAGGACAGAGCTGTCATCACCCTGTTGGTGGCGCATTCTCGGCACTGACGTGCCAACATGGAAGATCGCGCACGCTCCGGGAGCCGCCCTTTGCACCGACCGCCACCACCGTCCGCGCCCTTCCTCCGCCGCCTGCGGGCCGGGGGCGTCGGCCTGGTGGCGCTGCTGGTCTGGACGGTCGCGGCACCAGGGTTCGTGCCCACCGGCGCCCTGGCCGCCGGCGCCGGGACGGGTGGCGTGCTCCTCGGCGCCCCGCCGTCGGGCGAGCCCAGCCCCGCCGAGTGGGCCCGCCTGCGGCTGGCGGCCT
>JBJMHP010000125.1:0-3336 GCA_045807325.1 Actinomycetes bacterium | reverse complement strand
ACCTGCCCCTCCCTCCCGACCCCGCCACCTGGCCCGACTGGCTGGCCGAGGCCCGGACCTTCCTGATCCCGGCCCTACGGGCCGCCGACCCCGACGCCCGCATGTGGGCCTGGGGACCCGACAAGCATGCCCGCTTCTGGTCCAGGCGCATGGTCCACGAGACCGCCGTCCACCGCGCCGACGCCGAGCTCGCCCTCGGCGTCGAGCCCCGGATCGACCCGGCGGTGGCCGTCGACGGCGTCGGCGAGTTCCTCGAGAACCTCCCCAGGTCGCGGTCGCTGCGGGGCAACGGCGAGCAGCTGCGCCTGGCCGCCACCGACCAGCCCGCCCAGTGGACGATCATCCGCGACCCGGCCAACTTCACCTGGACCCACGGCGGCCCCCAGCCAGCTCCCAACGGGGCGCCCACGGTCACCGTCCACGCCTCGGCCGCCGACCTCTACCTCCTCCTGTGGGGACGCCGGCCGACCACCGACCCCGCCTCACCATGACCGGCGACCCAGCCCTCCTGGCCCACTGGCGCCAGCACGCCGTCATCTGAGGGACCGGTCGCCAGCAGCGTCGCCAAGCCGGGACGTCACGGCGCCGGCACGATCCTCGACGCGGCGCTCCAGGGTCCGCTACGGCGGCACCAGACGAGCCGTGGCCGCCGCCCGGCCCTCCATCTCGGGAGGGATCAGGTGGAGCAGGCGCAGCAGGCCCGCGCGGGCCGGGGCGGTGACGCGGACCGTCACCTCCGGGCCGCCCTCTCCGGCGACCACCTCGACCGACCCCAGCCTCGCCCCAGCGATCCCCGAGTCGCCCGCCGACCCGGCCAGGTACGCCACCACCGTCGCCCGGGCCCGCTCCTCGGCGACCCGGACGCTCCGCCCCCCGCTCAGGTACCAGGCCCTGGTGTCGACGTCGTTGGCCGCGGCCACCGCCGCCCCATCGGCCAGGTTGGCCAGCGCGCGATGGCCCAGGAACCAGTTCGAGGTGTCCCATCCCAGCGCCAGCACCATCAGCACCAGCACCACCAGCCCGATCAGCAGCACCAGCGCCTGGCCACCTTCCTCCCTGGCCCTCGGCGACCCGGCCGCGCTGGTTGCGTCGGGTCGCCCGGGCGGGCTCATCCGCCCAGCCCGCGGAAGCGGTCGACCCGGGTGTGGTGGGTCGCCCCGACCGTCAGGCCGGGGCCGGCAACGGCACCGAGGAACGGCAGCCGGGCCACCGGCACCCGGTAGGTCACCACCACCCGCACCTCCGCCCCCGGCCCGAACCCGCCAGCGCACCCGGCCCCAACTCCGGCCGGGCAGCCGACCTGCAACCGCATCCCCGCCCGCGCGTCCCCGGCACCCATCCCATAGGTGGCCAGCACCTCCCGGTACGCCACCCCGGCCCGCCGCTCGGCATCCACCCTGTCCGACCCGGTCACATACACCCGCCCGGCCTCCCGGGCCGCACTGGACGTCGCCAGCAACGCCCGCTGCACGTCGGCCATGACCACCATCACGTACACCAACGGCAGCAACAGCGTCAGGAACAGCACCAGCAACTCCACCACCGCCGCCCCCCGCTCCGCCGCCCGGTCCATGGCCCCCCGCTCAGCCGCCCGCGGCTCCGGCCCCACTCCCGTCGCCCCGCGCTCCACACCCCTCGCCCGACGGCCTGCCCCATGGGTCACAGCGCCTCCTCCTCGTGCATCCGCGCTGTCATGCGGACCGGCAGGCCGGGTACGCCAGGAACGAACGACGGCAGCGTCCCCTCGGCCGACAGCACCACCACCCCGCCGGTCTCGACGCCCTGGATCGGCACGGCGCCGGCGACCCGCCCACCGGCCGACCGTCGCAGCAGCTCGGTCGCCAACCGGCGGCCGTCCGCCACCGTCCGGCCCTCGGTCGCCGCCACCCTCGCCCCCTCCGACAGCGACCCCATCAGCGCGTTCCGCTCCCACAGGAACAGCCCCAGCTGGGCCAGTGACAAGGCCAGCACCACCGCCACCACCGTCACCAGGACGAACTCCACCATCGCCGCCCCACCCTCGGCGGCCCGGCCGCCCGCCTGCGGCTCAGTCAAAGCGGACCTGGTTGAGGAAGCCGGTGATGATGTCCCGCAGGGCCTCGCTGGCCACGCCCCAGACCAGCATCACCAGCGCGACCGTCATGGCCGTGATGAGGACCCAGCCGGGCACGTCGCCTCGCTCCGGCCCGAGGCGGGCGAGCCTCCGGAGGATGGGCCAGTCGGGCCAGGGCATGGCGGCTCCCTTCGGTCAGCGGGCGAGCTGGGACAGCGAGAACAGACCTGGGTAGAGGGCGAACAGGATCACCACCGGAAGCTCGAGGAACACGACGGGGACCAGCATCAGCACCTCGCGGCGGCCGCCGGCCTCGATCAGGTCCCGCTTGTGCTGCTCGCGGACGTCGGCCGCCTGGGCCCGGAGCACGTCCCCGAGTGGTGTGCCGCGCTCCACGGCGACCACCAGCCCGTCGACGAACCGGACCACGGCGGGGACCGGCACCCGGACGGCGAGCTGCTCCATGGCGGTGGTGAACGGCTCCCCCGCGCGCAGGTCGCCCAGCACGAGGGCGAGCTCCCGGCTCAGCGCACCGTGGGACCGGGCGACGATCCGTTCCAGGGCGGCCCTCGGGCCCTCGCCGGCGGTGACGGCCAGGCAGAGCAGGTCGGCCAGGGTGGGCAGCTCACGCAGGATCCGAGCCTGACGCCGGGCGATCTGTCGCCCGAGCCACCCGTCGCGGCCGAGCACGCCGCCGCCCACGCCCAGCACCGCGGCGCCGACCACCGCCATGGCCGAGACCGACCGCCCGGTCAGCAGGGGAAGGCCGAAGGTCGCCAGGACGGCGGCGACGAACCCGGCCAGCCCCCACAGCACCTGCTCGGCCCGGAACCGGGCCACGTCGCCGGGCGCCCCGGCCTCGCGTAGGCGCCTGGACACGGCGGCCGCGCCGCCCAGCCACCGCTCGACCACCCGGGCGCCGTCCTGGAGCAACGGCCCGAGCAGCCGTTCGAGGGCCGGAAGCGGGGTGAGCGGCGCTCCGGCGCCGTCAAGCAGCCGGGTCGTGGCCGGCTCCAGCCCGCGAAGATAGGGATCAAGCCGGTCGGCGAGCCGCGGCCGCCGCATCCTTGGGGCGCCGGAGACCGCCAGCACCAGCCCGGCCACCAGCCCCGCGCTGACCAGCACCGCCGCAACGCTCACGGCAGACCCCGTTCCGCGGCCGGCCGCAGGCCGATGGTCAGGCTCACCGCGGAATCCCTTCCCCGGTCGGCTGCAGGCCGATGGCCAGGCTCACCGCGGGACCCGTTCCCCGGTCGGCTGCAGGCCGATGGCCAGGCTCACCG
>JBJMHP010000124.1:0-16499 GCA_045807325.1 Actinomycetes bacterium | reverse complement strand
CGTGCTGGCGATTCTGCGTGGCGTAGCAGATGTCGTCGCTGGGCGGCGACTGGAGCAGCGGCAGCTTCGTCTTCAGCCGGGCGACGGTCTCCATCGTCTCGTCCACCGACAGCGTGGTCTGGGACAGCCAGACCACCCGGTCCGGGTCGCGGACCACGACGCCGGCGACCGCCTCCGGGCCGTCCACCAGCTGGATGTGCGACGGCGCCTCCCCCGCGGTGCCCTCGACCTCCTCGTGGCCGGCGTGGCCGATCAGCAGGATGTCGTAGTCGGACGACGCGAAGCGCAGCGCCTCCTTGTGCACCTTGGTCACCAGCGGGCAGGTCGCGTCGATCGTCCGCAGGCTGCGCGCGGCGGCCTGCTGGCGGACCGCCGGGGACACCCCGTGCGCGGAGAAGATCGTCAGCGCCCCCTCCGGCACCTGGTCGGCCTCGTCGACGAAGATCGCGCCCCGGGACTGCAGCCGCTCCACCACGTGCTTGTTGTGCACGATCTGCTTGCGGACGTAGACCGGCGCCCCGTACGTCTCCAGCGCCTTCTCGACGGCGATCACCGCCCGGTCGACGCCGGCGCAGTAGCCGCGGGGGGCGGCCAGCAGCACCCGGCGGGGGGCGGTGAATGCTGGGATGGGGAGGCTGCTCATGTGCCCATTCTATCGGCGTCCGGCGCCGGCGCCCCTCGAGCCGGCGTACCGTGAGGTCGGTCGCGGGAGAGGAGGCGGTGGCGTGCAGCTGGAGGCGGCCAAGGCCGAGCTGCGGGCCCGCGGCTACGAGGCGGCATCGGCGTGACGGCCCGTCCGGCCGGCTCGGCTAGGCTGGTCGGGAGATGACCGAGACAACCGGGAGCTGGGTCGGGTCGAGGCCGCTCGACCGCCGCATCGTGACCGTCTGGACCGTCCAGGAGGCGATCGGCTACGGGGTGCTGGCCCTGGCCGTGCTGGCCGTCGACATCGGGGCCAGGCTGGCCGGGGCGGACCTGCCCGGCCCGCCAGGGCTGGCCGCCGGGCTGCTGGCGGTCGTGGGTGGGCTGGCCGCCTGGTGGCTGCCGCGGGCCAGCTACCGGCACTGGAGCTACCAGGTGGCCGAGGACGCGCTGGAGCTGCGTCATGGGGTGGTCCGCCGCATCCACTCGGCCATCCCCTATTTCCGGGTCCAGCACATCGACGTGGCCCAGGGGCCGGTGGAGCGGGCCGTCGGCCTGGCCCGGCTGGTGGTGCACACCGCCTCGGCCGGCACCGACGCCACCATCCCCGGCATCGCCGCCGGCGACGCCGAGGGCCTGCGACGCCTGATCCTGGCCAGGACCGGCCACGGCGACGCGGTCTGATGCGGTCTGAGGACCCGGGCCCGCCGGACCTTGGGGCGCCCGCCCGGCCAGCCCCGCAGCCGGGGGCGGCGCCGGAGGACCAGGGGCCGAGGCGGCTGCACTGGCTCAGCCCGGTGTTCTTCGCCGGCGGGCACGTGCGGCGGCTGTGGCCGCTGGCCCTGCTGATCGCGGCCAGGCGGCAGTGGTGGCTGCTCGCCCTTGGGGCGCTGGTGCTGCTGGCCTGGACCACCCTGGAGTGGCTGCGGCGGACCTACGCCCTGGAGGGCGGGGCGCTGCGGCTCGAGGAGGGGGTGCTGTCCCGCAAGCTCCGGGCGGTCCCCTTCGACCGCATCCAGCAGGTCGACCTGGTCCGCAAGCCCCTGCACCGGCTGCTCGGCGTGGCCACCCTGCGGGTCGAGACGGCCGGGGGCGGCTCGGCCGCCGAGGTCGACCTGGACGTGGTCACCCTGCCCGAGGCCAGGGCGCTGCGGGCGACCCTGCTGCGGGCCAAGGCCGGGGCCACGGGCACCACGGCCGGGCGGGCGGCCGGCGACCGGGCCGCCGCCGGTCTGGCGGGCGGGGCCGCCGGGGCCGGGGTCGCCGAGGTGGACCAGGCCGCCGCCGAGGTGGGCGAGGCCCCGGCCGAGCGGGTCCTGCTGCGGCTCCGGCTCGCCGAGGTGATGCTGGCCGGGATCACCGGGTCGCGGGCCGCCGCCGCGCTGGTCGTGCTCGGCCCGCTCAGCCAGGCCACCGACTGGTTCCCCGGCCTGTCCGACTGGCTGTTCCGGCGGTTCGACCCCGAGTCGGTCGCGCCGACCACCCCGCCGGCGTTCCTGGCCGTGGCCGTGCTCGCCCTGGTCGTGTGGCTCGGCCTGGCCGCCGCCTCCAGCATCGTGACCGACTTCGGCTTCACCCTGGCCCGGGTCGGGGACGACCTGGTGGTACGGCGCGGGCTGCTGGAGCGCCGGGAGGCGGTCCTCCCCCTGGCCCGGCTCCAGGTCGTCCGGATCGAGGAGTCGCTGCTGCGGCGCCTCCTCCGCCTGGCCTCGATACGCCTCCAGAGCGCCGGCCGGGCCGGAGGGTCCGACCAGACGGCCAGCCGCCTGGCCATCCCGGTCCTCCAGCGCACCGAGGTCAACCGGCTCCTCGGCGAGCTGCTGCCGGGGGCGGCGCCGGTCCTGCGCCTCCTCGCCCCGCCGCCGGCGGCCCGCCGCCGGGCCGTGACCCGCAGCGTCCTGCGGACGGCGGTGCTGGTGGCCGCGGTCGCCCTTGCGCTGTGGCGCCTGACCTCGCCGGGGGCGGTGGGCCTGGCGTCGGCGGCGGTCCTGGTCGCGGCGGTGCTCGCCCTGGCCGTCGCCGCCGGCCTGGCCGCCTACCGGAGCCTGGGCCACGCCGCCGGCCGCGGGTTCCTCTACGCCCGGGTCGGGGTGGCGATCCGGGTGACCACGGTCGTCCCGGTGGCCAAGGCCCAGAGCGGCAGCGTCCGCACCACCCCGTTCCAGCGCCGCTCCGGCCTGGCCACCCTCCACGTCGACATCGCCGGCGGCGGCTCAGCCCCCCGCGTCTACGACGAGGCCGAACCCACGGCTGAGCGCCTCCTCCAGGTGGTCCTGGGCCGCCGGGGGTGACGGCGCCTGGGAGTGGGCGGCGGGGCTGTGGACAACCCGGCCCACCTCTTCCGCGGGTCGGCTACCCTCCCGTTCGGGGGCCCCACCAGCCGGGGGTTGAGGGTGGAGCACGCCCATCTGGGGGACCCGAGGGACCCGATGCCGGGCCGGATGGGTGAGGCGCCGGCCTGGGCCGCGGCGTCAGGTCATGTGCCGGGGACCCAGGGCGGCCAGGGCCTCGGTGAGGGCGGCCGCGACGTCGCCGACCAGGAGGTGGTGGCCGTCCTTGACGACCTGGCGGCCGCCGGTCACCACCGAGGTGACGTCGGCGGCGGTGGCCGCGAAGACCAGGTGGTCGACGGCGTCGGCGGGGCGGGTGCCGGCCAGGTGGGGGGAGTCGAGGCCGACGGTGACCAGGTCGGCCAGGTGGCCGGGGGCGAGCCGGCCGGCGTCCCAGCCGAGGGCGTCCATGCCGGCCGCGGTGGCGGCGGTGAGCAGGTCGGCCGGCTGGTGGTGGCCGCGGCGCTCGGTGGCCAGGCGCTCGTCGAGCTCGACCGCCCTGGCCTCCTCGAACAGGTCGATCATGGCGTGGCTGTCCGAGCCCAGGCAGAGGGGGCTGCCGGCGTCGGCCAGCGCCCTGGCCGGGCCGACCCCGTCGGCCAGGTCGCGCTCGGTGGTCGGGCACAGGCAGGCGGTGGTCCCGGTGGCGCCGAGGCGGGTGAGGTCCTCGTCGGTGAGGTGGGTGGCGTGCACGGCGGTGGTCCGCGGGCCGAGCACCCCGGCCGACTCGGCCAGGGCGGCCGGGGTGCGGCCGGTGGCGGCCAGGCAGGCCTCGTTCTCGGCCCGCTGCTCGGACAGGTGCAGGTGCAGCGGGGCCCGCCGGCCGGCGGCCCAGGCGGCAACGGTGGCCATGGCCGCCGGGTCGACCGCCCTGACACTGTGGATGCCGGCGGCCACCCGGACCCCGGGCCGCTCCCGGAGGCCCCCGGCCCGTTCGGCCCAGGCGTCGGCGTCGCCGTCCCCGAAGCGGACCTGGACGCCGGCCAGCGGCCGGCCGTCGAGCCCGGCCCGCAGGTAGCAGGTGTCGATCAGGGTGATCCGGATCCCGGCCCGGCCGGCCGCCTCGACCAGCGCCTCCCCCATCCGGTTGGGATCGGCGTACGGCCGGCCGGCCGGGTCGTGGTGCAGGTAATGGAACTCCCCCACCGCGGTGATCCCGGCCAGGGCCATCTCGGCGTAGGTGGCGCTGGCCAGCGCCAGGTACCGGTCGGGGTCGAGAACGGCCGCGACCTGGTACATCAGCTCCCGCCAGCTCCAGAAGTCGCCCCTGGCCCGGTGGGTGCGGCCGCGCAGGGCCCGGTGGAAGGCGTGCGAGTGCCCGTTGGCCAGCCCCGGGATGGTGACGCCGGCCAGCCGGGTGGCGCCCGCCGGCGGGTCGGCCCCCTGGGTCACGGCCGCGATCCGGTCGCCGTCGGCCTCGATCAGGACCCGCTCGGCCATGCCCCGGTCGGGTCCCAGCCAGGCCAGCTCGGCATGCCAGGCGGTCAGTGGCACGCCAGCTCCTCGATGACCGCGGCCAGGGCGCGGACGCCGGCCAGGCAGTCGTCGAGCTCGGCCGTCTCCTCGGGGCTGTGGCTGGTGCCGGTCGGGTTGCGGACGAACAGCATGGCCGTGGGGACGGCCGCGGCCAGGGAGCCGGCGTCGTGGCCGGCGGCGGTGGGCAGCGCCGGCGGCTCCAGGCCGCTGGCCCGCAGGCGGGCGTCCAGCCGGGCGGTCAGGTCGCGGTCGAGCTCGACCGCCGGGCTGCGGGACTCGGGGTCCAGCTCGACCGTCAGGCCGTTGCGGCCGGCCGCGTCCTCGACCGCGGCCTGGAAGGCGGCCACCGTCCAGTCGAGGGTCTGGTCCTGCTCGGCCCGCGCGTCCAGCCAGGCGGAGACCCGGGCGGGCACCGAGTTGGCGGAGTTCGGGTCGACCACCACCCGGCCGACGGTGGCGACCGCAGCCAGCTCGGTGGCGGCCGCCCGGGCGGCGAGGACGGCCGCGGCCAGCCCCAGCATCGGGTCGCGCCGGTCGGCCAGCCGGGTCGTGCCGGCGTGGTTGGCCTCGCCGGTCACGGTGAGCCGCCAGCGTCCGTGGGCCCAGATCCCGGTGCCCAGCGCCACCGGTTGCCCCAGGTCGGCCAGGCCGCGCCCCTGCTCGACGTGCAGCTCGACGAAGGCCGCCAGGCGCCCCAGCCGCGCCGGGTCGGCCCCGACGCCGCCCGGGTCGATCCCGGCGGCCGCCATCGCCTGGGCCACGGTCACCCCGTCCTGGTCGGCCCGCTCGAGCACGTCCGCCGGGTCGAGCGCGCCGGTCAGCAGCCGGCTCCCGAAGGTGGGCACCCCGAACCGCCCACCCTCCTCGTCGGCGAACGCCACCACCGCCACGGGCCGCTCCGGCTCCACCCCCCGCCCGATCAGCTCCCCCACCGCGAGCAGCCCGCCGGCCACCCCGAGCGCCCCGTCATAGGCCCCACCACCCCGGACCGTGTCCAGATGGCTCCCGACCGCCACGACCCCACCCGCGCCCGTGCCCGACCCGGCCCACCAGGCCCACAGGTTGCCGGCGGCGTCCTGGTCGACGGTGAGGCCGCGGGCGGTGGCCTCGGACTGGAACCAGGCCCTGGCCGCCCGGTCCTCGTCGGTCCAGGCGAGGCGGGTCCAGCCGCCGGCGGGGTCCCGGCCGATCGCGGCCAGCCGGCCGAAGCACCCCTCGAACTCCTCCCGCAGCCGATCTGTGCTCCCGCTCATGCCACTCCCACCGCTCGACCCGCCGTCAGAGGATGAGTCTGCCACCCGGGGCGGGCCGCGGTCGTCCGGGCCGCCCCGGCCTAGCTCGAGGACGGCAGGAGCCGGTCGATCCGGTCCAGGACCCAGGTCGGCCGGTCCTCGGCCGGCGTGGCCTCCAGCTGCTTGCTGGTGGTCTCGCCGGTCAGGACCACCGCCGACGGCATCCCGGCGGCCCGGGCCATGGCGATGTCGGTGTACAGCCGGTCCCCGACCATGAGGCAGTCGCCGACCTCCAGCCCCAGCAGCTCCATGGCCGCGTCGAGCATCACCGGGTCGGGCTTGCCCGCGTTGACCTCGCAGGTGGCGCCCGTGCAGGCCTCGATGGCGGCGACGATGGCGCCGGCGTCGGGCTCGCCGCGGCCGCCGGGGAACGGGCACCAGCGGTCCAGGTTGGTGGCGACCAGCCTGGCCCGCCGGTGGTACCAGATGGCGTCGAAGGCGATCTGGAGCTTGCGGTAGTCGAAGCCGCGGTCGTAGCTGGCCACCACCAGGTCGATCTCCCCGGGGCGGTCCGAGGTCCGGATCCCGGCCTCGGCCAGGGCCCGGCACAGCGGCGCCTCGGCGATCGGGAACACGGTCGCGTCGGGGTGGTTGCGGACCAGCCAGCGGGTCATCGTCACCACGGTGTTGAGGATCTCGGTCACCGACGCCTCGACCCCGAGGCGCCGCAGCTTCTCGGCGTACATCTCCGGGTCGTGGGTCGGGTTGTTGGAGACGAACACCACCCGCCGGCCCAGCCCGCGCAGCCGGGTCAGCAGCCGGCCGGCACCCGGGAGCAGCTCGTCGCCGAGGTAGATGGTCCCGTCCAGGTCGAACACGTAGCCGTCGTACAGGAACCCCGGGCCCTCCCCGGCAGCTGCGGCGTGGTCGGGCACCTCAGGCCGTCGCCGCTCGGGTGACCGCGTGCCCGTCGACCGGTGGCGAGGCCGGGGCGCGGCCGAACTGGGTGTGGTAGAGGTCGGCGTAGAGGCCGCCGGCGGCCAGCAGCTCGGTGTGGGTGCCCTGCTCCACCACCCGGCCGTCGTCGAGCACCAGGATCCGGTCGGCGTTGACGATGGTCGACAGCCGGTGGGCGATGACCAGGCTGGTCCGGCCGGCCAGGGCGGCGGCCAGGGCCTCCTGGATGTGGACCTCGGCCTCGGAGTCGAGGTGGGCGGTGGCCTCGTCCAGGATCACGATGGCCGGGTCGGCCAGCAGCAGCCGGGCGATGGCCAGGCGCTGCTTCTCGCCGCCCGACAGCCGGTAGCCGCGCTCCCCGACCACCGTCTCCCAGCGCTCGGGCAGGCTCTCGATCAGGTCCAGGATCCTGGCGGAGCGGCAGGCATCCTCGATCTCCTCCAGGGTCGCGTCCGGCCTGGCGTAGCGCAGGTTGGCCAGGATGGTGTCGTGGAACAGGTGCGGGTCCTGGGCGACCAGCCCGATCGCGGCCCGCAGGCTCTCCAGCTCCAGGTCGCGCACGTCGGTCCCGTCGACCCGGACGGCGCCGTCGCTGACGTCGTAGACCCGGGCGACCAGCATCGCGGTGGTCGTCTTGCCGGCGCCCGAGGGGCCGACCAGGGCGACCAGCTCGCCCGGCCGGACGGTGAAGCTGACGTCGTGCAGGACCGGCTCCCCGGCGGCCGCGCCGACCGCGGCCGCCCCGCCGGTGAGGCTGGCGATGGTCGACTCGTCGGCGGTCGGGTAGCGGAAGCTGACGTGCTCGAACTCGACCCGCCCGGAGGGATGCCTGAGCGGAACCGCCCCGGGGCGGTCGCGGATCGGGCTCTCGAAGTCGAGCACCTCGAACACCCGCTCGAAGGACACGAACGCGGTCATGATGTCCACCCGGGCGTTGGTCAGGGCGGTGAGGGGACCGTAGACCTGGGTGACGAGGGCAGCCAGGGCGACGACGTCGCCCGGCTGCAGGTGGCCCTGGAGCACCTGCCCGGCCCCGAACCAGTAGACGGCGGCGGTGCCTACGGCGCCGACCAGGCCGAGGACCACGAAGAAGGTCTGCCCGTAGAGGGCCGAGCGGACCCCGATGTCGCGGACCCCGGCGGCCTTGTCGGCGAAGCCGGCCAGCTCCCGGTCGCGGCGGCCGAACAGCATCACCAGCAGCGCCCCGGCGACGTTGAAGCGCTCGTTCATGGTGGTGTTCATGGCCGCGTTGAGCTGCATCGACTCGCGGGTGATGGCCTGGAGCCGGCGCCCCACCCGCCGGGCCGGGAGCAGGAACAGCGGCAGCACGGCGACCGCGATCAGGGTGATGCGCCAGTTCAGCAGGAACATGGTGACCAGGGTCGTCACCAGGCTGATGATGTTGGAGAAGACCGACCCGAGGGTGCCGGTGAGGGCCCGCTGGGCACCGATCACGTCGTTGTTCATTCGGCTCGTGAGGGCGCCGGTCTGGGTGTGGGTGAAGAAGGCCAGTGGCTGGCGCTGCACGTGGTCGAACAGGCTGGTGCGGAGCCGGTAGATGAGCCCCTCGCCGATGCGTGAGGACAGGAACCGCTGGCCGAGGGCGAGCCCGGCGTTGGCCAGGGCGACCCCGACGGCGGCAAGGCCGATCAGGTTGACCAGGGAGAAGCTGCCCTGGGGGATGGCCTTGTTGAGCAGCTCCCGGACCAGCAGAGCGGGGACCACCGCGGCCAGGGCCGACAGGCCGAGCAGGAGCAGGTAGCCGGCGATCTGCCAGCGGAAGTCGCGGGCGAACCCCCAGACGCGCCGGATCACCTCGCGGGACAGCTTGGTCCCGGCCGGCAGGGGCTCCCTGCGGGCGTGCCAGTAGTAGCTCATCATCCTGCTCCCCCCAACCCGTCGGCGGCCTCCCGCATTCCGGGGCGCCGGGCCAGGGTGGGCCGGCGCAGGCGGGCCAGCAGGGCCCCGGCGGCGATCCCGGAGGCGGCGACCAGGAACGCCCGGTCGGTGCCGACCCGCTGGACCAGGGTGCCGCCGAGGGCGTTGCCGACCGCGAACCCGGTCGCGAAGGCGGTCGTCACCCAGGTGAAGGCCTCGGTCACGGTGCCGGCGGGGGCGAGCCGGTCGACCAGCAGGTACAGGCAGGCGATGGCCGGGGCGATGCCCAGCCCGGCCAGGACCATGCCGGCGGCCAGCTGGACCAGGCCGGTGGCCACCGACAGCAGGGCGATCCCGGCCACGACCAGGGCGAGCAGGCCGACCACCCGCTGCTCGGGCCCGCGGCCGGAGGCGCGGGCGCCGAAGGCCAGGCCGCCCACCATGCTGCCGAGCGCCCACAGGGCGAGCAGCGGGCCGGCGAGGGTGCGCGAGCCGAGCTGCTCGGCACCGGCCACCACGGTCACATCGACCGTGCCGAAGGCGGAGGCCAGCAGCACGATGGTGGCCAGCACGGCCCGGATGCCGGGGCTGCGCAGCGCCCCCGCCCAGTCGGCGGCGCGGCCCCGGGGCCGCCAGGCCCGCGACACCGGGGTGGCGGCGAACACCCCGGTCCCGACCAGCAGCAGGGCGGCGGTGCCGAGCACGGCCACCGACGGCGAGAAGGCCGCCGCCAGCAGGGCGACCAGCGGCGGGCCGACCACGAAGATCAGCTCCTGCACGGTCGACTCGACCGCGAACGCGGCCTGGAGCTGGCCGCCGTGGCCCAGCAGGTCCGACCACAACGCCCGCATGCAGGCCCCGACCGGCGGGATCGACGCCCCGGCAAGGGCGGCCAGTCCGGCCAGGGCGACCGGCGGGACGTGGCCGCCGGCCGCGGCCAGGGCGCCGAACCCCAGCGCGCTGGCCAGGGCGCAGCCGACCAGGACCCGGGTCTGCCCGATGCGGTCGACCAGCCGGCCCAGCAGCGGTGAGGTCAGGGCCAGGGCGACCGAGTAGGTCCCGGCGACCAGCCCGGCCACGGCGTAGGAGCCCCCGGCCTCCCGGACCAGCAGCACGAGGGCCAGCCCGGCCATGGCCGTGGGCATCCTCCCCACCACCGCCGAGGAGAGCAGCCGGGTCACGAAGGGCGTGCGGAGCACGTCAAGATAGATCCGAAGGCGCATCCCCCGATGGTGCCAGACGACCCCGACGGGTCCGGAGGGCGAGGGTGCACCGCGCCTGCTCCCGGCCGGTGGCGTCAGCCCCAGCGGCGTAGGAGCCGCTCGGCCTCGTCGGCCAGGTCGGTGACGACCTGGGCGGCCGGGAGGACCCGGTCGGTGGCCCCGACGCCCTGGCCGGCGTAGTGGACCATGGCGGCGATCTCGCCGGTGGTGTCGCGGTTGGGGCAGGGGACGCCGAAGCGTGGGACGGGCAGGGTGGCCGCGCCCATGCGGGTCTCGCCCACGACCTCGCCGTCGAACGCCTCGGCGGCCTCCAGGGCCGAGCGGAGGGTGCGGTGGGGCTCGGGCCCTCGGGGCCACATCACCGAGAAGGCGTCGGTGAGCACGGCGTCCTCGGCCCCGGCCGCCAGCAGGGCCGCGACGTAGGCGGGATGGGCGCCGGCCTCCTCGGTGGCCAGCAGCCGCGTCCCCATCCGGACCCCCGACGCCCCGGCGGCCAGGCAGGCCGCGACCCCGCGGGCGGTGGCGATCCCGCCGCCGGCCACCACCGGGACCTCGACCGCGTCCAGGACCTCGGCCAGCAGCGGCAGCAGGGCGACCCGGCCGCGGATCCGCCCGCCGCCCTCCATCCCCTGCACGGCCACCAGGTCGCAGCCGGCGTCGGCGGCCGCGCTGGCCTCGGCGACCGAGCCGGCCTGCCAGGAGGCCAGCGCCCCGCCCTGGTGGACCCGGGCCACCAGGGCCGGGTCGGGGTCGCCATAGTAGAAGTCGACCAGCCGCGCCCCGGCGGCGGCGGCCTCCACGCAGGCCGGGTCGGCCCCGAACGGGAGCAGGAAGGTCACCCCGACCACCCCGTCGGTGCGGCCGGCCAGGTCGTCAAGCAGCCCACCGAGCACGTCGGCCGGGAGCATCTGGGCCGGGACCATGCCGACCGCCCCCGCCCCGGCCACGGCCGCGACCAGCTCGGGGGTGGTGACCCCGCCCATCGGGGCCTGCTGGAGCGGCAGCCGGCAGCCGAGCAGCTCGGTGAACGACGTCGACAGCACGGCGGGCCCCCTCAGGGTCGGGTCAGCGGGGCGTACCGCAGCAGCAGGCGCTTGCGGCCCAGGCCGGGGAAGTCGACCTCGGCCATGGCCCGCTCGCCCTGGCCGGAGATGGTCGCCACCGTGCCCCGCCCCCACTGGCGGTGGACGACCTCGTCGCCGGGGGCCAGGCCCAGGTCCAGGGCGCCCCGCTGGCGGCCGGCCAGCCGCTCGGCCGGGGTCGGCTGGCGGTCGAACGACACCGGCGGCGCCCCCGGCCGGGCGTTGAAGCTGCTGCGCCCGGCCCCGAACGCCGGGCTGGAGTCGCCCCAGCTGGCCGGGCCGGACCCGGCGGCAGCAGCCTTGGCCTGGGCGGGGGCGACCGAGACGAGCTCCTCGGGGACCTCCTTGAGGAACCGGGAGGGCAGGTTGTAGCTGGTCGCGCCGAACAGGGTCCGGCTCCAGGCGTTGGTCAGGTACAGGCGCTCCCTGGCCCTGGTGATGCCGACATAGGCCAGCCGCCGCTCCTCCTCCAGCTCGCGGGGCTCGCCGATGGAGCGGACATGGGGGAACACGTTCTCCTCCATGCCGACGATGAACACCACCGGGTACTCCAGGCCCTTGGCCGTGTGCAGGGTCATCAGGGTGACCGACTGGCTGCCCGCCTCGACCTGGTCGGCGTCGGTGACCAGGGCGATCGACTCGAGGAAGCCGGCCAGGGTCGGCTCGGCCTCCAGACCCTCGCGCAGCTCGTACTCCTCGGCGGCCGACTGGAGCTCGCGGACGTTCTCGACCCGGCCCTGGCCCTCGATCGAGGTGTCGGCCTCCAGCTCGCGCATCAGGCCGGACAGGGTCCAGGCGTCCTGGACGAGCACGCTCGGGGAGCGGCCCTCCTCGGCCCCGGCGGCCAGCTCGTCCAGCACGGCCACGAAGTCGGCCACGGCCCGGACCTGGCGGGCGCCAAGGCCCGGCACCTCCCCGGCCCGCCGCAGCGCCTCCCCGAACGGGATCTCCTCCTCGGTGGCGAACCGGTCGATGGCCCGCTCGGAGGTGTCGCCGATGCCGCGCCGGGGCACGTTCAGGACCCGGCGCAGGCTGACCGTGTCCAGCGGGTTGACCGTGGCCTTCAAGTACGCCAGCAGGTCCTTGACCTCCCGCCGGTCGTAGAACTTGACCCCGCCGACGATCTTGTAGGGCAGGCCGGCCTTGACGAACACCTCCTCCAGGGGCCGCGACTGGGCGTTGGTCCGGTAGAAGACGACCACGCTGCCGTAGCCCAGGCCGTGCTCGTGCAGGCGCTCGACCTCCTCGACCACGAAGGCGGCCTCGTCGTGCTCGTTCTCGGCCTGGTAGCGGACGATCGGGTTGCCAGCACCGAAGGCAGTCCACAGGTTCTTGGGCTTGCGCTCCAGGTTGTTGGCGATCACGGCGTTGGCGGCCGACAGGATGGTCTGGGTCGAGCGGTAGTTCTGCTCGAGCAGGATGACGTTGGCCTCCGGGTAGTCGGACTCGAAGTCGAGGATGTTGCGGACCGTCGCCCCCCGGAAGGCGTAGATCGACTGGTCGCCGTCGCCCACCACCGACAGGTTGCGGTGCTCGGCGGCGAGCAGCTTGAGCAGCTCGTACTGGGCGACGTTGGTGTCCTGGAACTCGTCCACCAGCACGTAGCGGAACCGGCGCTGGTAGTCGGCGAGCACGTCCGGGTGCTCGCGGAACAGCCGCACCGTCTGCATGATCAGGTCGTCGAAGTCGACCGCGTTCGACTCGACCAGCCGCTGCTGATAGAGCCGGTAGGCCTCGGCGACCTTCTTCTCGAACCAGCCGATGGCCCGGTCGGCCAGCATCTCGGGGTCGATCAGCTGGTCCTTGGCCGCGCTGACCCCGTGGCGCATGACCCGGGCAGGCAGCCGCTTGGGGTCGTAGTCGAGCTGCCGCACGACCTGCGCCATCAGCCGCTCGGCGTCGCCCTCGTCGTAGATGGAGAAGGTCGAGGTGTAGCCGAGATGCGACCCGCTGCGGCGCAGGATGCGCACACACGCCGAGTGGAAGGTCGACACCCACATCGCCTTCACCACCGGCCCGACGAGGTGCCGCAGCCGCTCCTGCATCTCCCGGGCCGCCTTGTTGGTGAAGGTGATGGCCAGCACCGAGGTCGGCGGCACCCCCTTGTCCTTGATCAGATGGGCGATCCGGTGGGTCAGCACCCGGGTCTTGCCCGACCCGGCCCCGGCCACGATCAGCGTCGGCCCCTCGGTGGCCAGCACGGCCAGCCGCTGAGCGTCGTTCAGCCCGTCCAGCAGATCAGGGGACGCGCCCGTCACATCAGGCGCCGGCGAATGGTCCACGCCCGCAGTATACGAGCGGGACGGGATAGGCTTGCCGGCGTGAGCCCAGGGGAGCCGATGTCAGGTGGTGGACGGCCGCAGGCCGCGTTGTCGGTGCGGGGGCTGCGCAAGGCGTTCGGGCCCAAGGTGGCGGTGGGCGGGATCGACCTGGACATCCCCCACGGGTGCTTCTTCGGGCTGGTCGGGCCCAACGGGGCCGGGAAGACGACCACGCTGGGGATGGTCACCGGGCTGCTGCGGCCCGACGCCGGGCTGGTGCTGATCGACGGGGTCGAGGTGTGGCGCGACCCGGTGACGGCCAAGCGCCGGATCGGGGTGCTGCCCGAGGACCTCCGGCTGTTCGACCGCCTCACCGGGGCCGAGCTGCTGACCTACAACGGGCTGCTGCGGGGCATGGCCCCGCCGGTGGTGGAGGCGCGGGCACGGGAGCTGCTGGAGGTGCTGGGGCTGGCCGACGCCGCCGGGACCCTGGTGGTCGACTACTCCCACGGGATGCGCAAGAAGATCGCCCTGGCCGCCGCCCTGCTGCACGCCCCCCGGGTGCTGTTCCTGGACGAGCCGTTCGAGGCCATCGACCCGGTGTCGGCCCGGACCATCCGCGGCCTGCTGGAGCGCTACACCGCCGGCGGGGCCACGGTGGTCTTCTCCAGCCACGTCATGGAGCTGGTGGAGCGGCTGTGCGACCGGGTCGGGATCATGCACCTGGGCCGGCTCATCGCCGAGGGGCCGACCGACCAGGTGCGGGCCGGGCGCAGCCTCGAGGACGCCTTCGTCGAGCTGGTCGGGGCGAGCCACGCCGGCGCCGAGGAGCTGGGTTGGCTGGGCACCTGGTCGGCCTGAAGCTGGCCCTGCTCCGCAACGGGCTGCGCCGCAGCAGCTGGCCCCAGCAGGTCGGCCTGGCCCTGGGGGCCCTGGCCGGGCTGCCCCTGGCCTTCGGCGGGTTCCTGCTGCTGGCCCTGGTCCCCCGGGCGGAGCCGCGAGCCGGGCTGCTGCTGGTCGAGATGGTGTTCCTGCTGGTGTTCTGCGGCTGGGGGCTGTTCCCGCTGCTCAGCTTCGCCGGCGACGCCAGTCTGGACCCGTCCCGGCTGGCCCTGCTGCCGCTGCGGCCCGGGCAGCTGGTGGCCGGGCTGTCGCTGGCCGCCTGCGTCGGCGTGGCCCCGCTGTGCACCCTGGTCGCCCTCTGCGGGGCGGTGGTCGGGTTCGCCACCCTCGGCCCCGGGGTGGTGCTGGTGGTGGCGGCCGTGCTGGTGCAGTTCGCCCTGTGCATTGTCGGCTCCCGGGCCCTACTCACCGCCCTGTCGCACCAGCTGCGCTCGCGCAAGGCCCGCGACCTGGTGATCGTGCTCGTGTCGGTGACCGCGCTCGCCTTCAACCTGGCCCTCCAGGTCGGGGCCAGGCTGGCCGAGCGGCTGGAGCGGTCCGACCTGGAGGCGCTGCGGCCGCTGGTCCGGGCGATCGGCTGGCTGCCTCCCGGGTTGGCCGCCCGGGCGCTGGTCCACGGCGGCCAGGGGCGGCTGGCGGTCGCGACCGCCGAGCTGGCCGGCGCCGCCCTGGCCGTGGTCCTGCTCGGCTGGTGGTGGTGGCGGAGCCTGGACCGGGTGCTGACCACCGCCGAGCCGGCCGCCCGCCGCCGGGCCCGGCCGCCGGCCGGCCTGTTCCCGCGCCCGCTGCGGCGGCTGCTCCCGGCCGACGAGCGCGGCGCGGTGGCCGCCAAGGAGCTGCGCTACCTGGTCAGGCACCCGCGGCTGCGGGTCGGCTGGGTGATCAGCTGCCTGCTCGGCCTGGCCCTGGTGGTGTTCGTGGCCCTCACCGAGGGCCTGCAGCACCCCTGGATCGTGCTGGCCTCCCAGACCATGGCCTTCCTGGCCGCCCAGAACAGCCTCAACCAGTTCGGCTTCGACGGCCCCGCCTACTGGACCCAGGTGGCCGCCGGGGCCGACCCGCGCGGCGACCTCACCGGCCGGAACCTGGCCACGATGCTGACCGGCACCCTGGCCACCGCCGGCCTGGCCCTGGTCCTGGCCGCGGTCACCGGCGGCTGGCTGTACGTGCCGGTCGCGCTCTGCCTGGGGGTGGGCGTGCTCGCCCTGTCGCTGGGCGTGGCCGACGTGGTCTCGGTGCGCTTCGCCTACCCGCTGCCCGAGGACGCCAGCAACCTGTGGGCGGTCCAGGGGACCGGGCAGGGCTGCCTGGTCGGGGTCGTGCAGATGGTCGCCTTCGCCGCCCAGGGCATCCTCCTGCTGCCGCTGGCCGCCCTGGTGCTGGCCGGCCTGGTCCTGTGGCCGCCGACGCTGGTCCTGGCCTGCCCGGCGGCGATCGTCTACGGCGCCTGGCTGTGGCGGGTCGGGCTCGGCCTGGGGGCCGCCTGGCTCAACGGCCATCAGCCCGAGCTGCTGACCGCCCTCAGCGCCCGCCGGGCCGCCTGACCCCAGCCGCGGGACCCCTACCCGGTCTGGCCGCGGCGGTGGATACTGCTCGAATCGCTTCATTCCCGGCCATCAAGGGAGATCGGCGATGGAAGCAGCGTCCCCGCCCACGGCGCTGTTCGCCCGTTGGCTGGGCAACCGCGTGCTGGTGCTCGAGAAGGCGCCCGAGCTCGGCGGGACCGCCCGCAAGGCCGCCTTCTGGTACTGGGTGCCCAACAACCAGCCCATGCGCGAGCTCGGGCTGGAGGACCCTAGGGACGACTGCCTGCGCTACATGGCCCGGCTGGCCCGGCCGCACCGCTACCGGCCGGACGCGCCCCGCTTCGGCCTGACCGAGTGGGAGTACGCGGTGTGCGAGGCCATCTACGACGGCGCCTCGCCCGCCACCGAGCTGCTGGCCGAGCGGGACGCCCTGCCCTACCGGCACTGCGCCGCCGTGCCCGACTACTGGTGCGAGCTGCCCGAGGACAAGGCCCCGACCGGCCGGGTCCTGGTGCCGGCGGACGCCCGCGAGACCATGTCGGACGGGGGCGCGGTGGCCATCCGGACCCTGAGCGCGGCCGCCGGGCGCGACGGGGTCGAGGTCAGGACCGGGCACCGGGTGCAGCGGGTGGTCCGCGACGAGGGCGGCCGGGTGGTCGGGGTGGAGGCGACCACCGCCGACGGCGCCACCGTCAGGGTCGGCGCGGCCAAGGCGGTCGTCTTCGCCACCGGCGGCTTCACCCACGACCCCGAGCTGCGCCAGAACTTCCTCAACGTGCCCGTGTACGGCGGCTGCGCGGCCGCCTCCAACGAGGGCGACTTCGTCTACATCGCCGGCGCCCTCGGCGCCCAGCTCCGCAACATGAACTACGCCTGGATGTGCCCGGTGTCGCTGGAGAAGGCGGTCGCCCGCGACCCGGCCATGTCGGGGATGTTCTCGGTGGCCGGCGACTCGATGCTCTGGGTCGACAAGCGGGGCCGGCGGGTGG
>JBJMHP010000123.1:0-4401 GCA_045807325.1 Actinomycetes bacterium | reverse complement strand
CCCGTCGGCCGCGTGCCCTTCCGGCACCGGGGCCGCGAGACGATCGAGTGGCTGGCCGAGACCGGCTTCATGGACCAGCGCCCGGGCGACCTGCCCGACCCGTCGGTGATGCGCGCCGCCATGCCGATCATCGCCCCCGGCCGCGGTCTCAGCCTTGGCGCCCTGGCCCGGGCGGGCGCCGCCCTGGCCGGGGGCCCGGTGGCGGTGGACGGCGAACGGGTCGCCTTCGACGGCAGCCTGGCCGCCAACGTCGCCGCCGGGGACGCCTTCGCGGCCAGGGCCAGGGCGATGGTCGACGAGGTCATCCGCCGCCGCGGCCTGGACGCGCCGTCCGCCGAGCCCGACGAGCACGACCTCCCCGTCGACCTCGACCCGCCGGCCTCGCTCGACCTGCGCGCCGAGCGGGTCGGCAGCGTGGTGTGGTGCACCGGGTTCGACGGCGACTTCTCCTTCGTCGACCCGGCCCTGGTCGCCACCGACGGGACGCCGTGCCGCCAGGACGCCGCCGGGCCCGTGCCCGGCCTGTGGTACCTGGGGCTGCGCTGGCTGCGCCGCCGCGGCTCCGGGATCCTGCTCGGCTTCCCCGGGGACGCCGCCGTGGTCGCCGACGCGGTCGGGGCCCACCTGGGCGGCTGAGGCCTACAGGAAGGCGGCCAGGCCGTCGGCCTGGTAGGGGACCCGCTCCCGGTCGGCCACGGTGAGCAGGGCGTCGCGGGCCCGGCCGAGGGCCAGCACCTGGACGGCCGGCTCGGCGGTGGGGTCGAGCAGGCGGCGGTAGGCCTCGGCGAAGGCCGGGCCGGCGACCTCGGCGGCCGCGGTGGCGTGCAGGGCGTGGGCGGTGTTGCGGTAGGCGGTGCGGGTGAGCAGGCCGACGACCAGGGCGGCGAGCACGGCCGCCTCCTTGACCGCCACCTGGGTGGTGAGCAGGTCGCCGGCCAGCTCGGCGGCGCGGGCCTGGGCCTCCCAGGACAGCAGCTGGACCAGGTCGAAGCCGGCCGCGGCGGCGAACACCTCCGGGCCGGCCTCCTCCACGGCGGCCTCGTGGACGTGCTTCAGCTTGTGGAAGAATCCGCCCGGGTCGTGGACGGCCAGGTGGTTGACGTACTGGTCGGCGGCCAGCGGCCAGGCCGGTCCGATGTGGGAGGCCTCCTCCAGGTAGGCGTCGGCGGCGATGGCGCCCAGGTCGACCACCGTCCCCCGGTAGCGCAGGGACCGGTCGGCCACCTCGACCTCGGGCCCGGCGGTGACCACGGCCAGCTCCAGGTCGGACTCCTCGGTGTCGTCGCCCCTGGCCACCGACCCGTGCACCCCGACGGCGGCGATGGCGGCCGGGCCGTGGCGCTCCACGAGCAGCTCGGCCAGCTCACCGGCCAGTCGCACCCGCTCGTCGTGGTCCACCGGCCAAGGCTAGCCGAAAGCACCGTGCGGCCGAGGCGGCGGTCAGCCGTGGGCCACCACCGGTGGGGTGAGCCAGTCGGAGAACGCCAGCGGCTCCGGCGGGTGGTCGGCGCCGAGGAGCCGGCCGCTGCCGCTGTCGTCGAACAGCTGGACGGCGGCGGTGACCCGGATGCGGCTGGGGATGCGGTCCAGGCAGCCGATGGCGAAGGTCACCCGGTACTCGTCGCCGTCGAAGGAGGCGTTGGCGTTGCAGGTGACCCGGCTCGGCCGCTCCTGGCCCCGCTCGACGAAGCCGTAGGCGCCCAGGTCGGGGTCGCCGCGCAGGTGGACCACGTACTGCCAGCGGTCCGAGCCGTCCAGGTTCAGCCCCCAGACGATGCCGGGCCGGGCCACCGAGCTCCCCAGCCACCAGTTCGGGGCGGTCGGGCTGGTGGGCTCGCGCAGCTTGGCGGTGACCGTCATGGTGCGGGCGTCGCGGCTCAACGCCAGGGAGGCGGAGCGCAGGTCGACGCGGGGGTCGGGCTGGTCTGGCTGGTCGTCGACGGCGACCGGGCGGGTGATGGTGACCGGAGGGACCTCCCAGATCGGCATGGCTGCACTCCCCTCTGCCGGGAATCAGGGTTGGGGCGGCGGGCGGCGGCGGGGGATGGTGACGTCGAACCAGCGGTGACGGGCACGCTGCTGGGTGATGTCGACGTGGACGTGCTTGGTCTGGGTGTACTCCAGGTAGCCCTGCTCGCCGAGCTCGCGGCCGACCCCGGACTGCTTGTAGCCGCCAAAGGGGTACCTGGGGTTGAGCAGGTGGTAGTCGTTGACCCAGACGGTGCCGGTGCGCAGCCGCTCGGCCACCCCGACGGCCCGGGCCGAGTCGCGGCTCCAGACGGCGCCGGCCAGGCCGTAGGGGGAGTCGTTGGCGATGGCCACCGCCTGGTCGTCGTCGTCGAAGGGGATGACGGCCAGGACCGGGCCGAAGATCTCCTCCTGGGCGATCCGCGAGGACGGGTCGACCCCGGTGAAGATGGTGGGGGCGAAGTAGAAGCCGCCCTCGTGGCCGGGCACGGTCACGCGCCCGCCGCCGGTGGCCAGCTTGGCCCCCTCCTCCTGGCCGACCCGCACGTAACGCTCGACCCGCTCCAGCTGCTCGGCCGAGACCAGCGGCCCCATGTCGGATTCGGGGTCGGGGGCCGGGCCGACGGTGATCCGCTCGGCGATGTCGACCAGGCGGGCCACCACCTCGTCGTGGATCGGCCGGGCCACCAGCAGCCGGCTGCCGGCGGTGCAGACCTGGCCCTGGTGGAAGAAGATCGCGTAGGCGGCGCCGTCGGCGGCCAGCTCCAGGTCGGCGTCGTCGAGCAGGACGTTGGCCGACTTGCCGCCCAGCTCCAGCAGGATCTTCTTGACCGTGCCGGCGGCCAGGGCGGCGACGCGTCTGCCCACCTCGGTGGAGCCGGTGAAGGCGACCTTGTCGACCTCGGGCGAGGTGACCAGCGGCTCGCCAGCCTCCGGGCCGAACCCGGGCAGGACGTTGACCACGCCGTCGGGCACGCCGGCCTCGGTGCACAGCTTGGCCAGCTCGACCGCGGTGCAGGGGGTCTGCTCGGCCGGCTTGAGGACCACGGTGTTGCCGGCGGCCAGGGCCGGGGCCAGCTTCCAGGCCGCGTTCTGGATGGGGAAGTTCCAGGGGATGATCCCGGCGCACACCCCGACCGGCTCCCGGCGCAGGTAGTTGTGGCTGGGGCCGGGGGCGACGGTGAACGGCAGGGGCACCTCGACCGGGAGGCGGGTGGCCAGCTCGGCGTAGGTCCGGAAGGTGAACATGGCCCCGGCGACATCCGACGACCTGGTCTTGCGGATGGTGCCCCCCGAGTCGCGGACCTCCAGGTCGACCAGCCGGCCGGCCTGCTCCTTGAGCTTGGCCGCGACCGCCTGGAGCACGGCCGCCCGCCGCTCGGGCTTGAGGCCCGACCAGCGGCCGTCCTCGAAGGCGGCCCGGGCGGCGGCCACGGCCCGGTCGACGTCGACCCGGCCGGCCCGGGCGACGGTGGCATGGGCCCGGCCGGTGGAGGGGTCGACGGTCTCGAAGGTCTCGCCGCTGGCCGCGTCCACCGAGGTCCCGTCGATGAAAAGCTGGTAGTCGGCCGGCATGGTCAGGCTCCCAGGAAGCTCGGGTGGCGCTTCTCCAGGAAGGCGGTGACGCCTTCCAGATGGTCCTTGGTCTGGCCGGAGGCGACCTGGGCCTCGGCCTCGCCGGCCAGCGCCTCGGCCAGGCCGACCTGGAGGTGGTCGCGGAGCAGGGCCTTGGCCCGGCCAAGGGCCAGCGTCGGCCCGGCGGCCAGGGCGGCCACGGCCGCCTCGGCCTGGCCCTGGAGCTCCTCGGCCGGCCAGACCCGGTTGACCAGCCCGAACTGGAGGGCCTGGTCGGCCTCGACCCAGTCGCCGAGCAGGGCCATCTCCAAGGCCCTGGACAGGCCGATCAGCCGCGGCAGGTGCCAGGTCGAGCCGGCGTCGGGGACCAGGGCGATGCCGGAGAAGGCCAGCCGCCAGCGGGCGGCGCTGCTGGCCAATCGGAGATCACAGGCCAGGGCGAGCGACACTCCGGCCCCGGCCGCGACCCCGTTGACCACGGCCACGGTCGGCTTGGGCATCCCGGCCAGCAGCCGGCAGATGGGTGTGTAGTGGCGCTCCAGGGCGGCGGCCAGGTCGGGCGCCCGGCCCTCGCGGTAGCCCTGCTCGAGCTCGCGCACGTCCTGGCCGACGCAGAACGCCCGGCCGCTCCCGGTCAGGGCCACCGCCCGCACGGTCTCGTCCTCGGCGGCCTCGCCCAGGGCGGCGACCAGCGCCTCCTTGGTCGGCTCGTCGAGGGCGTTGAGCGCGTCGGGCCGGTCGAGCGTGATCCAGGTCGCCGCCCCCCGGCGGCGGACGTCGAGACTCATGGCGGGCTCCTTCGTCCGCGGGTGATCGGGTCAGCCTACTGGACCGTCGCGAACCTCAGCCGCCGAAGTC
>JBJMHP010000122.1:0-9854 GCA_045807325.1 Actinomycetes bacterium | reverse complement strand
GCGACCCAGGCATCCGTGCTCCGCGAGGCCGGAGCCGTCGCGCGGCTCAACCATCCAGGCGTGGTCATCGTGTTCGACGTGGTCGCCGACCACGCTGGGATCTTCATCGTCACCGAACTCGTCCGGGCCCCCACCCTGGCGGAACTGGTCCTGGCCGACGGGCCCCTGCCGCCGAGGCGAGTGGCCGCGATCGGCGCTGAGGTCGCGAGTGTGCTGGAGGCCGCCCACAGGGCCGGGATCGTCCACCGCGACGTCAAGCCGGCCAACGTGATGGTGCCGCGAGATGGTGGTGTGCGGCTGGCCGGCTTCGGCGTCACCCCACTCCAGGGTGTCCCACAACTCGCCGCGACCGCCATGGCGCTCGGCTCGCCTTCCTATGTGGCGCCGGAGCAGGCACGAGGGACGCCGTGCGGCCCTGAGGCCGACGTGTGGGCGCTTGGCGCGACCATGTTCTTCGCGGTCGAGGGAGAGCCGCCGTTCGACAAGGGCACCTTGGTCCGGACGCTGGCCGCGGTGGTCGCGGAGGACCCGCGGCCGATGCTGCGGGCTGGCCCGTTGGAGGCGCTGCTCACGGGACTGCTGGCGAAGAACCCAGAGGACCGACTCTCCGCCTCCAAGGTCCGGATCTGGCTGCGCTGGCTAGTGGATCTGGCCCATTCAGCCCCATCCTCCGAGATCCTGCCGACCCAGCGACCCGGCGGTACCATCCCGCTGCCATCGGCCACGAGGAGCCCGTTGGAGGCGCCGGCGTCCGAAGCGGCCAAGGCACCGACCGTGGAGCCTTCGACCGAGACGGCTCCGTCCCAGCCGCGAACGAGTCCGGTCCTGCCACCAGCCCCACCGGTGCCCCGCCGCGCCGGGCGGCGACTCCTGGGGGCGCTCGCCCTGCTGCTCATGGGCGGGCTGCTGACCGCCTGGCTGACCGGCGCCTTCCCATCCGATCTCCCAGGGGACCGGGCCGCCCCACCGACAACCAGGGCAGACGCCGCAGTCAATCCGGGCCAGGAGCGGGCGGCGCCCGCATCGACTCGGGGTGGCGTCGCCGTGACCGGGACAACCCGGCCCGCGCCGTCGACCACCAGGAAGCCTGCCGCCACCCGGGCACCCACGACCCCCACTTCCAGTGCCGCCGCTCGCGGCGGGCTGCCGGCCGGGTGGCGGGCCTTCACCAACCGGGCCGGCAACGACCGTGTCGGCGTCCCACCGGGGTTCCGGGTCCACACCCGGCAGCGCTACCACGCCGCCGTGGTCGAGGAGCAGGGCGGGGCCCGGCGGGTGTTCACCGTCCGCTCCCAGAACCCCTCCGCTCTCCTGCCCCAGGCCTCCCGTGACTACCGGGCCTGGGCGCGGCGCAACCTCACCGGCTTCGGTGAGGTCCGCTACGCCGAGGGCCAGAGCTACGCCGGCCACCCGGGCGCGGTGGTGTTCGAGTACCAGGCGATCCGGGACGGCCGCCGGGTCCATGTCAGCCACGTCAACCTCAAGGGCCGCACCTGGGGCTACAACGTCGAGTTCATCGCCCGGCCAGTTCGAGCAGGCCTTCCAGCCACTCGGCTAGACATCACCGGCAGGCCCACCCGCAGCCCACCTGCCCGAGCTGCCGAACCCGACGGAGGCAGGAGGAGCGCCCGTCCAGTCGCTCTCTGCTTGGAAACGGTGTCGAAGCCCTGTGACCGGGTCCGCCCCTCGGGTGGGGATACGCTCTCTTGCCTGCGACTTGCCCTGCCTCCGTCGATGCCTCCCCCCGCTCGCACGCCTGCAGCTGGCCGGCGTCGCCTGGACCTCGCCAGCGAATCGTGGACCTCTTCACCGGGGAGTTCAATGGCCGCCTGTGACCCTGTCGTGGGGGATGGCTGTCCCAGAATTGTCCCGACTTCGCTGAACGTGATCACGGTTCCGGCAACCACACCAGATCGCCAAGGAGCGACCGATGACCGACGCAGGGCCGCTGCATCAGGAGCATCCCGTCGAGTACCCAGCCGGCACCCCGCCACTGGCCGAGGACCAGGCCCAGGCCCTCGCCATCCACCTGGACCAGGGCTGGCAGCGAGACGGCGTCCGTCGCCTCAGCCGGGAATTCACCTTCGGCGACTTCCGGGATGCCTTCGGGTTCGCCACCAGGGTCGCCCTGCTCGCCGAACGGGAGTTCCATCACCCCGAGCTGACCGTGACCTGGGGCAAGGTCCTCGTCACGCTCTGGACCCACACCGTCAACGGCCTGTCCCGAAACGACTTCATCATCGCGGCCAGGATCGACCGGCTCACGGCGACAACGCCCGCCCGATAGAGCCGGTCGATACGATCAGGCTGCCTGCCCGTCTTCGGGCTCGCTCCACTGGGCCTCGGCGGTCAGCGGCACCGCACCGCCGGCGAAGTCGCTGCCAGGGACAACCTGGCCGGATCCAGCCGGACGCACCGGCAGCGCCTCTGCCCCACCGACGAAGTCCGAGCCTGCGGGGACGGAAGTCATCGACAACCGGTCGGGTCGTGAGGGTCTGTGTTGCCATCGTGGGAGAACTCCAAGTACAGGTGAGGGAAAGGGACTGGTGGGGCGAGATCGCAACCGCCCGCACAAGCCGCCCAGACTACACGCCGCTTCCCACCGCGCTCCACTTGGCGACGAGCACGAGCCCACCGGTCGCGTGGTCGAGCACCTCAGCCTGATGTGCCGGGCTCAGGACTTACCATGGGCCCATGACGCCGGATGACCGCTGGCTGACGGGGACTGGCGCCGCGCCGCCGGCCTTCACCCTGAGCCGTCGGTGACCCGGTCTCCGCAGCGCCAGTCGAGCGGACCTCGGCTTGGCCTGCGGGCCAACCTGGCCCAGTTCTGTCTTCTGGTCGGGATCAACGCGCTGGTCGGGGGCATGGTCGGCCAGGAGCGGAGCCTGCTCTCGCTGCTTGCCACCGAGACCTTCGGGCTGGCCGCGGTCTCGGCCGCGCTCACCTACATCGTCGCCTTCGGCCTCACCAAGGCGGCCACCAACCTGTTGGCGGGGACACTGGCCGACCGCCGCGGCCGCAAGCCCGTCCTGGTCGCCGGCTGGCTGGTCGGCCTGCCCGTGCCCCTGCTGATCATCTGGGCGCCCACCTGGGGGTGGGTGGTGCTCGCCAACGTCCTGCTCGGCGTCAACCAGGGCCTGTGCTGGTCGACCACCGTGATCATGAAGATCGACCTGGCCGGCCCGAAGCGCCGTGGGCTGGCCATGGGCCTCAACGAGGCCGCCGGTTACCTGGCGGTGGCCCTCACCGCCTACCTCACCGGCCTCATCGCCGCCCGGGCCGGGCTGCGGCCCGAGCCGTTCTACCTCGGCCTGGCCTACGCCGGCCTCGGGCTGGGGCTGTCGGCCCTGCTGGTCCGCGAGACCCGCGGGCACGCCCGCCTCGAAGCCCAGCTCGCCGACACCAAGCCTGTCCCCGACCGGACGCCGGATGCCGATGGTGGGGAGCGGCTGTCCACCCGCCAGGTGCTGGTCCGCACCAGCCTCCGGGAGCCGGCCCTGTCGGCCTGCAGCCAGGCCGGGCTGGTCAACAACCTCAACGACGGCCTGGCCTGGGGACTGCTGCCGCTGCTGTTCGTCCGCGGCGGGCTCGCGGTCGGCCAGGTCGGCCTGCTCATCGCGCTCTATCCCGCCGTCTGGGGCCTCGGCCAGCTCCTGACCGGGCCCCTGTCCGACCGGCTGGGCCGCAAGCCCCTCATCACCGCCGGCATGCTGCTGCAGGCCCTCGCCCTGGCCGGCACCGCCCTGGCCGGCGGCTTCCTTCCGTGGGCGGCCACCGCGGTGCTGCTCGGGATCGGCACCGCCATGGTCTACCCGACCCTGCTGGCCGCGATCGGCGACGTCGCCCACCCCAGCTGGCGGGCCACCGCGGTCGGGATCTACCGGTTGTGGCGCGACGCCGGCTTCGCCGTGGGGGCGCTGCTCGCCGGCCTGGTGGCCGACCTCGCCGGCCTGGTGGCCGCGGTCTGGGTTGTCGCCGCCCTCACCGCCGCCTCCGGTCTGGTCGTGGCCATCCGCATGTACGAGACGCTCCCGTCGGCGGCGAGGCGATGACCGTCGCTCGCGGCGATGGCCGACTGCGGTTCGCGACCTTCCTGGCCCCCAACATGCTGCCCGTCTACCGGTCCCTGGCCGAGCGGATCGGGGACCGTCTCGGGCGTCCGGTCGAGCTGGTCGTCGGGACCTCCTTCGACCAGTTCGAACGAGGCGAAGCCGACCTCGGGGTGATCTGTGGGCTGCCCTATGTCTGGCTGGCCGACCGCCACCCGCCTCCGGTGGAGCCGCTGGCCGCTCCGGTGCTGGCCGGTGAGCGTTACGGTGGCCGGCCCGTCTACTACTCCGATGTGGTCGTCCGCCACGACAGCCGCATCACCTGCCTGGAGGAGCTGCGCGGCTGCTCCTTGGCCTACAACGAGCCGGCGTCCCATTCTGGCCACACCGTGACCCTCTACGGCCTGGTCCGCATGGGCGCCCGTCCCGGCTTCCTCGGCCGGGTGGTCGAGGCCGGCTTCCACCAGCGGGCCATCCGCCTGGTCCACGCCGGCGCCGTGGACGCCGCGGCGATCGACTCCCAGGTTCTGGCGGTGGAGCGCCGCGACCACCCGGGGCTCGCCGACCTGCGGGTCGTCGGGTCCTTCGGCCCGTCCACGATTCAGCCGGTGGTGGCCGCCAGCCGCCTCCCGGATGCATGGAAGCGCGAGGTCCGGGAGCTGCTGGTCAGCCTCGGCGACGACCCGTCGGCGCGACCAATGCTTGCCCAGGGCTTCATCGAGCGCTTCGCCGCGGTGGACGACGGCGCCTACGACGACATCCGCGCCATGCTGGCGACGATTCGGGCCGCCGGGTGGACGAGCCTCACCCAGACGCCGACCGCCCGCTGACGGCCTGACGTTGTCGGTGAACCTCGGGGCGACCTCGCTGGGCGCCCCGAGCGCGGCGCCACGGGATGGAAGAGAATGGGCGGGACGTCGACGCCTCGGGCGCGTGGGCGCCCGAAGGAAGGAGGGGGGCAGATGACCATGCCGACACCGGCCGAATGGTCGTTCGGGGCGACGATCCCGGCCAAGGACCTGGACGGCACCAGGAGGTTCTACGAGGACGTCCTCGGCGCCCAGGTTGTGACGGAGGACCCGGGAGGCATCATCTACCGGTCCGGGGACGCCTACTTCAGCCTCTACCCGACCGAGTTCGCCGGCACGGCCCAGCACACCCTGGGCGCGTTCATGGTCCGCGACGTCGAGGCGACCGTGGCCGACCTGCGGGGCAGGGGCGTGACCTTCGAGGACTACGACCTGCCCGGGCTCAAGACGGTCGACGGCATCGCCGACCTCGGCGGCATCAAAGGGGCCTGGTTCAAGGACCCGGAGGGGAACATCCTGTCGGTGGTGCAGCTCCCGGCGGCCTGACCGGGCGGGGCCTTGCGTAGCAGGAGGCCGTCGTTGTACCAGCGGAGGCGGGCCTGGAGGTCGCCGGCGAGGCGCGCGCCGCGGCCAGCCCGGCCTTCCTGCCGAAATCGCCTTGGCCGGCGCCGAGACCAGCAGCTCCCGTTCCGGGGTTTGGCCTGGGGCTCCGGGGAGCAGTCGGGGCGGAGGACGTTTGGGACGGGGGTGAGCATGACCAGCGGGCCGATGGGGGAGGACGAGGGCCTGTTGACCGAGGAGGAGGCCGCCGCGATCCTGCAGCTGTCCGAGACGACACTGCGCCGGCTACGGCTGGAGGGATCGGGGCCGCCGCATGTGGAGATCGGTCGGCAGACGCGCTATCGGCAGGCCATCGTGCAAGGCTGGCTTGCCGGGGAGGCCCAGCGCAGCTCCGCGGCAGACAACCGTTAGCCGCCCTGCCTTTTTGCGCAGATCCCGGGTGCACAGGCCCGAGGTCGGTTAAGTTAAGCCGCTGACACGGCGCCCAGGTGGGGTGAGGCGATGGCCGAGAGATCGAACCCAACCCCAGTAGCAGCTCTAGACACCGGTCCCGAGTCCGACGGGAGCGCGCCGGCGCGCCCGGCACGGCGTCTGGGCTGGCGTCCGCGTCGGCTCTCGGCCGGGCGGCGTCGGCCGCCATGGTGGGAGGTGCCGCCCCAGGGCTATCTCGAGGTCGAGTCGCGCAACAGCCCGACCAGCCCCCGGGCGCTGCGGGCGACCGCCAGGGCGGCGGTCAGGGCGGGCCTGTCCTGGGAGCCTGGCCGTCCGCTGCCCGTGCAGCGCTTTGTCGGGTCGCAGGAGCGGGCCCGCCTGGTCTTCCAGGCCCGGCGGGAGCTGCCGAGGGTGACGGCCGTGGCCAGCCAGGTCATGCTGGTCGACAGCCGCCTGACCCAGGCCGAGCAGGCGTTGCGGCGGGCGGCCGGCCACCGTTCGGTCGCGGCCGCCGCCAGCGCCGGCGCCGAACCGGCGACAACGGGAGCCCCGCCGGCCCGGCCGTCCCTGCTCGGCCCCTGGTCGGAGGCGGCCATCCTGACCGTCGTCGCCGGCGGCCAGGCGGTGCTGGCCTACACGGCCGCCCGCGACACCAACATCGGTCCCCTTGGCGTCGGGCTGCTCGCCGCGGCGGCGGCGGGCGGCTCCGTCGTCGCCGCCCAGCTCGCCGCCCGCGGCCTCCACCGGCTCGCCGCCCCCATCGAGGGAGCGTCCGATCCCGGGCGGCGGCGCCGGCTGGAGCTGGGTGTCGCCGGCGGCGCCCTCGTCTGTGGCGTGATCCTGACTCTGGCGGTCGGCCAGCTCGGGAGCACGGCCGGCCGGGCGGCGCTGGGACTGGCCCTGCTCGGGCTGGCCACGGCGGCCTCCTATGCGGCGACCCCGCAGGGGGCCGAGGCCGCCGTTGCGTCCCGATGGCGGTCGGCCGCCGGCTGGCTGCGGCAACGGCGCCAGCGGCGCCGCAGCCGCCGATCCCTTCGCAAGGCGCGGGCCCGTGAGGCGGCCGCCCAGGCGGCCGTCCAGCAGCTGAGCGAGGAGCTGGCCGTGCTCATCCCCCAGCTGTTCGCGGCCGAGCAGTCGGCGCTGCTGTTCTGGCGCTACCAGGTCGCCATCGGCGACGCCGCCCAGCACGGCTTCGAGCAGCATCTGGCCGCCTACAGCCGGCGGCGCTCCCGGGGCGGCCGGCGGCCGATCAGCGAATGGTGGCGCGGGACGCCGCCGGAGCCACCCCAGGCCGGGGACGCGGTCGCCTCGATCGGGGAGGACCAGCCCGACTGGGCCGACCAGGTGGCACGGGTGACCACGGCGGCCAAGCGGGTGCTGGTCCGCCGGGGGCTCCTCGACATCACCCACGGGCTGCGGCTGCCCTCGATGCCCGGCGCCCCGGCCGTCGACCACAACGGCGGCCCGGCCAGGAGCCCGGCCGAGGGCTGAGCGGGGCCGGCTGTCGGGGGGCCGTGCTATAGCTGTTCACCACCATTTCGGTTGACCTGCTGGCGCCACCGGTGGATGGTGGTCGGCGGTGTGTGCTGAACCAGCCCGGGGGTGTCATGAGCGGAGCACGACGGATCGCACGGCTTCCATGTGGACGCTGGACCAAGTGGATGGTCCTGGCGTTCTGGATCGGGGTGTTCGCGGTCGCCGGCCCGATGGCCGGCAAGCTGAACAGCGCCCAGCAGAACGACAGCTCGGCCTGGCTGCCCCACAACGCCGAGTCGACCCAGGTGGTCGAGCTGTCCAAGCGCTTCGTGCCCAACGACATCTTCCCGGCGCTGGTGGTCTACGAACGCCCCGATGGGGCGATCACCCCGGCCGATCGGGCCAAGGTCGCCGCCGACGCCAAGCGGTTCGCCGGCGTCAAGGACGTCACCGGCAAGATCCTGGGTCCGATCCCGGCCAAGGACGGCCGGGCCCTCCAGGTGGTCGTGCCGATCCGGGTGGCCGAGGAGGGCAACGGCTGGGAGGAGCTCACCCCCAGGATCGAGGAGCTGCGTTCCATCGCCCAGGCCGACACCGGCGGGCTCGGGGTGTATGTGACCGGGCCGGCCGGCTACTTCGCCGACTTCGCCAACGTGTTCTCCGGGTTCGACTCCACGCTGCTGTACATCACGGCCGCGATCGTGATCGTCATCCTGCTGGTCACCTACCGCAGCCCGGTGCTGTGGCTGCTCCCCCTGAGCTGCGTGTTCGTGGCCCTCACGGCCGCCCAGGCGGTCATCTACCAGCTGGCCAGGAACGGCGGCCTGACCGTCAACGGCCAGAGCGCGTTCATCCTGACCGTGCTCGTCTTCGGGGCCGGGACCGACTACGCGTTGTTGTTGACCGCCCGCTACCGGGAGGAGCTGCGCCGCCACGCCGACCGGCACGAGGCCATGGCGGTGGCCCTGGGCCGGGCCGCGCCGGCGATCATCGCCAGCGGCGCCACGGTGATCCTGAGCCTGCTGTGCCTGCTGGTGGCCGAGCTCGCCTCGACCAGGAGCCTGGGCCCGGTGATGGCCATCGGCGTCGCCGTCGGCCTGTGCGTCATGATCACCCTGCTGCCGGCGTTGCTGGTCATCTTCGGCCGCTGGATGTTCTGGCCGCTGCGGCCCACCGTCGGGTCCGCCGAGCCGACCGAGCGGGGCCTGTGGGCGCGGATCGGCCAGCGGGTGGCCCGCCGGCCCCGGGTCGTGTGGGTCGTGACCGCCGTGGTGCTCGGGCTGCTGGCCCTGGGGATCACCGGCCTTGACGCCAACGGCCTGCAGAGCAAGGACTCCTTCCGCACCAAGCCCGAGGCGGTGACCGGCGAGGCGGCGCTGGCGCGCCACTTCGCGGCCGGCGCCGGCAACCCGGTCCAGGTCGTCGGCCGGGCCGAGGCCGCCGGCCAGCTCCAGTCCACCCTCGCCGGGACCGCGGGGGTGACGGCCGTCACCCGCCCGGTGGTCAAGGACGGCTATGCCTACCTGGAGGGGACGCTGACCAGCAGCGCCGACAGCCAGGCCTCCTATGACCTGGTCGACCGGCTCCGGGCCAGCGTGCATGCCATACCCGGCGCCGACGCCAAGGTCGGCGGGGGCAGCGCCGTCAACCTCGACATCCTGCGCGCCTCCCGCCACGACCGGAACCTGGTGGTGCCGCTGGTGCTGGTCGTGGTGACCATCATCCTGGGCCTGCTGCTGCGGGCGGTTGTGGCCCCGCTGCTGCTGGTGGCCACCGTGGTGCTGTCGTTCGGGGCCGCGCTGGGGGTGAGCACCCTGGTCTTCGACCACGTCTTCGGGTTCGCCGGCGCCGACCCCTCGTTCCCCCTGTGGACCTTCGTGTTCCTGGTCGCCCTGGGCACCGACTACAACATCTTCCTCATGACCCGGGTCCGCGAGGAGAGCCTGCGCCACGGGACCAGGCGGGGCGCCCTGATCGGCCTGGCCGCCACCGGCGGGGTGATCACCTCGGCGGGCGTGGTGCTGGCGGGCACCTTCGCCGCCCTCGGCACCCTGCCGCTGGTGTTCGTCACCGAGATCGGCTTCGCGGTCGCCTTCGGGGTGCTGCTCGACACCTTCGTGGTCCGCTCGGTGCTGGTCACGGCGCTGAACCTCGACGTCGGCCGGCGGATCTGGTGGCCGAGCGGCCTGTCCCGCACCGAGGACGTCGGCCTCGACCAGCTGGCGCAGGAGGAGCCGGCGGTCCTGACCCGCTGACCTCCGGCGCCAGCGCGGCCAGCGGGCCCCGTCCGGCTCAGGCGCGGCCGCCGACGTCGACCGGTTCGGGGGAGTCCGGGAGCAGGCCCTGGAACGACGCGCCGCCGCCGGGGCGGTCCTGCACCCAGGCCCGCCCGCCGTGCAGCTCGGCGAACCGGGCCACCCCCGAGAGGCCGAGGCCGACCCCGGGGGCGGGGGCGGCCGCCCCCGGTCCCCGGCGGAACGGCTCGAACAGGGTGGCCCGCAGCTCCCGCGGCACGCCGCTGCCG
>JBJMHP010000121.1:0-11157 GCA_045807325.1 Actinomycetes bacterium | reverse complement strand
GGGTCGCCGCCAGGTTCTGAACGGTCTCGAAGAACCGGTAGGAGAACGGCGTCTGGAGGCTGGCGAGCAGGCTGACGTTGGAGAGGGTGACGTGGGTGTGGCAGTCGAACAGGCCCGGCAGCAGGTGGCGGCCGCCGACGTCGACGGTCTCGTCGCCGTCCAGGCCGGGCCCGACCTCGAGGATGCGGCCGTCCTCGACGACCACGTCGGCCTCGGCTGGGGGGCTGCCGGTGCCGTCGAACACCCGCCCGCCCGCAAGCAGCGTCCTGGTCACGGGCGCAGCCTGCCCGGCCGGGCCGGGCCTGTCAACGCGGCGGGTGGCCGTCCTCGCGCTGGCGGGCCCGTTCGGGGGCCAGGAGGTAGTCGGTGAGGCCGACCACGTTGCCCCAGGGGTCGGCGACCTCGACCAGCCAGCCGGTGCGCAGCTCGCGGGGCTCGCCCAGCAGGGCCACCCCAGCCTCGGCAAGGGCCTTGCCGGCCGCCCTGGCGTCCGGCACCTCCAGCCACAGCCGCGGCGAGGACCGGGGCGGCCCCGGGGCCACGTCGCCGGCCCGAACGACCAGGCCGGCCTCCTCGTCGCCGAGCCGGAAGCCGGCCACCCCGGCGTCGGGAAAGTCGAACTTCACACCCAGGCCGAGCCGGCCGCCGTAGAAGCCCTTGGCCGCCTCCAGGTCGCCGACGTCCAGGAGCACGTTGTCCAGGCCGAGCACGGTGATGTCGCTCATGACGGCCATCAAAGCGGCGCCGGCGAGGCCCGTCAAGACGGGCCGGAGTTGACAATTCGCCCCAGGAGCAGGCATCAAGGACGCGATCAGGCGGCCCCCCCGGCCGCACGAGGAGGTCGGTACCGGTGCCACCAGACCCCTACGAGCGCCTGCAGGCGGCCAGGACGGCCGTCAAGGCGTTGAAGGACGAGCGGGCCATGCTGGCCCTGCGCCTGGCCGAGCTGGCCAAGGGCAGCGACGAGGAAGCCCTGGTGGAGGCGTCGATGCGGCTGGACGTGCTGCCCATCGAGCTGCTCCGGGCCGAGCTCAAGCTGGCCCGGGCCGACCGGCAGGCGGCCAGGGCGACCCTCCAGGCGGCCGAGGCCAGCCTGGCCAGGGCGCTGGCCAACGTCCGCGACGTGGAGCCGCTGCCCGACGCCACCGTCAAGGAGAAGCTGGAGCGGGCGGCCGAGGACGAGTCCGGGCCGGGCGACGGCGACCAGGACGGCGGCGCCGAGGAGGGCGCCCGGGAGGGCGAGCCGGCCCCCAGGAAGACACCCGGCCTGGCCGAGGCGGTCAAGGCCCGGCGCGGCGCCGACGAGCAGTGGGTGCGGGAGTGCCGGCTGGCCGTGGAGCGGGCCGAGCAGCGGATCCGGGCCCTGGAGGCGGCCGTGGCCGAGGCCGGCCGTCCCGACCCGGACGAGTCGGCCCACCGGGCCTTCGCCAAGCGCACCACCGAGGCCAGAGGCGCCATCGAGCAGGCCCGGACCGCCAACGGCCAGGCCGAGCTCGACCTCATCCACGCCACCGAGCTGGCCAAGGTGGCCCTGGACGGGCTGCTGGCGGCGCGGGGCGGGGCCGACTGGCGGGCCCTGGAGCACGCCCGCCAGGGCCGCGCCGACGCGGCCGCCGCCGTCGGCCCGGCCTGGGAGGCCCTCCGCTGCGCCGGCCTGCGCATCGCCCGGGCCGACTACGAGCTCGACCGCCTCGTCGAGGAGTGGCTCGCCGGCCGACCCTAGCCCGGGGTGCCGGCGACGGCGGCGCCGGTGGCGCGGAGGGCGGCGCAGTCGGCGGCGCCGGGTGGGTCGGGGAGGGTCCCCTGCAGGGCCTCCAGCACCAGGCCGAGGGCGAGGGAGCTGGTGACCAGGTCGCCGTGGCCGAGGCTGGCCGAGGGGCAGACGTCCTGGACCCGGATGTTGGCCGCGCCGTCCAGGACGGCCGTGGCCGGCGGGACGACGGTCTGGTCCTGGGCCGTCCAGATGCTGAAGAACCGCGGCCCGGGCGGGGTCTCGTCGCCCCGGTTGACCTCGGCCAGCACCGCGGAGCCGGGAGCGAGCTGGCAGATGCTGCCGCACAGGCCGGGGCCGAGGGCGGCCGCCGCCCCGGCCAGCTCGGTGCCGTGGTTGGGCGTGCCCAGCAGCACCACCCGGCGGGCCCGCAGCGCCCGCCCGGGGTCGGCCAGCCACAACCGGATCACCACTCCGCCGGCCGAGTAGCCGACCAGGTCGACCCGGGCCGCCCCGGTCCGCTCCACCGCCGCCCCCAGCGTCCGAGCCGAGGCGCGCAGGTCGCCGGTGCCCCGGTCGGGCAGGTCGACCACCACCACCTGGCGGCCGGCCGCCCGCAGCCGGGCCGCCAGGGTCCCCACCGACGCCGCGGTGCCGTTGTAGCCGGGCACCACCAGCACCGGCGTCTCGTCCCCTCCCAACGGCTCGGCCTGCCCGCCCGGCCGGCCCACCCCGGCCGCCACGGCCAGGCCCGCGACCCCGGCCAGGACCACGGCCACCGCCAGCGCGACCACCAGCCGCCGCCGCGGGCTCACCGATCCCACCTCATCCATTCATTGTGCGGCCGGATACGGCTACGCTGTGCTCAACCCCGCGCGAGGAGGCTGCGCCGCCATGGCCGACAAGTACGTGTACGACTTCGAAGAGGGCAACAAGGACATGAAGTACCTGCTCGGCGGGAAGGGGGCCAACCTCGCCGAGATGACCAACATGGGCCTGCCAGTGCCCCACGGGTTCACGGCCACCTGTGAGGCCTGCAACGCCTACCGGTCGGCGGGCAAGCAGTTCCCGGAGGGCATGCTGGACGAGGTCGCCCAGCACCTGGAGCGGCTGGAGCAGAACATGGGCCGCCGCCTGGGCGACCCGGCCGACCCGCTGCTGGTCTCGGTCCGCTCGGGCGCCCCCTTCTCGATGCCGGGCATGATGGACACGGTCCTCAACCTGGGCCTCAACGACCAGAGCGTCGAGGGCCTGACCAAGCAGACCGGCTCGGAGCGGTTCGCCTGGGACTCCTACCGGCGGTTGCTGCAGATGTACGGCAAGACGGTCATGGGCGTGGAGGGCGACCGCTTCGAGGAGGCACTCGAGCACGCCAAGGAGGCCAAGGGCGTCCGCAACGACGTGGAGCTGGACGAGGGCGACCTCCGCCGGCTGGTCGAGGAGTTCAAGCAGATCATCGCCGACGACACCGGCCGTGAGTTCCCCCAGGACCCCCGCGAGCAGCTCACCGGTGGCATCGAGGCCGTGTTCGGCTCCTGGGACAACCGTCGGGCGGTCGACTACCGACGCAAGAACAAGATCGACGACTCGCTCGGCACGGCCGTCAACATCCAGGCCATGGTGTTCGGCAACAAGGGCGACGACTCCGGCACCGGGGTCGCCTTCACCCGCAACCCGGCCAACGGCGACCCCCACCCCTACGGCGACTACCTGGTCAACGCCCAGGGCGAGGACGTGGTCTCGGGGATCCGCAACACCATGAAGCTGGAGGAGATGGGCGAGGTCCAGCCGCGGGCCTGGGAGGAGCTCCAGGGGCACATGCGGACCCTGGAGGGCCACTACCGCGACATGTGCGACATCGAGTTCACCGTCGAGCAGGGCAAGCTGTGGCTGCTCCAGACCCGGATCGGCAAGCGCACCGCCTTCGCCGAGTGGATCATGGCCCACGACATGCTCGACGAGGGCCTGATCGACATCGACACGGCCATGCTGCGCCTGGACGCCAACCGGCTCGAGGAGCTGTTCAAGAAGGTCATCGCCGAGGGCGCCGGGGGCGACCCGATCGCCACCGGGCTGAACGCCTCCCCGGGGGCGGCCGTCGGCAAGGCCGTGTTCAGCGCCGACGAGGCCCAGGAATGGGCCGAGCGGGGCGAGCCGGTGATCCTGGTCCGGCGCGAGACCACCCCCGACGACTACCACGGCATGATCCGCTCCCAGGGCATCCTCACCTCGGCCGGCGGGACCAACAGCCACGCCGCCGTGGTCGCCCGGGGCGAGGGCATCCCGGCCGTCTGCGGCGCCGACGCCATCCGGGTCGACCGCCAGGGCAAGAAGTTCACCGTCGGCGGCACGACCGTGGCCGAGGGCGAGTTCGTCACCATCGACGGCTTCACCGGCAAGGTCTACGCCGGCCAGCTCGAGCTGGCCGACTCGCCCATCGAGCGGGCCCGCTCCGGCGACCCCGAGGCCCGCAAGCAGAAGATCTGGCAGGCCTACGAGCGGTTCATGCGCCACGCCGACGAGGTCCGGCGGCTCAAGGTGCGGGCCAACGCCGACACCCCCGGCCAGTCGGCCAACGCCATCGAACGCGGCGCCGAGGGGATCGGGCTGTGCCGCACCGAGCACATGTTCCTCGGCGAGGAGCGGGTGGCCGCGGTCCGGACCATGATCTTCGCCGACTCGGCCGCCGACGAGCAGGCCGCCTACGACACCCTGCTGCCGCTCCAGCGCGACGACTTCGTCGGCATCTTCCAGGCCATGGACGGCAAGCCGGTCACCGTGCGCCTGCTCGACCCGCCCCTGCACGAGTTCCTCCCCGACCAGGTGGAGCTGGCCGTGGCCGTCGCCCTGGCCAAGGAGCAGGGCCGGTCCGAGGTCGAGGTCGGCGGCGACGAGGCCATGGCCCTGGATGAGGCCACCGAGATGCTGGCCAAGGTCAACGACCTGCACGAGGCCAACCCGATGCTGGGGCTGCGCGGGGTGCGCCTGGGGATCCTCAAGCCCGGGCTGTACGCCATGCAGGTCCGGGCCATCATCGAGGCCGCGGCCAAGGTCAAGGCCGACGGCGGCGACCCGATCGTGGAGATCATGATCCCGCTGGCCGCGACCCGCGAGGAGCTGGCCCAGCTGCGCGAGGAGCTGGAGCCGGTGGCCCGCCAGACCCTCGAGCAGCAGGGCCAGGAGCTGCAGGTGCTGTGGGGGACCATGATCGAGCTGCCCCGGGCCGCCCTGGTCGCGGGCGAGATCGCCGAGGTGGCCGAGTTCTTCTCCTACGGCACCAACGACCTCACCCAGACCGCGTTCGGGTTCTCCCGCGACGACATCGGCAAGTTCCTCGGCCTGTACGAGGAGCGCAAGCTGGTCCCGGCCAACCCGTTCGTGACCATCGACCAGCCCGGGGTGGGGCGGCTGATGCGGATCGCCTCCGAGGAGGGCCGCCAGACCCGCTCCGACCTCAAGCTGGGGATCTGCGGCGAGCACGGCGGCGACCCAGACTCGGTGCGGTTCTGCCACACCCTCGGCCTGGACTATGTGTCCTGCTCCCCGTTCCGGGTGCCCACGGCCCGCCTGGCCGCCGGCCAGGCCGCCCTGGGCGGGGCCACCGCGGCCTCCAAGTAGGGCACCGGTGGCCCTGCGCCTCCGGCCGGTCCGCCGCGCCGACCTGGACACCATGGAGCGCTGGTCGGCCGACCCGGAGGCGCAGGGCCACCACAACTGGTTCGGATCTTCGATATCGGCAGCACGGATGACCGGTCATACTACGAGCTCCGCAACGTGCAACCCTACGCGTTGGCGCAGTTGGTGCACGTGGCGCAGCCCCACGGGCGCGAGACAACTCAGGCGCTCTGGCAAGAGTACGAGCGGCGCTGGCAGGACCGTCTGGGACAGCTGCGGCACAAGGGTCACCAGATCCTGCCCGCAGCCCTGGAACAGGGATCATCGCACGTGGAGCCATACTGCGATGGGCGCGCGAGCTGGAGACTCTGGTGCAGTCGAACGTGCAGGGTGGCGAGGCGCCCAATGACCTGACCAAGCTGGCCGGCACCATGGTTGCGGTCGGACGGGTTGCGGACAGCCGTTCGCCACGGCCGGGCAGGCAGTACCGTGACGTTAGAGGAAGCGGTCGTCGGGGTGGCGACCGCTGGTCGGGTGCAGCCACCGCCGATAGGCGCGGTGCAGCCGGACGGTCAGTCGGGCGCGGAGCTGGCTGCGCACATTAGGTCACGGCGGGCTGTTGGAGGGAGCGGGCCTCCTCGAAGTCAAGCTCGTCGAACTGCAAGCCGACGAGGTGGCCGTCCTGCCAGCAGCCGACGAGGGCGTGAGCGATCACCACCAGGTCGACACCTACGTGGCCCAGGTGCCGTAGGCCAAGGCGCGCAGCTCACAGGTGAGGTCGGCCAGGAAGACCAGCTCGCCGGGCTGCCGCTCGGGATGGCCGGTGAGAAACTCGTAGATTAGGCTACCGGCCGGCTGGGGGACGCTGGGATGCAGCAGCGTGGCCAAGGCGACGATGAGCACGGTGCCGGCCTCGGGTTCGCGGGCCGGGGTGGAGCCAGGAGCAGGCCGAGGTAGCAGTCGCCGACCCGGCCGGGCTCGAGGGTCTCGCCGAAGGCGTTGGGGCCGAGGTGCTGCACTGGGCCGGGCTCCTACCGGTGGACGCTGAAGCGGCCAGGCTACCCGGTCGGCTCAGAGCACGAGCAGCGGGGACCGGCGTCGGGTGGTTGGAGGTCGCGGTAGGCTCGACACCGGCGTATCCGTCGATCAGGTGACGGGAGCTTGATCGGGTGGACGGAGGCCGCCTCGAGCCGACGGCTGCGACCGCGTCACCGCTGCTACCGCTGCGGGCCGGCATGGTCGGCCGCAGAGCCCGTCAGTGCGACGCTGGACCGGAAGCCTGAGCAAACCGTACGATAGGCGCGGCAGTCGACCTGTCGCGACGGAGCGCGGTGAGAGCACGTCGACGGGCGTGCGCGCCGCTCGGCATGGAGGCACAGCATGGCCGTGAACGCCGAGGCACCAGCCAGTCGGGCGAACAGCGCACGGGTGGCCGTGCAGAAGTTCGGCACCTTCCTCTCTGGCATGATCATGCCGAACATCGCGGCGTTCATCGCCTGGGGAATCATCACCGCGTTGTTCATCGAGAAGGGCCCGTTCCCGATCGAGGGGATCGGCGGCTTCGGGAAGGACGCCACCGGGGCTCCCATCACCCTTGGCCTTGTCCAGGCGATTATCCGGTTCATGCTGCCGCTGCTGATCGCCAACACGGGCGGCCGGATGGTCTACGGGGTGCGGGGCGGCGTGGTCGCGGCGGTGGCCACCATGGGCGTGATCATGGGCACCGACATCCCGATGTTCCTCGGCGCGATGATCATGGGGCCGTTCGCCGCCTGGTGCATGAAGCACATCGACAAGCTGTGGGAAGGCAAGATCAAGCCCGGCTTCGAGATGCTGGTCAACAACTTCTCCGCCGGCATCCTGGCCGCGATCCTGGCCGTCGTCGGGTATCTCGTGTTCGGGCCGCCCATCGAGGGCCTCTCCAAGGCGGCCGGGCACGGCGTCGACTTCCTGGTCGACCACGGCCTGCTCCCGCTGGCCAGCCTGATCATCGAGCCGGCCAAGGTGCTGTTCCTGAACAACGCCGTCAACCACGGGGTGCTGACCCCGCTGGGCATCCAGCAGGCGACCCAGAACGGCAAGTCGATCCTGTTCCTGCTGGAGGCCAACCCGGGGCCGGGGGCCGGGCTGCTGCTGGCCTATGCCATCTTCGGCACCGGGCTGGCCAGGAACACCGCCCCGGCGGCGTTCATCATCCAGTTCTTCGGCGGCATCCACGAGATCTACTTCCCCTATGTGCTACTCAAGCCCCTCACCCTGTTGGCCACGATCGCCGGCGGCATGGTCGGCATCTTCACCCTGGTGGTCTTCGGTGCCGGGCTGCGGGCGCCGGCGGCTCCCGGGTCCATCATCGCCGTCTACGCCCAGACCCCCGGCAACAGCCTGGTCGGGGTCACCCTCTCGGTCCTGTTCGCCGCCACGACGTCGTTCATCATCGGCTCGATCATCCTGCGGGCCAGCCGCCGGCGCGACGAGGAGGGCGACCTGGCCGCCGCGACCGCCCAGATGGAGGGCCTCAAGGGCAAGGAGAGCTCGATCTCCAGTGTGCTGACCCAGCTGGAGGACGACGAGGCCCAGGCCCGGACCGAGCGGGTCGAGCCGATCCGCAAGATCGTGTTCGCCTGTGACGCCGGCATGGGCTCCAGCGCCATGGGGGCCTCGGTGCTGCGCAACAAGCTCAAGAAGGCCGGCTTCGAGGACGTCAGCGTGGTCAATGTGGCCATCGCCAACCTGGACGACAGCTATGACCTGGTCGTGACCCATCAGGACCTGACCCTGCGGGCCAGGGACCGGACCCCGAGCGCCCAGCACGTCTCGGTCAGCAACTTCATGAACAGCCCCAAGTACGACTCCATCGTGGAAGAGGTGCAGCACACCAACGCTCCGCAGGACACCGGCGCGCCGAGCTGAGCCACGGGGACCGTTTCCTACCGACCAAGGAGCTCGCTCGCATGAGTGATGTCCTGACGCTGTCCCAGATCAGAATGCCAGGAACGGCCCGGAGCAAGGACGACGCCATCCGGGAGACCGGTGAGATCCTGGTCGACGTCGACGCGGTCACGCCCGCCTACATCGACTCGATGTTCGAGCGGGAGCGGTCGGTCTCCACCTACATGGGGAACTACCTGGCCATCCCGCACGGCACCAACGAGTCCAAGGAGTCGATCAAGCGGTCGGCCCTGTCGGTGGTCCGCTACCCCGAGCCGATCGACTGGGACGGCAACGAGGTCCTGTTCGCCCTCGGGATCGCCGGCTACCAGGGCGGCCACATGGACATCCTGAGCCGGATCGCCATCGTCTTCTCCGACACCGACGAGGTCGACAAGCTGGTCGCCGCCGGGTCGGCGCAGGAGATCTACGACCTCCTGAACGCCGTCAACGAATGAGCGGGGCCGCCGTCCACTTCGGCGCCGGGAACATCGGCCGCGGGTTCGTCGGGCTGCTCCTGCACCGGGCCGGCTACCAGGTGGTGTTCGTCGACGTCGTCGACGAGCTCATCGACGCCCTCAACCGCACGCCCAGCTACCTGGTCAAGGAGGTCGGCCTCGAGTCGCGCGAGGAGCGGGTCGACAACTACCGGGCGATCAACAGCCGCGGCGACGAGCCGGCCGCCGTGGCCGAGATCGCCTCGGCCGACATCGTGACCACCGCGGTTGGCCCGACGGTCCTGAAGTTCGTCGCCCCGGTGATCGCCGCCGGGCTCCGCCAGCGGGCCGACGGCACGGCTCCCCTGGCCCTCATGGCCTGCGAGAACGCCATCAACGCGACCAACGTGCTGGCCGAGCACATCCGCGCCGCCGTGCCCGAGGACGAGTGGCCGGCGGTGGCGGCCAGGGCCGTCTTCGCCAACACCGCCGTCGACCGCATCGTGCCCGCCCAGTCGACCGACGGCCTGGACGTCACCGTCGAGACCTACTTCGAGTGGGCCATCGAACGCCCACCGTTCGGCGGTGACGAGCCGTCGATCCCGGACGCCACCTGGGTCGACGACCTGGCCCCGTACATCGAGCGCAAGCTGTTCACGGTCAACACCGGCCACGCCGCCACCGCGTACCACGGCTTCGCCCGGGGCATCAAGAAGCTCAGCGACGCCCTGGCCGACGACACCGTCCGGGCCGCGGTCACCGGCGTGCTGGACGAGACCAGGCAGCTGCTGATGGCCAAGCACGACTTCACCGCCGAGGCCCAGCAGGCGTATGTGGACAAGATCCTCCAACGGTTCGCCAACCCGTACCTCCCCGACACCGTGGACCGGGTCGGCCGGCAGCCGCTGCGCAAGCTGTCGCGGTCCGAGCGGCTCATCGGACCGGCGGCCGAGCTGGCCGAGCGGGGCATCCGCCCCCAGCACCTGCTGGCCACCGTGGCGGCCGCGCTGTCCTTCGACGTCCCCGACGACCCCCAGAGCGTGGAGCTGCAACAGCTGCTGCGGACCCTGACCGCGGCCGAGGCGACCGAGCGGATCTGCGGCCTGACCCCGGCCGACCCGCTCTATGACGACGTGGTCGCGGTGATGGCGCGCAAGGCGGGCGGAGGAGGCTGACCGACAGCCCGCCGCCGGGCCCGAGGCTCGCCGTGCTGACCAGTGGCGGCGACGCCCCGGGCATGAACCCGGCCGTCCGGGCCGTGGTCCGCACCGCCATCAACCGTGGCGCGGAGATCTTCGCCGTCTACGAGGGCTGGCAGGGCCTGGTCGACGGCGGCGACCGCATCCGCCCGGTGACCTGGGACGACGTCAGCGGCATCCTGGACCGTGGCGGGACGGTGATCGGCACCGCCCGCTCGCTGGCGTTCCGCGAGCGCGAGGGCCGGCGCCGCGCCGCCCACCACCTGGTCCAGCGGGGCATCGACCGGCTGGTCGTGATCGGCGGCGACGGCAGCCTGTCCGGGGCCGACCTGCTCCGCCATGCCTGGCGGCGCGTAACCCAGGGGTCAGGCGGCTAGCCGCTGCAGGAAGTCCAGCACCCCGGCCGGTCCCTCGACCACTAGGTCGGCCTCGGCCAGCAGCGCTGGCGGGGCCTCGGCCGAGCGCACCGCCACCCGCAGCCCGTCACCGCCCTCAGCGGTGAGCCCGGCCACGGCGGCGAAGGCGGCCAAGTCGCCGAGGTCATCGCCGACCACGACCACCTCCCGGGCGTCCGACTCGGCGACGACCCGGCGGACCGCGTCGCCCTTGTCGCTCGGCACGGCTGGGCGGAGCTCCCAGACCAGCTTGCCTGGGACGACCTCGAGCCCGTGCCGGTCGGCGACCTCGCGGGCGGCCTGGTCGATCGGCGCGGCCCACTGATCGGGGTCGGCGACCCGGCGGGTGTGGATGGCGACCGCGTACTCCTTGTCCTCCAGCCAGGCGCCGCTGGCCTGGACAACAGGATGGGTCTTGAGGTCCTCGTGGGCGGCCACGACCGCCGGCCGGGCCGCCTCCAGGCGTGGGTCGACCTGGACCTGGCCGTCGTGGATCTCCTGCAGGCCGTACAGCCCCAGGTAGCGCACGCCGGGCGCGGGGGCGTGCTCGGCCAGGTAGTTGGCCGGGCGGCCCGAGACGAGGGCGACGGCGGCGAACCGGGCGGCCAGGGGCTCAAGCAGCTCGATGATGCCCTGCAGCGGCCGGGCCGCCTGCGGGTCGTCCACGATCGGGCTGAGGGTGCCGTCGAAGTCCAGGCACAGCGCGACCTCGCCGGGCCGCTCAGCCAACCGGGCGGCGTGCTCGGCGACCGAGGGGTCGGCGGTCATGGCGTGCCCTCCAGCGAGATCTCGCGCTCCTGACCCGGGGCGAGCTCCACCGTCTGGTCGTGGATCAGGACCTGGATGGGCTGGGCCCCGCCGGGGCGCGAGCC
>JBJMHP010000120.1:0-6384 GCA_045807325.1 Actinomycetes bacterium | reverse complement strand
CGTATACCAGACATCTCACCAATTGAGGCGGGTCGCGGTGCGTAGCAGCGCACGACGCCGCACCGGGAGATGGTATGGGCGACTACCAGGCCAACGGCCGGCCTGCGCAGAGCGGCCGGTCCGCTTTCGGCGGCCGGTCCGGGCCGGGCTGGCCGGGGGCCGCCGAGGCGGCGATCGGGATCATCGCCAACCCGATGTCGGGCCGCGACATTCGCCGGCTCGTGGCGCGCGCCTCGGTCTTCCCCAATGCCGAGAAGACCAGCATGGTCCTGCGGCTGGTCGCCGCGGCGGGCGTCCTTGGGATCGGCCGGGTGCTGGTCTCGACCGACAGCTTCGGGATCTCGGCCGGGGTGCTGCGCGCCTTCGAGCGCCGCCACGCCGACCCCGACCGGGTCTGGCCCGAGCTTGAGTTCGTGGCCCTCGACGCCCTCACCGGCACGGCAGACGACACCCGCGAGACGGCACTTCGCATGCGGTCCGCCGGCGCGAACCTGATCGTGCTGCTGGGTGGAGACGGAACCATCAGGGCGGCCGCCCCGGTGCTCGGCGACACGCCGATCGTGCCGCTCAGCACGGGCACCAACAACGCCTTCCCGCAGATGTGGGAGGCGACCGTGGCCGGCTCGGCGGCCGCCCTGGTCGCGGTCGGGGCGGTCGGGCTGGCCGAGGCCACCGACCGGGCCAAGGTGCTCGAGGTCGAGTCCGGCAGCCGCCGCGAGCTGGCCCTGGTCGACGTCTGTATCTCCACCGTGACCCACGTCGGGGCCAGGGCGCTGTGGCACGTTGATTCGCTCCGCGAGCTGTACTGCGCCTTCGCCGAGCCACACGCGATCGGGCTGTCCAGTGTGGCCGCGATGCTGCATCCGACCTCGAGGAGCCACCCTGGCGGGGTGGCGGTCCGGCTGGCCGGTGACGGCCCGGCCCGGCGTTGGGTGACGGCGCCGATCGCCCCCGGGGTCCTGGCCCGGGTCGGCATCCTCGAGGTCGCCCCCCTGGCCATCGGCGAACGTCGGCTGAGCACGGTGGCGACGGGCACGGTGGCCGTCGACGGCGAGCGCGAGATCGAGTTCAGCCCGGACCGGCCGGTCTCGGTGACGCTGTCCGGGTCCGGGCCGTTGGTCGTCGACATCCCGAAGGTCATGCGGATCGCCTCCGACCGGGACCTGCTTCTCTCGGGTCAGGCCCCCGCCGTGGCCGCGTCCGGCGAGCAGCCCAGGCAGCGCCCGCTCGACACCCCAGCCCCGACCCACCACCCCGACGACGCACCTACGAGGAGATAGGTCCGCCGGTCCGTCCCAGCCGCCCAGACCCGAGGGAGGGAACCATGACCGACACGTTGCCCAGCAACACCGCCTACGAGCTGACCCCGGACGACCTCCTCGCGGCCTACCGGACGATGCGCACGATCCGGGAGTTCGAGGAGCGGGTCCATGAGGAGTTCGCCACCGGCGAGATCCCCGGCTTCGTGCACCTGTACGCGGGTGAGGAGGCCTCGGCGGCCGGCGTCTGCGTGCACCTGGACGACCGCGATGCGCTCGCCAGCACCCACCGCGGCCACGGCCACTGCATCGCCAAGGGCGTCGATCCCAAGGAGATGATGGCCGAGATCTACGGTCGCTCGACCGGCTCCTGCCACGGCAAGGGCGGCTCCATGCACATCGCCGACCTGTCCAAGGGGATGCTCGGAGCCAACGGCATCGTTGGCGGCGGGCCGCCCCTGATCTGCGGCACCGCCCTGGCCGCCAAGCTCAAGGGGACCGGCGGGGTCGGGGTCGCCTTCTTCGGCGACGGGGCCAGCAACCAGGGCACCACCCTGGAGGCCATGAACCTGGCCTCGGTCTGGAACCTGCCGGCCATCTTCGTGGCCGAGAACAACGGCTACGCCGAGGCCACCTCGTCGACCTGGTCGGTGGCGGCCGACAACATCGCCGACCGGGCGGCCGGCTTCGGCATGCCCGGCGTGGTCGTGGACGGCTTCGACTTCTTCGCCGTGTACGAGGCGGCCGGCGAGGCGATCGACCGGGCCCGCAAGGGCGGCGGCCCGACCCTGATCGAGGTGAAGTTCACCCGCTACTTCGGCCACTTCGAGGGCGACCAGCAGCGGTACCGGGCTGACGAGGTGGCCAGGGCGCGGGAGACGCTTGACTGCCTCAAGCGCTTCCGGGGGCGGGTGACCGAGACCGGCCAGCTGGCCGACCACCAGCTGAACGAGATCGACAACGAGGTGGCCCGGCTCATCGAGGAGGCTGTGGCCGAGGCCAAGGCGGCGCCCAAGCCGACCGAGGCCGACCTGACCACCGACGTCTATGTGCGCTACTAGAGGAGGCGGCCAGATGGCACGGACGATCACCTACCGCGAGGCGATCAACGAGGCGCTGGCCCAGGAGATGGCGCGCGACCCCTCGGTCGTGGTCATGGGCGAGGACAACGCCGGCGGGGCCGGCAGCCCGGGCGAGGAGGACGCCTGGGGCGGCGTGCTCGGCGTCACCAAGGGCCTGTACCACCAGTTCCCCGGCCGGGTGCTCGACACCCCGATCTCCGAGTCGGCCTTCATCGGGGCGGCCGTGGGGGCCGCGACCAGTGGGCTGCGCCCGGTCGCGGAGCTGATGTTCATCGACTTCATGGGCGTGTGCTTCGACCAGATCTTCAACCAGGCGGCCAAGTTCCGCTACATGTTCGGCGGCAAGGCCGTGACCCCGGTGGTCGTGCGGACCATGTACGGGGCTGGGCTGCGGGCCGCGGCCCAGCACTCCCAGGCCCTGTACCCGATCTTCACCCACATCCCCGGGCTCAAGGTGGTCGTGCCGTCCAGCCCCTACGAGGCCAAGGGTCTGCTCATCCAGTCGATCCGTGACGACGACCCGGTCATCTTCTGCGAGCACAAGGCGATGTACGACACCACCGGCGAGGTGCCCGAGGAGAGCTACACGATCCCCTTCGGCGAGGCCAACCTGGCCCGCGAGGGCGGCGACGTGACCATCGTAGCTATCGGGCGCATGGTCTCGGTGGCCATGGAGGCCGCCGGGGAGCTGGCCTCCTCGGGGGTGGAGGCCGAGGTCATCGACCCGCGCACGACCAGCCCCTTGGACACCGACACCATCCTGGAGAGTGTGGAGGGCACCGGCCGGCTGGTGGTGGTGGACGAGGCCACGCCGCGCTGCAACCTGGCCACCGACGTCTCGGCCACCGTGGCCCAGGAGGCGTTCGGGTCGCTGCTGGCCCCGATCCAGATGGTGACGGCGCCCCACACGCCGGTGCCGTTCTCCGACGCGCTGGAGGACGCCTACATCCCGGACGCCCAGAAGGTCGTCAACGCGGCCAAGGCCGTGACCGAGTGGGAGCGCTGAGCGGGCCATGGCCGACGCCAGAATCGCCAAGGTCACGATGCCCAAATGGGGGCTGTCGATGACCTCAGGCAAGATCACCGAGTGGCTGGTCGAGGAGGGCGACGAGGTCCAGGAGGGGGCCGAGCTGGCCGAGATCGACACCGACAAGATCGTCGGGACGCTGGAGGCGGCCGCGGCCGGGGTGGTCCGGCGCATCATCGCCGGCACCGACAGTTCGGCCCCGGTCGGGGCCACCATCGCCGTGCTGGCCCCGGCCGAGGTCCCCGACGCCGACGTCGACCAGGTGGTGGCCGAGGCCGAGGAGCAGCTGGCCTCGGGCGAGGTCGAGGAGCCGGCGGGCCCGGTGGTGGCCACCGTCGAGGTCGACGGCCGGGCCATCGCGTATGCCACCATGGGCGAGGGCGACGAGGTCGTGGTGCTCGTGCACGGCTACGGGGGCGACAAGAACTCCTGGTTGTTCGTGCAGGAGCCCCTGTCCCGGACCCGGACCGTGCACGCCATCGACCTGCCCGGGCACGGCGCCTCGGGCAAGGACGTCGGTGACGGCAGCCTGGACACCCTGGCCGCCACCGTCCTCGGCTTCCTGGACGCGGTCGGGGTCGGGCGGGCCCACCTGGTCGGCCACTCGCTGGGTGGGGCCGTGGTCACGGCCGTGGCCGCGGCCGCGCCCGACCGGGTCAGCGCCCTGACCCTGGTCTCCCCGGTCGGCTTCGGCCAGGTCGACGCCTCCTACCTGCGCGGCTTCGCCGAGGCGGGCTCGCGCCGGGAGCTGCGCCCCCACCTGGGCAAGCTGTTCGCTGACGAGGGCCAGGTCAACCGGCAGCTGGTCGACGATCTGCTCAGGTACAAGCGCCTGGACGGGGTCGACACGGCCCTCCAGACGTTGCTCGGGACCCTGCTCGACGGGGACGAGCAGGCGATCGACGCCGCCGCCCTGCTGGCCACGGTCGAGGTCCCGGTCACCGTGGTCTGGGGCCGGGTCGACCGGGTGCTGGCCCCGGCCGACGCCTCGGACCTCGGTCGGGCCGAGCTGCGGCTGGTCGACGACGCCGGGCACATGGCCCACATGGAGCAGCCACACGCCGTCGTGGACGCGGTGGAGGCGACCGGACGGAGAGGCTGACGGATGAAGGCGGCCAGGTTCCACGCCCGTGAAGACGTCCGGATCGACGACCTCCCCGAGCCCGAGACCCGCGAGGGCGCCGTCAAGATCAAGGTCGACTGGTGCGGTATCTGCGGCACCGATCTGCACGAGTACCTGGAAGGGCCGATCTTCACCCCTGCCGAGGTGCCCCACCCGCTGACCGGGGAGCGGAACCCGGTCCAGCTCGGCCACGAGTTCGCCGGCCACGTCACCGAGGTCGGCCGGGGCGTGACCGGCTTCGCCGAGGGTGACGCGGTCACGGTCGAGCCGACCCTGTTCTGCGGCGAGTGCGCCGAGTGTCGGGCCGGGCTGACCAACCTGTGCCGCAGCCTCGGCTTCCACGGCCTGTCGGGCGGCGGGGGCGGCTTCGCCGAGTACACCGTCGTCCCTGCCTCCATGGTGCGGCCGCTGGGCCAGGTTCCGACCGACCTGGGCGCCCTGGTCGAGCCGCTCGCGGTGGGGCTGCACGCCGTGCGCAAGTCGGGCGTGCGCATCGGTGAGAGTGCTGTCGTCTTCGGGGCCGGGCCGATCGGGCTGGCCACAATCACCATGCTCCGCGCGGCCGGGGTGACCAAGGTGATCAGCGTGGAAGTGGCCCAGGCCCGCAAGCAGCTGGCCGAGCAGGCCGGCGCCTCGGTCGTGATCGACGGCACCCGCGAGGACGTGGTCGAGGCGATCCGGGCCGAGGCGGGCGGGCTCGGGCCCGACGTGGCCTTCGAGTGCGCCGGCATCCTGGCCGTGCTCACCACTGCGCTGCACGCCGTCAAGCGCACCGGCACGGTCGTCAACGTCGCCATCTGGGGCGCCCCGACCCAGATCCACCTCAACGACCTCGTCTTCTCGGAGGCCTACCTGACCGGGATCATCGGCTACCTGGGCGACCACCCGGCGACCATCGGGCTGCTGGCCGACGACCTCATCGACGTCGGGTTCTTCATCACCAAGCGGATCAAGCTCGACAAGCCGATGGCGGCTTCCACGAGCTGATCCAGAACAAGGACGAGCACGTGAAGGTCCTGGTCCAGCCCTGAACGACCGGGCGGGGCCGTCCGGCGAGGGCTGCCGGACCTTCCGCCGAACCCGTCGGGCGGTTCAAACTGACGGTGACGTCGGGAGCAACGGTGCGACGTGAACGGCTGGAGCCGGCCATAGCGGTGGGGCAGGCTTGCTCCTCATCATCCTTGAATCAGGGGCGCCGTGCCGCCGATCATCCAAGCAGGGCGGGCCGGGCGATGCGTCAGAGAGGGGTGGGACCGTGTCGGAGGCATCGACGAACTGGGCGGGCAATCTCACCTACAGCGCCGACTCGATCCACCACCCCACCTCAGTCGTCGAGGTACAGCAACTGGTCGCCCAACATTGGCGGGTCAAAGCGCTCGGTACGCGACACTCCTTCAACGCCGTTGCCGATTCCCCCGGCGGGGCGCTGATCTCGCTGTCGAAGCTGCCGCCGGACATCGCTGTCGACACCGACGCGATGACAGTGTCGGTGACCGGCGGCACCCGCTACGGGGTCCTGGCCGCGCAGCTGCAGTCTCAGGGGTACGCGCTGCACAACACCGGCTCCCTGCCCCACATCTCGGTGGCCGGCGCGACCGCGACCGGTACCCATGGTTCCGGCGACCGCAACAAGATCCTGTCCACGGCCGTGTCCGCCGTCGACCTGGTGACCTCCGACGGCTCGCTGCGTACCGTCGACCGTGCGAACCCCGATCTGAAGGCGCTGGCGGCCGGTCTCGGGGTGTTCGGTGTGATTACCCGGTTGGTGCTGGACATTCAGCCGATCTACCTGGTTCGCCAGGACGTGTATCGCAACCCGCCGTGGGACACCGTGCTGGAGGCCTTCGACGAGGTGATGGCCAGCGCCTACAGCGTGAGCCTCCTCGGGGACTT
>JBJMHP010000119.1:0-10846 GCA_045807325.1 Actinomycetes bacterium | reverse complement strand
GCCGTGTCCCGGGTGTACGAGACGGCCCCGGTCGGCGGGCCCGAGCAGGGCCCCTACCTCAACGCGGTGGCCGTGCTTGAGACCGACCGCAGCCCGCAGGAGCTGCTGGAGCTGCTGCGGGCCACCGAGGACGGCCTCGGCCGGACCCGGGAGGAGCGCTGGGGCCCGCGCACCGCCGACCTCGACCTGCTGCTGTACGACGGGCCGCCGGTCGAGACGCCCGAGCTGACCGTGCCCCACCCGAGAGCCAGGGAGCGGGCGTTCGTCCTCGTGCCCCTGTGCGACGCCGACCCGTTCGCCGCCTTCCCGGACGGCGAGCTGGCCGCGGCCGCCCTGGCCCGCCTCGGCCCCATCACCGGGGTCGTCCCGGTCGGGGAGCTGGAGGCCTAGTGAGCCGGCTCGCGTTCGAGCTGCTGGTCGGGCAGGTGCTGGAGGCGCTGCCGCCGGCCCCGGCGGACGTGGTCGATGCCGGCGGGGGCACCGGGCAGCTGGCCGTGGCCCTGGCCGGGCGCGGCTACCGGGTCACGGTGGTCGACACCTCGGCGGCCATGCTGGCCACCTGCGCCCAGCGGGCGGCCGACGTGGGCGGCCAGGTCGCCGCCCGCGTGGCCACCGTCCAGGGCGACGCCGCCGACCTGCCCGACCTGCTCGGCCCCGGCGGCCAGGAGGCGGCCGTCTGCCACGACCTGCTCACCCGGGTCGACGACCGGGCGGCCCTGCTCGCCTCCCTGGCCGGCGTCCTCGTCCCCGGCGGCGTGCTCTCGCTCGGGTTCGCCAACCGCGACTGGCTGGCCCTGCGCGCCGGCCGCCGCGGCGACCACGCGGCCGCCCTGCGGGCGGTGAGGGGCGGCGAGGCCATGACCCTGGCCGAGGCCGAGACCGAGCTCGAGAAGGCCGGGTTCGAGCTGGTGACCGCCTCCGGGGTCGGGGTGTTCGCCGACGCCGGCGACGACGAGCTGGACCCGGGCGAGCTCGCCACGCTGGTCCAGCTGGAGCGGCTGGTCGCCGGGCGCGAGCCCTACCGCTCCAGCGCCAGGACCCTGCACCTGGTTGCCCGGTGCAGGGTATTTCGCCCTGAGTTGCCCGGAGATAGGCTGTGACGTCTGATACCGGTGATACCGGGGGTTCCATGCCGCCATCGCAGAGCAGCAGGCTCTCGCCCGCCGCCGTGATCGGCCCGGGCCGCGTCGGCCTCGCCCTCGCCATCTTCCTCGACCGGATCGGGGTCGAGGTCACCGTCGGCACCCGCTCCGAGCGCGGCCGCCGGCGGGTCGAGGTGGCCGAGCTGGCCATGACCGACCCGACCGACGCAACCAGGGGCGCCGCCCTGGTGATCCTGGCCGTCCCCGACGACGAGCTGCCCTCGCTGGTCACCGCCCTGGCCGCCGACGGCGCGTTCGCCGCCGGGCAGGTGGTGATCCACACCGCCGGGGTCGACGGCCCCGGACTCCTCGCCCCGGCGGCCGCGGCCGGCGCCCAGACCGCGGCCTGCCATCCCGTGCAGATCTTCAACGACGACCTGGAGGGCACCCTGGGCCGCCTGCCCGGCACGGTCTGGGGAGTCACCGGCGACGCCGTGGGCCGGGAGGTGGTGGTCGCCCTCGGCGGCCGCCCCATGGACGTGCCCGAGTCGGGCCGGGTCCGCTACCACGCCGCCCTGGTGCTGGCGGCCAACGGCTGCGCCGCCCTGTCCGCCACCGCCGCCGACCAGCTGCGGGCCGGCGGCGTGATCGACCCCGCGGCCCTGCTGAGCGGGCTGATCCACGCCAGCGTGGACTCGGCCCTGTCCACCGGCCAGGCCGGCCTGTCCGGGCCCTGGGTCCGGGGCGACGGGCGCACGGTGGCCATGCACACCGAGGCCCTGGCCCGTAAGCAGAAGGTCATCAACGTCTACGTCGCCCTGGCCCGCCTGGTCGCCGACCGGGCGGCCGCCGCCGGCCGCCTGGACCCGGAGGCCAGGGCCAGGGTCGAGGCGGGGCTGCACGGCCACGTCGAGGGCGAGGAGTCCCACGAGCGGCTGGAGCTGCTCCGGAGGCTGGGACGGCGTGCTCGAGGTCGCGAGCAGCGCTGAGCTGCGCGCCGCCGCCGACGCCGCCAGGCAGCGCGGCGCCGGGGTCGGCTTCGTGCCCACCATGGGCGCCCTGCACGCCGGCCACCGGGCCCTGCTGGCCAGGGCGCGGGCCGAGAGCGACGTCGTGGTCGCCTCGGTGTTCGTGAACCCACTCCAGTTCGGGCCGGCCGAGGACCTGGCCAGCTACCCCCGCGACCGCGAGGCCGACCTGGCCGTGCTCGAGGCCGAGGGCGTCGACCTGGCCTTCGTGCCCGCCGAGGGGGAGATGTGGCCGTCGCCTCCCGAGGTCCGGCTCCGGGTCGGCGGCAGCCTGGCCGAGCGGCTGGAGGGCATGGACCGGCCCGGCCACCTCGACGGGGTGGTCACGGTGGTGGCCAAGCTGCTCCACCTGGTCGGGCCGTCCCGGGCCTACTTCGGCCAGAAGGACGCCCAGCAGCTCGCCGTGATCCGGCGGATGGTCGACGACCTGGCCTTCCCCAACCAGATCGTGGCCTGCCCGACGGTGCGGGAGCCGGACGGGCTGGCCGTCTCCTCCCGCAACGCCTACCTGTCGGCCCCCGAGCGGCAGCGGGCCACCGTCCTGTACCGGGCCCTCCAGGCCGGCCGGGCCGCCTTCCTGGCCGGCCGCCGCGACCCGGCCGCCGTGGAGGCGGCCGCCCGCGCCCTTCTGGAGGGTCAGCCCGGGGTCGAGCCCGACTACGTGGCCCTGGTCGACGCGGTGAGCTTCGAGCCGGCCAAGCAGGTCGAGCCCGGCCAGGTCCTGGCCGTCGCCGCCCGGGTCGGCCGCACCCGCCTGATCGACAATGTCATCCTTTGAGGGCCAGTGAGGGCCGAGTGAGGAGGTGGGGCGGGTGACCATCACCCTGCCCGCCGGCGCCCTGACCATGGCCGTGCGGACCGCCCTGGACGAGGACCTGGGGGCCGAGGGCGACCCGACCAGCCGGCTGCTCGGCGCCCGGGCGGCGGCGGTGCTGGTCGCCCGCGACCCCGGCGTGGTCGCCGGCCTGCCCGCCGTGGACGTGGTCCTGGCCGAGGTCAGGGAGCGCCTCCGGCTGGGACCGGCCGCGTTCCGGCCCGAGGCCGCCGACAGCGCCCCCGTCGAGGCCGGGGCGGTGCTCGGCCGCTTCGCCGGGCCGGCCCGGGTCCTGCTGGCCGCCGAGCGGACCATGCTGAACCTGCTCGGGCATCTGTCGGGGGTGGCCACCCTCACGGCCGCCTTCGTCGAGGCGGTGGCCGGCACCGGCGCCGTGGTCCGCGACACCCGCAAGACCACCCCGGGCCTGCGCCACCTGGAGAAGTACGCCGTGCGCTGCGGCGGCGGGGCCAACCACCGCATGGGCCTGTACGACGCCCTGCTGGTCAAGGACAACCACGTCCGGGCCGCGGGGGGCCTGCGCCGGGCCGTCGAGGCGGCCCGGGCGGCCGGCCCCGGGCTGCCCCTGGAGGTCGAGGTGGAGAGCCTGGACCAGGTCGCCGAGGCCCTGGAGCTGGGCTGCGACCTGCTGCTGCTCGACAACATGGAGCTGGAGGCGATGGCCGCGGCGGTGGCCGCCTGCCGCCGGCGGGCCCGCACCGAGGCCTCGGGCGGCATCACCCTTGAGCGGGCCAGGGCCGTCGCCGAGACCGGGGTCGACTTCCTGGCCGTCGGCGCCCTCACCCACTCGGCTCCGTCGCTGGACCTCGCCCTGGACTGGGAGAGCTAGCGGTGCTGCTCGCCGTGGACGTCGGCAACACCGAGATCACCATCGGGGTGTTCGAGGGCCAGGAGCTGGCCCAGCACTGGCGGGCGGCCACCGTGGCCGAGCGCACCGCCGACGAGCACGCCCTGCTGCTGGGCGGGTTCCTGGCCCAGGAGGGGCTGTCGCTGGCCGACGCCGACGGGGTGGTGGTCTCCTCGGTGGTGCCGCGGCTCACTCAGGCCCTGCGCGAGATGATCCGGCGCTACTGCCAGGTCGAGCCGCTGATCGTCGAGCCCGGGGTCCGGACCGGGCTGCCCATCCTGACCGACAACCCCCGCGAGGTCGGGGCCGACCGGGTGGTCAACGCCATCGCCGCCTACGCCGCCTACGGCGGGCCGGTGGTGGTGGTCGACTTCGGCACCGCCACCACCTTCGACGCCGTCTCCGAGCGGGGCGAGCACCTCGGCGCGGCCATCGCCCCCGGCATCCAGATCTCCATGAACGCCCTGGTCGAGCGGACCGCCCAGCTGCGCCGGGTCGAGCTGGTGACGCCCCGGTCGGTGATCGGCAAGAACACCGTGGAGAGTCTCCAGGCCGGAGCCATCTGGGGCTTCGCCGGCCAGGTCGACGGGATCGTGCGCCGCATGGTGGCCGAGCTGGGCGGCACGGCCACCGTGGTCGCCACCGGCGGCCTGGCCGGGGCCGTCCTGGACGCCTGCGAGACCGTCCAGCACCACGAGCCCTGGCTCACCCTCCACGGCCTGAGGATCATCTGGGACCGGAACCGGAGTCGGGACCGGGACGATGGCTGAGCGGCTGCCGCGGCCCGACCGGGTCGAGGGCCGGGCCCTGTCGCCGCGGGCCTTCCGGCCCTTCGGCATCGAGGCCGTGGTCCTCGGCCCGCCGGCCCCCCAGGAGGGCCTGGTGCGGCGCGAGGGCGTGGCCGTCTGGCGGCGCATGGCCGAGCACGGGCCGGTGTTCGACCGGCTCGCCGCCACGGCCACGGTCGACCCCGACGGGCTGCTGCCGGTGCGGGTGGTGGTGGCGGCCACCGCGGCCAGGGACCGGGCCATGCGGGTCCCCGCGATGGGGGAGCGCGCGACCAGGGTCCAGGCCGTGGCCGAGCACCCGCCGGCGGCCGGCTGGCTGCTGCTGGTCGACGAGGGACCCGGCGAGACCTGGCTCTACCTGGCCGAGGAGGAGCACCCGGCCGCCGTCCTTGAGGGGTTCCTGGGCCGCCGCGGCCGCACCGACTTCGCCAGGGCCAGGCGCCGCTCCGGCATCGGCAGCCTGGCCAGCCTGGGCCTGCTCGCCGGTCTGTTCCTGGTCATCTACGGCGGCGCCGCCGGCCTCGGCCCCCCAGGCCAGGCCCTGGGCGGCGGAATGATCCTCGCCGCCCTCGCCGCCCTGGTGGCGGCCCGGCCGCGCTAGGTGCGCCGGTCCAACCCCGGCCCCTGGGGGATGGGGGGCGGGGGCCGGGGTTGGACTGCGGGGTCGCACCACACGCCTCGGCGGGATCCGAGACGGCCGGTCCGGGTGGCGACCCCGACGACCCGACGCCGAGGTGGAGGACAGCTGCCCTCGGCGCGGCGGCGGCCCATCGTCGGGCCGGCCTGCCCTTGCACGCGGTCGTCGTCATCGGCGCGGCCCCGGCGGGGGTAGGTGTGTGCCCATCGCGAGGGACCGCCGGGAGCCAGGACAAAGGCTGCCGTGACGGTCTAACCGGGCGGTAACGACAGCCTCCGCGAACAGCTTTCTCTTCGTCCCGTCCTGCGTTCTTGCTAAGGTTCGAGGGGCACGCCCTCGGTGGGAACCTCCCTCAGGAGAGGTGGTCAGCATGACCGACAGCATCGACCGCGAGCCGGAAGACCGTCCGCCGTCCGGTGCCCCGGGGCACATCACCAGCATCGAGGACCCCGAGGAGACCCGCCTCAACCGGGTCATCACCCGGCCGATGCTGACCTTCTTCATCCTCGGCGACATCCTCGGCGCCGGCATCTACGCCCTCACCGGCCAGGTCGCGGCCGACGTGGGCGGGGCCATCTGGTCCTCGTTCCTGGTCTCGTTCCTGCTCGCCCTGGTCACCGCCTTCGCCTACCTGGAGCTGGTCACCAAGTACCCGCGGGCCGCCGGGGCCGCCCTGTACGTCCACCGGGCCTTCCACGTCGGCATCCTCAGCTTCATGGTCACCATCGCCGTCATGGCCTCGGGCGTGACCTCGGCCTCGTTCGCGGCCACCCGGGTCGGCGGCCGCTACTGGACGGGCGTGTTCGGGACCGAGAACCCGCCCACCGTGCTCATCGCCATCCTGGTCATCCTGCTGGTCGCGGCCGTGAACTACCGCGGGGTGGGCGAGTCGATCAAGGTCAACATCGCCATCACCCTGGTCGAGCTGTCCGGCCTGATCTTCATCATCCTGGTCGGGGCCAAGGTGCTGTTCAGCGGCGACGGCAACCCCGGGCAGGCGTTCGAGTTCAAGGAGTCGGGCTTCGGCGCCCTCACCGGCATCACCGCCGGCGCGGCCACCGCCTTCTACGCCTTCATCGGCTTCGAGGACTCGGTCAACATGGCCGAGGAGGTCCGCGATCCGGTCCGGACCTTCCCGCCGGCCCTGCTCACCGGCATCTTCGCGGCCAGCATCATCTACCTGCTGGTCGGCTTCACCGCGGCCATGACCGTGCCCCTCGACGTCCTCACCGAGTCCTCCGGCCCGCTGCTCGAGGTGGTCGAGCGGGGCCTGGACTGGGACGCCAGCACCCTGTTCTCGGTCATCGCCATGATCGCCGTCTCCAACACCATGCTGATCAACATGCTGATGGCCTCGCGGCTGCTGTACGGCATGGCCAACCAGGGTGTGCTGCCGGCCCCCTTCGCCTGGGTGTCGCCGCGCAAGACGCCCTGGTTCGGGATCGCCTTCACCACCGCCCTGTCGATCCTGCTGATCGTCACCACCGAGGACCTGACCGGCCTGTCGGACACCACCGTGCTCCTCCTGACCTCGGTGTTCCTCCTGGTCAACATCTCGGTGCTGGTCCTGCGGCGCGACCCGGTGAGCCACAGCCACTTCGTGGCCCCGGCGATCATGCCGATCATCGGGGCCCTGGTGGCCGTGGTGTTCCTGCTGCCGATCAACCGGACCGGCGAGATCTACCAGATCGCCATCTGGCTGCTGGTCGGCGGCCTGGCCCTGTGGGCGCTCAACTTCCTGGTGACCCGCCGGACCGGCACGGTGGTGGCCGAGTCCGACCTGACCACCGGCCCCGAGGACGACCGCCCCGCCGACGACCCGCGACCCTGACTGCCACGACGGGCGGCCCCTCGGTAGCATGCGGCTGACACCAGCCGCCGCTGCCCGAGGAGTCGCCCGACCGTGCTCGACGACGAAGACCGCTCAGCGGTCGAACAGGCACGCCGGGTCAAGCTGGCCCGGCTGCGGGCGGCCGGGATCGACGCCTTCCCGGTCGGCTTCCAGCGCAGCCACACCCTGGCCGAGGTCCGCCGGGGCTGGGAGGAGGCGCTGGAGTCCGGCCAGGAGTCCGACGACGTCGTCCGGGTCGCCGGCCGGATCGTGCTCAAGCGGGCCATGGGCCGCCTCGCCTTCTGGACCCTGCGCCACGACGGCGCCGAGCTCCAGGTGATGCTGTCCGCCGGGGAGCTGGGGGCCGACCAGTTCGAGGTGGTGCTCGACCTGGACATCGGCGACTGGGTCGGGGTCCAGGGGCCGGTGGTCAAGACCCGGAAGGGCGAGCTGTCGGTCAAGGCGACCGAGGTGTACCTGCTCGGCAAGGCCCTGCGGCCCCTGCCCGACAAGTGGAAGGGCCTGACCGACGTCGAGGTCCGCTCCCGCCAGCGCGAGCTCGACCTGGCCGTCAACCCGGCGGCCATGCGGGCCATGCGGATCCGCTCGCGGGTGGTCCAGTCCCTGCGCGAGTCGATGCTGGGCCGCGGCTTCCTGGAGGTCGAGACCCCGATCCTCAACCCGGTCCCCGGCGGCGCCCTGGCCCGGCCCTTCATCACCCACCACAACGCCCTCGACACCGACCTGTACCTCCGGGTGGCCAGCGAGCTCTACCTCAAGCGACTGCTGGTCGGCGGGGTGGACCGGGTGTTCGAGCTGGGGCGGATGTTCCGCAACGAGGGCATCGACTCCACCCACAACACCGAGTTCACCATGCTGGAGTCCAACTCGGCCTTCCAGGACTACCGGGACATGATGGAGCTGACCCGCGGGGTCATCCAGGAGGCGGCCGACGCCGCCGTCGGCGAGCGCCGGCTGCCCTACCGGGGCCGCGAGGTCGACCTGGGCGGCGACTGGAGCGAGGTCACCCTGCTGGACGCCGTCCGCGAGGCGGTCGGCCAGCCCGACCTGGCCTACGACTGGCCCCTCGACCGGGTCCGCGAGCTGTGCGACCGGCTCGACGTGGCCTGGGAGCCCGGCTGGGGCACCGGCAAGCTGGTGCTGGAGCTGTACGAGAAGCACGCCGAGCACCGGATCGTCGGCCCGACCTTCGTGACCGACCACCCGGTCGAGGTCTCGCCCCTGGCCCACCCCCACCGCGACGACCCGTTCGTGACCGAGCGGTTCGAGCTGATCATCCTGGGCCGGGAGTACGCCAACTGCTTCTCGGAGCTGACCGACCCCGACGAGCAGCGGGCCCGCTTCGAGGAGCAGGCCCTGGCCAAGGCGGGCGGCGACGAGGAGGCGATGGTGGTCGACGAGGCCTACCTGCGGGCGCTGGAGCTGGGCATGCCGCCCAACGCCGGCCTCGGCATCGGAGTCGACCGGCTGGTCATGCTCCTGGCCGACCTGTCCTCGATCCGGGAGGTGCTGCTGTTCCCCCAGCTGCGGCCGGAAGAGATGTAAACCTCTGGCGGCCGTCGCCGATGAAGTGGCGACGAAAACGGGAACAGGGCCGGGCACCGACGTGTTGTCGAAGTAGACGAAAAGCGTACCTGGACGTCCTTCATCTCCCGTACGGGGCGTCTAAGGGCCAGGTGTATAGTCGATTGGCGGCAAGGAACCGCTGCCGCCGTATCCCTGGGGGTTTGGCATGTTTGAGCGCTTCACCGACCGGGCTCGACGGGTCGTCGTGCTCGCGCAGGAGGAGGCTCGGCTCCTCAATCACAACTACATCGGCACCGAGCACATCCTGCTCGGGTTGATCCACGAGGGCGAGGGGGTCGCCGCCAAGGCGCTGGAGTCGCTCGGCATCTCGCTGGAGGCTGTCCGGGCCCAGGTCGAGGAGATCATCGGCCAGGGCCAGAGCGCCCCCACCGGGCACATCCCCTTCACCCCGAGGGCCAAGAAGGTCCTGGAGCTGTCGCTGCGCGAGGCGCTGCAGCTCGGCCACAACTACATCGGCACCGAGCACATCCTGCTCGGCCTGATCCGCGAGGGCGAGGGCGTTGCCGCCCAGGTCCTGGTCAAGCTGGGCGCCGACCTCTCCCGTGTCCGCCAGCAGGTCATCCAGCTGCTGTCCGGCTACGCCGGCGGCAAGGAGGGCCAGGGCGGCGGCGCCCCGGGCGAGTCCCAGCCGCAGGGCTCGCTGGTGCTCGACCAGTTCGGGCGCAACCTCACCCAGCTGGCCCGCGAGGGCAAGCTCGACCCGGTGATCGGGCGCGAGAAGGAGATCGAGCGGGTCATGCAGGTGCTGTCCCGCCGGACCAAGAACAACCCGGTGCTGATCGGCGAGCCCGGCGTCGGCAAGACCGCCATCGTCGAGGGCCTGTCCCAGGCCATCGTCAAGGGCGAGGTCCCCGAGACGCTCAAGGGCAAGCAGATGTACACCCTCGACCTGGGCGCCCTGGTGGCCGGGTCGCGCTACCGCGGCGACTTCGAGGAGCGCCTCAAGAAGGTCCTCAAGGAGATCCGCACCCGCGGCGACATCGTCCTGTTCATCGACGAGCTGCACACCCTGGTCGGGGCGGGCGCGGCCGAGGGGGCGATCGACGCCGCCTCGATCCTCAAGCCCATGCTGGCCCGGGGCGAGCTCCAGACGATCGGCGCCACCACCCTGGAGGAGTACCGCAAGCACCTGGAGAAGGACGCCGCCCTGGAGCGCCGCTTCCAGCCGATCCAGGTCCAGGAGCCGTCGGTGGCCCACACCATCGACATCCTCAAGGGGCTGCGCGACCGCTACGAGGCCCACCACCGGGTCACCATCACCGACGACGCCCTGGTGGCCTCGGCCAACCTGGCCGACCGCTACATCTCCGACCGCTTCCTTCCCGACAAGGCCATCGACCTGATCGACGAGGCCGGCAGCCGCATGCGCATCCGGCGCATGACCGCCCCGCCCGACCTGCGCGAGTTCGACGGCAAGATCGCCGACGTCCGCCGCGACAAGGAGTCGGCCATCGACTCCCAGGACTTCGAGAAGGCGGCCAACCTCCGCGACACCGAGAAGAACCTGCTCAACGACAAGGCCCGCCGCGAGCGGGAGTGGAAGTCGGGCGACATGGACGTGGTCGCCGAGGTCGACGAGGAGGAGATCGCCGAGGTGCTGGCCTCCTGGACCGGCATCCCGGTGTTCAAGCTGACCGAGGAGGAGACGGCCAAGCTCCTGCGCATGGAGGACGAGCTGCACAAGCGGATCGTCGGCCAGGACAACGCCATCCACGCCGTCTCCCAGGCCATCCGCCGCACCAGGGCCGGCCTCAAGGACCCCAAGCGGCCCTCAGGCTCGTTCATCTTCCTCGGCCCCTCGGGTGTCGGGAAGACCGAGCTGTCGCGCACCCTGGCCGAGTTCCTGTTCGGGGACGAGGACGCGCTGATCTCGCTCGACATGTCCGAGTACATGGAGAAGCACACGGTCTCGCGCCTGATCGGCTCCCCGCCGGGCTACATCGGCTACGAGGAGGGCGGCCAGCTCACCGAGGCGGTCCGGCGCAAGCCGTTCAGCGTGGTGCTGTTCGACGAGATCGAGAAGGCCCACCCGGACGTGTTCAACACCCTGCTCCAGATCCTGGAGGACGGGCGGCTGACCGACGCCCAGGGCCGCACGGTCGACTTCAAGAACACCGTGCTGATCATGACCTCCAACCTGGGCACCCGCGACATCGCCAAGGGCGCGACCCTGGGCTTCACCGCCCGGCC
>JBJMHP010000118.1:0-21298 GCA_045807325.1 Actinomycetes bacterium | reverse complement strand
TCGCCCGCCGGCCGGCTGACCGCGGTCCTCGCCGCCGGCGCCGCCGGGGCCTACGCCTGGGCGCTCGACGGGCCCGAGGCCGGCCGCCGCGTCTGGGGCGAGCAGGCCCAGCTCGGGCTGGCCGCGGTTGAGGTCCGGCTGGAGCGCCCCGGCGCCGACGCCGACCGGTTTCCGCTGGCCAGCCAGGTCTCGGCCGTGGCCCAGTGGGCCTGGCTGGCCGGCGACCCGGCCGCCGGCCGCCGGGCCGACCTGGTCGCCTGCGAGCTCGCCATCGGCGGCTGGCCGGGCCGCCGCCCGCTGGACCGGCCCGACCTGGTCCTGCTGTGCGACCCGACCGGCCGGCATGCGCTGGACCACGCCGGCTCCAGGGTGCGGCTGGGCATCATCCGCGACTTCCCGGTGGCCGGTCCCGAGGACGGCGGGAGCTGGCGGCGGCCGGGCACCGTGGACCGGCTGCTCGACCAGGTCAGCCGCCAGTCGCACCTGGGGGGGCCGCTGCTGGGGGCGGCCGCCCGGCTGCTGCGGGCCCTGGTCCACCCGGCCATGGGGCCGCCCTTGCCGCCGGCCGCCGCCCTGGACGCCCAGCGCCGGCTGGCCACCCTGGCCTCGCGGGACGTCGACGCCTGGGCGTTCGCCCTGCCATGGCTGCTCGACACGGCCACCCGGTTCCCGGGCCGGCTGGCCCCGCTGCTGGCCGCCTAGCCGACCGGCGAACCTGCCGGTCGGAGTCTGTCGATCGTCGGCCGAAGGCCGACTTCAAGCCGTCGACATGCTCAGCGCATGCCGAACCGGGCCCGCACCGGCGGCTGGAACAGCACCAGGGCGATCCCGACGTCGATCAGCAGCCGCAGCAGGCCGCCCACCAGCATGGCGTCGGCGATGAGGACGGTGAGCGCCAGCGGCCACGCCCAGCGGCGTGACTGCAGCAGGCCCACGACGACCGCGATCATCGCCGCGCCCAGCACCAGCGCGACCGTCAGGGCGCGTCCCGGGATCGGGCGGAACACGGCCGACCCGGCCAGCAGCAGGAGGCCGGCCGCCTTGAGGCCTAGGACGATCGCCGCAAGCCTGACCAGCCGGTCGGTGGTCTCTTCGTCAGCGGCCACTGGACGCCTTCTTCCCTCTCCGCCTCCGCCATGGCGACGATGCCGGCCTTCGCCTAGAAGGCAGGATTTCTACATGGTTGCAAAGCTGCGTGCGTTACCTGTCATACGTCTTGCCTCCGACTTATCCGGTTTTTACAGTAGTACCAGCAGGACCAGCCGTCCTGTCTGTTCGGCGACGGTTGGACGCGGCCGTCGGCGAATGCAGCCGTGAGGCAGAAAGGAACGGCGATGGCACAGGCACTTGAGGACCGCGAGCTGCGGCAGGGCGAGGGCCGCCAGGCGCAGAAGCCCGGCCGGGGCCCGATCGACTGGCTCGGAGGTTGGCGGACCTGCCTGGTGGGGTGCACCGCCTTCATCCTCCTGGCGGTCGCGATCCGGATCTTCCAGCAGTTCACCGCCTGGACGGACGGCATCGACGCCAGCAGCGAGGGCTTCGCGCAGACCTACCGCGCGCTGTACTACGCCGAGGTGCTGGCGGTCACCATCGGCACCCTGGTGTGGTGGGGCTACCTGGTGCGCAAGGGTCGCACCCTGGTCAACCGCGAGGTCTCCCACGACGAGGAGGTCCGCCGGATCGCGGTGTTCTGGGGCCTGGTCGGCACCACCTCCGTGATCCTGTACATCATGGCCAGCTTCTGGCCCAACCAGGACGGCTCCTGGCACCAGACCGCGGTCCGCGACACCGCGCTGACCCCGTCCCACATCCCGATGTTCTACCTGTTCTTCCCCCTCGGGATCACCATCACGGTGGGGACCTACCTGTACGGCCGGTACTGGCTGCCCAAGGTCTACGGGGCCGAGAAGGGCTTCCCCTGGTCGTTCTTCTTCCTGATCGCCGCCTCGGTCACCGAGATGGCCCAGGTGGCCATGAACGAGTGGGGCCACAGCCTCTGGATCACCGAGGAGATCTTCGCCGTCCCGTTCCACTGGCCGTTCGTCTGGTACGGCTGGCTGGCGTCGGGCATCTTCGCCCTCTGGGCGGAGACGGCGATCCGGCTGTTCGGCATCGAGAAGGAGGTCGAGGACGCGGCCGAGGACCCGGCCGAGGTGGGAACGTTCGGGGCTCGCCGTGAGGAGCACGAGGCCGTCGAGGCCCTCGCCTCCTAGCGCCCGTCGAGGGGGAGGGGGCCCGCCGCAGAGCACGGCGGGCCCCCTCACTCGGAATCCCCCCGAAGCGCCCCCACCGGCTTGAGCGACGCCGTCTCGGTCGGTCGACACCCCGTGCCGCCGGCCGTCGAGTGGAAGCGAGGTCACCGTGGCAGTCGATGCCAAGACCCTTGAGCTCCGCGAGCTTGTCCTCAAGAAGTACCGGTACATCGACCGCAAGTGGGACCTGGTGTTCTGGGTCACCGCGGCCTTCGTGGTCGGGGCCGCGGCGGACATCACCAAGCAGCTGTTCGCGGGCGACTGGGACTTCTGGACCGACTGGAAGGACCGGCAGTGGTGGCCGATCGTCACGCCGTTCGCGATCATCATCATCGGCTCGGCCCTGCAGTACATCCAGTGGCTGGCCTGGCGGTTCCCCACCGGGATGACCTACACGGCGGTCAGCTTCTGGCTCTGCACGCTGGTCGGGCGATGGATCCAGTGGGGTGGGTTCGTCTACTACCCCATGAACTTCGTCTGGCCGGCGACGATGGTGGCGGCGGCGATCTTCGCCGACTGGGTGCTGCTGAAAACGAGGGGCAGCTTCATCCTGACGTCGATCATCGGCTCGGCGCTGTTCACCATCGCCTGGTGGGTGTCGAACTACATCCCCATGGCCGGGCTGCTCCAACCGGCGGTGTGGATGGACCGGGTCGTGACCCTCGCCGACATCCAGGGCATCGAGTACGTCCGAAGTCAGACCCCCGAGTACCTCCGCATCATCGAGCACGGCTCCCTGCGCACCTTCCTGGGAGAGACGCAGTACGTGGCCTTCGCCTTCGGCACGACGATCACGGTCGTCGGCTACTGGGTCGGTCAGGCCATCGCCCGCGGCCTCGCCATCTGGCCGATCGGCCGCTTCCTGAAGAAGTGGTGACCCGGGCCGGCTCGAGCTACGGAGGCTGAACTGACATGAGGCGCCGACTCCTCCTCATCCTGGTCGCCGCGACCCTGGTCACGGTCGTGCCGGCCACGGCGGCGTCCGCCCACGGCGAGAAGTCCCAGGAGGGCTTCCTGCGCATGCGTACCGTCGGGTGGACCGACGTGCACTTCTCCGGTGACACCGTGCAGCAGGGCCAGACGATCACGGTCACCGGCACGGTCAAGATCATGGACGCCTGGCCGTCCAGCCTGGCCAAGGGCCAGCCCAACACCTGCTTCATGAGCATGATCGCGCCCGGACCGACGATCCTGCTCAAGGAGCGCACCATCAACGGCGAGTCGATGCCGACCCGGATCGACTGCACCAAGGGACGGGTCTACGACTTCTCGATGACCTTCGCCGGCCGCCGGGTGGGCCGCTGGCACATTCACCCGGCCTTCGCCGTCAAGGGCGCCGGGACCCTGATCGGCCCGGGCGCCTGGATCAACATCCAGGAGAACCCGGCCGGCTTCACCAACGAGGCCACCCTGCTCGGCGGCAAGACCGTCAACCTGGAGAACTACCAGCTCCCGTTCATCTGGATCTGGCTCACCCTCACCTTCATCATCGGCATGGTCTGGATGATCTACTGGACGGTGCCCAAGCGCACCATCCCGCACCTGGCCGTGACCAGCCAGATCCCGCTCAACACCGACGGCCGCGACTACGGCCTCATCACCAAGAAGGACCACCGCAACTCGACCATCATGATGCTGGCCACCGTGGTGCTGCTGGGTGCCGGCTGGATCTACCAGCTCGCCAACTTCCCGACCAAGATCCCCCAGCAGATCATCCAGTTCGCGCCGGCCAACATCGCGCGGCCGGCGCCGTTCGTCAGCCCGGAGGCCGGCAAGGGAAAGGCGATCTACGACGCCGGCAAGAAGCAGGTGATCCTGGAAGCCACGGTGACCAACACCGGCACGCAACCGGCCCAGCTGACCCAGTTCGCCGTGGCCGATCTGACCTGGTTCAACCAGGCCGTGCCGTCGGCCAAGCCCGCCGGGCCGCAGGCGGTCGACACCAGCTATCCGATGACGGTGCAGTCGGACACGATCGCACCCGGAGCCACCCAGCAGGTCACGGTCACCATGCCGAGCGACGTCTGGATCCACCAGGAGCGGCTGCTGCCCATCGGCGAGTCGCAGCTCACTGTGACCGGCCTGCTGCGCTTCCAGACGCCCAATGGGAACAAGACTGATGTGGAGGTGGACGAGCCGCTGACCCCAACCGCGTTCACCACCTAGCCGCCGCCGGAGAGGAAGAGGATTGTTGCTCGGGGTGCTGGCCCACTATGGCGGTCTCGACGAGACGGCCATCATCTGGGTGCCGCTGGTCATGATCGGCGGCCTCTGGTGGATACTCCGGGGCGGGGACCCCAAGGACGAGGAGCAGCAGCCGCCGCGGGAGGAGTCGAGATGAGCAACCTGGCGGACGGCCTGTTCCCGAAATACCTCTCCTTCCTCATTCTGCTGCCGTTCCTCCTGATGGGCTTCGGCCTCTGGTTCATCTGCCGGGCGTTCAGAGACAAGGGCGACGCCCGGCAGACCGACCCCGAGGCCCGGGCCCAGGTCGTGGCCCTGCCCGACCGGTCGCAGCGGCCGCTGTACCGTGTCCACCAGCAGATCCAGGCGTCGGCCCGGCCGCCTCCGAAGGCCCAGGGCGACGAGCCCGAGCGCGGGCCGCCCGGCGGCCGCCCTCGTCGGCGCCGGCACCACAACACCACCCGGTTGGAGCTGCGCCAATAGGCCGCGACGCCCGCGCAACCGCGACCGCCAGCAAAGGAGCGTGTGCACGATGGGAGGCTATCTCTTCGCCATCGGCGTCTTCGTCGCCACGATGGCCTGCGTCGCCGCCCTGATCTGGTCCGCTGAGTACTGAGCCCCATCGCGGGCGGCGGCCCGGTCGGCCGGACCCGCCGCCCCGAGCCCGCGGCGGGCCGGTGCACGGCCTCCCGGCCGGGCCCCTGGAGACCACCCTCGAGAACGGCATCCTGACCGGTCTGGCCGCCGGAGTGCCGATGGGGCTGTTCATGATGGCGGCCTCGCTCGCCTGGGGCCACGGCGGCGCCTTCACCCCGTTCTACCGGATCGCGGCCGTCCTCGACCGGGCCGCCTTCGACATCTCCCTGGAGGAGGCGGCCACCGGCTCGCGGTTCTGGCTCGAGCTCCAGTCGGCGCTCCCCGGTGTCTGCGTGCACCTGGCCCTGGCCGGCCTCTTCGGCGTGCTGTTCGTCCTGCTGGCCCAGGAGGGCCGCGGCGCCCGCCCGGTCGCCCTGGTGCTCGCCGGGGCCGCCTGGGGCCTGGCGGTGGCGGTGGTCATGGTCCCGGTTCTGCGCCTGGTCGGCGAGCGGGTGGGCGGCGGAGCCCTCATCGCCGAGGTGCCGGCACAGCTCGGCTGGCCGACCTACCTGGCCATGCACCTGGTCTACGGGCTCGCCCTCGGGGCGGTGGTGGCGCTGCGGGCCGCCCGCCGGCGTCGGACCGAGGGTCCGGTTCCCGGGCCGGGCACAGCCTGACTGGTTACCACGGGATGTCCCCGGGTAAACTCTCTCTGTCGCCACCGCCACTGATGGCGCAGAGGAGCGCGATGGCCGTGCATGGCGGGAACGGACCAGACCGGGGGGCCCCCGGCCGCACGTTGAGTACGGCCCGTCACGTCCTGCAGGCGCTCGAGATCATCGCCCAGCATCCCCGGGGCATCCCCATCAAGGCCCTGGCCCGCCAGCTCAACATCAGCCTCTCCTCCGGCTACTACCTGGTCGGCTCCATGCGCGAGCTGGGGTTCGTGGAGCCGTCGCCGGCCGCCTCGGGCCTGTACACCCTCGGTCCCAAGTTCGCCGAGCTGTACCGCGGCTACGTCGCCGCCAGCCTCCAGCCCGAGCGCCTGCAGCCGGTCCTGGAGGAGCTGCGCGACCGGGCGTCGGCGCGTGCCTATGCGGCGCTGTGGCGCGACGGCGACCTGGAGGTCGTCGAGATCCGTGGGCGTCGGGGCTCCCGGGAGCTGCCCGACGTCACCAAGGGCTTCCGCGGCGCCGCCCACGCGCTGGCCCTCGGCAAGATCTACCTCTCCAGCCTGCCCAGGGCCCAGTGGCCCCGGTACCTCAAGGGGCCGACCTACCGGCGGTACACCTCGGCCACCATCGCCACCCCCGAGGCCCTCGCCCAGCACCTGCGGACCGTGCGGGACAGCGGGCTCGCGTTCGACCTGCAGGAGTTCGCCGCCGGCTCCTGCTGCATCGCCGTGCCGGTGCAGCGGGGGGCCGACCGGGACCTGGTCGCCTCTGTCGGGGTCTCAATTCCGGCCCGCCGCTTCGCCGCGGAGCGCACCATCCTTACCGGCGTCCTCCGCGACATCGCCGCCGAGGCCTCGGCCGAGCTGAGCTCCCCGGCCGACGACCTGCCGCCCGCGCTGCTGGCCAGCCGGCCCGAGGACGCCGCCGGCGCCTGACCGGTCAGGCGCCGAGCAGCAGCGCGATGCCGCCCAGGGTGTAGGTGACCATCACCACCAGCAGCGGATACTGGGCGCGGAGGCGGTGCCGGGGGCGGGCGTAGTCGGCGATGGCCCGATCGTGGGCGATGAGGACGCCGACCACGTGGCCGGTGAGGATGGCCGCCACCTGCACCAGCGCGATCACCGAGGTGGAGACCAGCAGGTAGTTGATGTGGGACCCGGCGGTGCCGAACAGGTCCCAGCCCCGGCCCAGGGGGTCGGAGGCGAGCTGGTAGCCGGCCTGGCCCTGGAACACGACCAGCGAGAAGTAGTGGGCGATGGTGTAGCCCACGGCGATGGGCAGCAGCGAGTGGACGAAGCGGCGCTCCACCGGGACCGGCTGGCCGCGCCGGGCCCACGGGTTCTGCCGGGTCGCGGCCAGGTAGGCCCCGGTCACCAGCGCGATCATGCCCAGGAGCCCGGCCGTGCCGAGCAGCTCATACGCCACGCCGGAGGTCCGGCCGCTGAGCCCCTGCCACCACAGCGTCCGGCTCAGTCCGTCGAAGGCCGTCGACCCGAGGAGCACGCAGATCACCGCCAGCATCCCCGGCGCCACCGGGACCGAGGCCAGGCCGGCCAGCGGGTTGCGCAGCACCAGCCGCCCGTCGGTGGGCCGGCGCCCGAACGGCGAGAGCCGCCCGACCAGGGTGGAGTAGACCTCGAAGCCGTCGCCGTACCCGTACCAGGCCTGCCCGTAGACCGCCGCCGCCGACAGCTGCACCACGCAGTACAGCAGGATGAAGGTGAGCACGTTCACCGGACGGTCGGGGTTGCGGTAGACCAGCTCCAGCCAGGTGAACGCCAGCAGCCCGGCCGCCGCCGGCCAGTAGCCGAGCCACTCGGGCAGGGGCCGGACGTCCTCCGGGTCGCGGCGCCCCCGGAGCCAGGTGATCCAGCTGGTGAGCAGCCGCAGCGGGTTGAACGCCCGCAGGACCGGCCCGAACAGCAGGGACGCGGGCACGATGCCGACCCAGAACCAGACGAACAGCCAGGTCGGCGCCGGGTTGGTGGGGCTGGAGTCGGTGCCAAAGGCGGCCACCACGATGGTCAGCAGCAGCGCGGCCAGGCCGACCAGTCGCAGGGCCAGCCGGAACGCCGGGGCATCCAGGAACCGCTGGAGCCCCAGCGGCAGGGGCCGGCCGCGGTAGGGCTCCTGCAGCCGGGGGGCGTCCCAGAACCTGGCCAGCATGAAGAAGGTGACGACCAGCACCAGGGCGGCGGCGTACTGGGCCAGCCAGACCGGGACGGGCAGGTCGGCCCGGCCACCCAGCCCGTGGGCGAGGACCCTCATGACACCTGGAGCTCGACCAGCTTCAGGCTGGCCTCCTCCAGCTCCACCTCGAACACCCCGGGGGTGTCGGCCATGAAGTCGAGCACCGCCGGCTTGCCGGGCTCGGCGCCGACCTTGCGGTCGTAGCCGTGGAGGTGCACCTCGTCGGCCCGGTCGGCGGTCACCTCCAGCCGGACCTCGGTCCCCAGCTTGACCTTGACCCGCTGCTCGGCGGTCTGGACCTGGTCGCCGGTGACGCGGACCTGGATGGTCTGGGGCCCGCTCGAACCGGTCGGGGCGGCGGAGGACTGGTCCTGGCCGTTCCCGCCGGACGAGCAGGCGGCCAGCGTCGCCATCAGGACGATGGCGACCAGCCCCGACCGCGCAGACCGCACCGGCGCGCAGCGCATCGCCGCTCCTTTAACGCGTATTGCACGAAGTATGCGCTCGCGGCGGCTCCGCAAATAGGGGGGTCATTTCCGCATAGCTCAGGGGCGGCCGGCGGTCACCTCCAGGTCGTCGACCATCACGGTCGCCGGGGGCGACCCGCCCGGGAGGACCACCTCAAAGGCCAGGACGGCGCCGGAGCGTTGGGCGTCGTGGGCGACCTCGACCCGCTGCCACTGGCCGGCCTGGAGCACGACCCCGACGGTATCGGCGGCCAGCCGCCGCCCGCCGGCCACCTCGAGCAGGGTCACCTGCACCACCGTGGCCGGCCGGCTGGCCATGACCCACACGGCGGCGGCGTAGGTCCGGCCCGGGGTGCAGCGGCTCAGCCGGACCCGGGCCATGCCCTGGTCGGTTTGCCCGCTGGCGGTGAAACGGCCGGCCCAGCGGCCGGCCCGGGCCAGCCCGGTGCGCTCGACCCGGGTCCCGCCGACGCCCAGCCAGCCGGCCAGGCCGGCCTCGAACCCGGGGTCGGCGACCAGGTTGCCGGTTCCCGCCGTCGAGGACGGGGCGGGCGCGGTGGTGGGGGCGGCGGCCGGCGACCCGCCGGCCGGGCCCGGCTCGCCGGAGCTGGGATGCCGGAACATCGAGCTGATCACGACCGCGGCCGTGAGCACGATCGCCACCGCCGCCAGCACCCACTCGGCGGTGGCCTGCTCGCGGGCATCGGTGATGGACCGCCTGGCCGCCGCGAGGTGCCGAGGAGGGTGCCGGAGCGGGCCCCTTCCCATACCGCTCGACGCTGGCAGCCCGGCCTCACGGGTCGCTAACCGGAAAGGTCGGCCGGGGCGGCGAAGCTCTCGTCGACCAGGCCGAGCAGGTCCTGGCCGGGCTGGCGGACCCAGTGCTTCTAGGCGGCCTGGAAGCAGGCCAGGGCGACCTTGGGGACCAGCAGGGCCTCCGCCTCGGTCGAGCCCCGGCCACCAGCCGGGCCGCGATGGCCTGCTCCCAGCGCAGGGGCTTGGCCATCCGGCGGGCCTGGAGGGCCGGGGTGGCGGCGATCAGCCGCTCGCGGGCCAGCCGCCGTTCCGGGTCGGCCACGCTGTGGGCGGCCAGGGCGTGGGTCGCCCGCCGGGCCAGCTCCAGGACGGGCTCGCCGTCCGGGGCGCCGTCCAGGGTGTCCTCGATCACCTGGAGGAGCCGCTCGTCCTCGGCGAAGAACAGCTCCTTCTTGTCGGCGAAGTAGCGGAAGAAGGTCCGGCGGGAGATGTCGGCCGAGGCCGCGATCTGGTCGATGGTGGTGCGCTCGAACCCGCGCTCCTGGAGGGAGGATCCTCCAGGGCCGTGGTGCTGGCACGTCTGCGCATGCCGCTGATCTACCTGGGGCTGGCCGGTCGAGCGGGTGCCCAGCCACCACCTGCACGCCTACGGCCAGACCTATGCCATCGACCTAGTCCACGACCCGGCGGACGGGCGGCGCCCGGGGCTGGCCTGGTGGCCCTGGCCCGGCGGCCCGGCGACCGGGTGGCCGCTGGCCGCCTGCGGCAACTCGGGCAACTCGTCCGAGCCCCACCTGCACTCCAGCTGCAGGACCACCCCAGCGTGCTGCTGGCCGCCGGGCTTCCCCTGCGCTTCGCCAGCTACCAGGTCGGGGCGCCGACCAGGCCGGCGTCCCCCACAACCTCCAGCCGTTCACCGCTCCCCGCTGAAGCGCCGGACGAAGGCTAGGGCGGTCTCGGCCACCTGGCGCCAGCCGCTGTCGATGATCAGGGCGTGGCCGCGGTTCTTCATCTCCACGACCTCGGTCACGCCCTGGTTCTCCTGCTGCTGCTTGAGGGAGGCGTTGGCGATCGCCCAGGGGACGGTGTGGTCCTTCTCGCCCGAGATGATCAGTAGGGGGCCCCGGTCCGGGTTCTTGGTGTCGACCTTGGCCTCGGTTCAGGGGTTCAGGTTGGCCGTGGCCGCCTGGAACAGGGCACGCCCAAGGCGGGCACGGCGTAGGTCTCGTACAGCTCTTTGGCCTCGTCCTCGTCGACGGCGTTGGCGAGCCGTAGCGGAGCTGCTCGTTCGTCAGCGGCTCCGCTCGGCTGCGGTTGGCCGGGTTGCCCAGCACCAGGAAGGCCGACTTCAGCGAAGAGATGGGCAGCGGCAGGACGCCCCGGAACGGGGCCGGGTCGATCGCCACCGACACCCTGGCCAGCCCGCGGCCGGCCAGGATCTGGGTCAGCAGCCCCCGAAGGAGTGGCCGATGACGGCAGACTTCTGGTCCGGCCCCCGGATGATGGTCTCGAAGTGGTCGGCCACCTGGCCGATCGATTTGTGGGCGAACGCCTCGGGATGCGCCGCCGCCTCCTCGACGGTGTCGGGTCGTCTGGCCACCCGGGCATGAGGGCCACATAGCCGTACTCCTCGAACAGCGCCGCCCACCGGTTCCAGCTGATGGGCAGCAGCCACAGCCCGTGGACGAACACGACCGGGGGCCGGCCGGTCTGGTTGGCCCGCTCGCACTGGGCGAGCTCGTGTTCGGTGATCGTCTGAGCGCCGGCGCCCTCGCTGGTGGTCATGCGGCTCCTCCCGGTCGCGGGGAACGTCCCGTGCCCTTCCAGTTAAGGACCCCGGCGCCCGGCGTTGGCCAGCGGTCAGCTGCGTTTGGTCGCAGGCCGAAGCCGTAGCCGAACAGCGGGTGGTCCTCGCGGTCGCCGATGTTGATCGGCTCCCTAATGGCTGTGCTGCCAGGGCAAGCCGGGCCATTCAGGGCGGATTGCCGGAGAGGCCGGAGTGCACTGGCACATGGACACCTTGAGCACCTGCAAGGGCGCCACCGGCCGACGCCGGTGCGTGTGACAGGACCCACAAGTGCTTCGGTGGGTTCGCACCGGTAGTCATTGCTGTGTCGCATGGGCGGGATATGTTGACCGGCATGCTGGTCAGGTACCGCTATCGCATCGACCCGACCTCGGCTCAGCGTCAGGCGCTCGCCCGGGCGTTTGGGTGCGCCCGGGTGGTCTACAACGATGCCCTCGCCGAACGGCGGCGCGCCTACCAGGCCGGGGAGCGGACCGGCGACACCGAGGTCCAACGTCGGGTGATCACCCAGGCCAAGCGGACCCCGGAGCGGGCCTGGCTGACCCAGGTCGCCTCCGTCGCCCTGGTCCAGGCCTGCCAGGACGCACGACGCGCCCACCGCAACTGGTTGGACTCCGTCACGGGCAAGCGCAGCGGTCGCCGGCTCGGGCACCCGCGGTTTCGGACCAAGCACGGGCGCCAGTCGATCCGGCTCACCCGCAACGGCTTCGCGTTCCGCGGGGCCACACTGTATGTAGCCAAGGTCGGCCAGGTACGTGTGCGCTGGTCTCGCGAGCTGCCCTCGGTGCCGTCCAGCGTGACCGTCATCCGGGAGCCGGACGGCCGCTACTACGCCTCCTTTGTGGTCGGTCGCGACCCGACCCCGCTGCCACCCGTGTCGCGGACCGCTGGGATCGATCTTGGCCTGGTCTGGTTCGCCACGATCGCCGCCAGCGACGGCACCATCGAGACCCTCGCCAACCCGCGGCACTTGCGCGCCGCAACGCGGCGCCTGGCCATTGCGCAGCGGCGGCTCAGCCGCAAGCAGAAGGGATCAAGGAACAGGGAGGAGGCGCGCCTGCGGGTCGCGGTTGCCCACCGTAGGGTCCGCGACCGGCGCGCTGATCATCATCACAAGCTCGCCTTGCGGTTGATCCGCGAAAACCAAACGATCGCCGTCGAGGATCTCGCCGTGGCCGGGTTGGCCCGGACGCGGCTGGCCAAGAGCGTCCACGACGCTGGGTGGACGATGTTTGTCCGGCTGCTGGAGGCCAAGGCCGCCCAGCACGGCCGTCAGGTCGTCAAGATCGGCCGCTGGACACCGACCTCCCAGACCTGCTCGGCATGCGGATACCGCGACGGCCCCAAGCCGCTTGGCGTCCGCGCCTGGGTCTGCCCGGCGTGTGGGACGGTCCATGACCGCGACGCGAACGCGGCCCGCAATATCCTTGTCGCCGCCGGGCTGGCGGAGACGCTAACTGCCTGTGGAGGCCATGTCAGACCAGGGGCGACCTTGGCGGTGGCCAGCGAAGCAGGAACCCACCGAGGTGCTGGGTGAGCCATCAGGGCTCACGCGGTGCGGCAGGAATCCCCGCCGTTACGGTGGGGAGGAAGCCAAGGCTCCTCTCGTCCGTCTCTCTCTCTCTCTCTCTCTGTCCGCCTGCTCCTGCCCTCGGCGGACAGGCCCGATCCGGTCAGCCGGACGGGCTCGACGCGGCCCGGAGGTCGGCCGCGGTCGGGGGGTCGGCGCCGGGGCGGGTGCAGGTGATGGCGGCGGCCAGGACGGCCTCGTCGCCCAGGGCGGCCACGGTGGCGGCGTCGAGGGCCTGGAGGGCCGGGCGGCGGGCCGGGCCGAGCAGGTCGCGGCGGTGGAGGCCGGCCAGGAGGGCGGCCATGCAGGCGTCGCCGGCGCCGACGGTGTCGACCACCTCGACCACCCGGCCGGGGACACGCAGCACGCCGGCCTGGCGGGTGGCGGCCAGCAGGCCGGACGGGCCGAGGGTGATGACCACCAGCGAGGGGCCCCTGGCCAGCCAGGCCTCGGCCACCTGCTCGGGCGGGCGGCCCGGGAGCAGCCAGTCCAGGTCGTCGGCGCTGGCCTTGACCACGTCGGCCAGGGCGACCAGGGCCTCGATGCGGCCGCGGACGGCGTCGGGGGAGCCCATCAGCAGCGGCCGGCAGTTGGGGTCGTAGGAGACGGTCATGGCCTGGCGGGCCTGGGCCAGCAGCCGCTGGAGCACGTCGGCGCCCGGCGGCGTGGTCAGGGCCAGCGAGCCGGCGTGCAGGGCCACCACCGGGCCGTCGAGGGCGCCGGCGACCTCGTCGTCGCGCCACTGCCAGTCGGCCGTGGCCTCGACCCGGAAGTCGTACTCGACCACGCCGTCGCGGCCCACGGCCACGATGGCCAGTGAGGTCGGCTCGGCGGCCCGGACGGCGAAGGACAGGTCGACCCGGTTGCCCTCCAGGTGGGCCCGGATCCGGTGGCCCAGCAGGTCGTCGGCGATCCGGGCCAGGAGCCGGGTCGGCACCTCCTGCCGGGCCAGGCCCACGGCCACGTTCGCCGGGCTGCCCCCGGGCGCGGCCCGGAACAGCCCGGGCCCGCCGGCGGGCACGAAGTCCACCAGCGCCTCCCCGGCCACCGCCACCACCTCTCCCGCGCCGGGCTCAGGGCGATCGCTCACCGACGTCCTCCTCCCCTCGACCGGCCGCCATTCTCGCCGAATCACCCGCCGCGGGTGAGGCCGGCGCGGCCGGAGGTTGACATGGTGGATGGCGAGCGAAAGGAAAGGGAGGATCGATGGCCGTCGACACGTTCATGGCCTATGTCGGGATGTATCCCGACGTGGCCGATGCCGAAGCCGACTACCAGCTGGTCAAGGACCTGCACACCGAGGCCGGGCTGATCGACGCCTACGACGCCGCCGTGGTCGAGCGGCGCGCCGACGGGAAGGTGCGGATCACCCGCAAGCACGAGACCCCGACCCGGGTCGGCGGGGTCCTGGGCGGCGGCGTGGGGCTGGCCACCGGCCTGGTCGTGGCCCTGTTCCCGTTCGCCGCCGTCGGTGCCGGCCTGCTGGCCGCCACCACCGCCGGCGGTGCCGTCCTGGGCGCGGTCGCCGGCCACGCCGCCGCCGGCATGAGCCGTGGCGACCTCAAGGAGCTGGGCGAGCAGCTCGACGCCGGCCAGGCCGGCCTGGTGGTCGTCGGCGTCTCCGACATGGGCGCCAAGATCGAACGGGCCATGCGCCGAGCCGAGAAGGTGCAGGCCAAGCAGCTCAAGGCCGACACCGCCGAGATCGAACGCGACGCCAAGGGCGCCAGCGCCTGAGCCAGGTAGACCAGGCGGAAGAATGACGGGCTGCCGCCCTGGGGGCCGCGCAGAACGCCTCGAAGCCCTGCCCCTGGGCCACGTCCCCCGTCCTCTCGGTCGATGCTCACGCAGCCGACACCCCGACGGGACCGGCCCGGTTCCGCCGGCCGCGCAAGCGCAACCAGTTCGTGACCTCTCCATTCAAGGGATCGAGCCGCCTGTGGGGAACCACCGGCCGGGTCCGGTGGTTGTCCATCTGGGCGTGTCGAATGACACTCCAGGGTCCGTGCCGCCGCCAGATCAGGGGAGGTCCTCCCATGCGCAAGGCAGTACTGGGTGCGGCGGTGGCCGCGCTCGCGATCGTCCTGTCCGCCTGCGGCGGCGGGGGCGACGACCAGGGGTCGGGGGCCACGGCGACCACGGCGGCCGCCCAGCAGGCCGCCGAGGGCACGGTGGCGGTGGCCAACACCGGTCTCGGCGAGGTCCTGGTGGACGCCAAGGGCCGCACCCTGTACGTGTTCACCAAGGACAAGGGTGACCAGTCCGTCTGCAGCGGCAAGTGCGCCGTCGCCTGGCCGGCCCTCACCGTCACCGGCGCCGCCACCCCCGGCACCGGCGTGGAGGCGTCGCTGCTGTCCACCAGCAAGCAGGCCAACGGCAGCAGCCAGGTGACCTACGGCGGCAAGCCGCTGTACCACTTCGCCGGCGACAAGGCGCCCGGCGACACCAATGGCCAGGGTCTCAACGGCGTCTGGTGGGTCGTCAAGGGCGATGGCAGTCTGGTCCAGTCCAAGGGCTGACCTGAGGCGACGCCTCGTTCACATTGACTGGACGGGTCCGGCCGCGGCCGCCGACATTCAGCGGCGGGTCGGCGATCACCGGCCACCGCGCCGTCCCGCGTAGGATCGCCTCCGGCGGTCGGGTCCAGCGGAGGGAGGCCGGCATGGCCAAGCGGCAGCGGATCGTGGTCGTGACCCCGGGGGAGCGGACCCCGGGGCCGGTCACGCCGGGCATGGAGCGCCAGCAGGCCGTGGCCACCGAGGGCATGTGGTCGGGGGTGGTCCGCACCGACCCCGGCATGGTGTCGGGCTGGCACCACCACGGCGACCACGAGACGGTGATCTATGTCCTCACCGGCTCGCTGCGGATGGAGTTCGGCCCCGGCGGGGCCGAGACCGTCGAGGCCGCCCCGGGCGACTTCCTCCACGTGCCCAGGAGGGCGGTCCACCGGGAGGCCAACCCCTCGGCCGAGCCGGCCGACATCGTCGTGGTCCGCGCCGGGCGGGGCGAGTCCACCGTCAACGTGGAGGGCCCGCCGGCCTGACCGCCCGGTCCGTCAGACCCGGGCCGTGGGGCGGACCGACACCCCGACGGCCAGGGTGCCGACCCCGATGGCGGCCAGCAGCAGGAACGGTGCCCGGTAGGAGCCGACGGCGTCGTACACCGCGCCGGCCAGGACCGGCCCGGTGGCGGCGAGCAGGTAGCCGACCAGCAGGGCCATGCCGGACAGGCTGGCCGCCGACGCCGGGGTCGAGGCCAGCTTGACCAGCATGGTGAGGGCGAGGGCGAACATCCCGCCGACGCCCAGGCCGAGCAGGGCCGCCCACAGCCAGGGGGCGGCCGTCGGGGCCAGGCCGATCGCGGCCAGCATGGCCGTGGCCACCCCGACGCACAGGGCCACCCAGGGGCGGTGGTCGCCGGTGCGGTCGGCCAGGGCCGGGATGGCCAGGGCCGAGAACACCTGGGTGAGGCTGAACAGCCCCAGCAGCAGCCCGGCCCGGCTGGCGGTCCAGCCGGCGTCCAGGTACAGCGGCGACAGCCAGGTGAGGGCGGCGTAGTAGAGCAGCGACTGGGAGCCCATGTACAGGGTGATCCGCCAGGCGACGCCGCTGCCCCAGGGCAGCCGGGCCCGTCCCTGGGCCGGCTCGGCCGCGGCCCGCAGCCGCCGGGTGGCCGGCACCCAGGCGGCCAGCGCGGCCACGGCCAGCAGCCCCCAGGCGGCCACCCCGGCCGGCCAGTCGCCGCCGAGGGCGTCGCTGAGCGGCACCGTGGCCGCCGAGGCCAGCATCGCCCCGGTGACCAGGCCGGCGGTGTACAGGCCGGTGACCGCGCCCGCCCGGGCCGGGAACCAGGCCTTGACCACCCCGGGGAGCAGGGCCCCGCCCATGGCGATCCCGATCCCGGCGACCAGGGTCCCGCCGTACAGGGTGGCCGCCGAGGCGCCGACGCCGCGGACCAGCGTCCCGGCGGCGACCAGGGCGAGCGCGCACGACACCGCCGCCTCCCGCCCGACCCGCCGCCCAAGCGCCGCCCCCACCGGGGCGAACGCCCCCATGCAGACCACCGGCAGCGCCGTCAGCAGCCCGGCCCCGGTGGCCGACAGCCCCAGGTCCGACTGGATGGCGTCCAGCAGCGGCGGCACGGCCGCGATGGCCGGGCGGAGGTTGAGGGCCACCGCGACCATCACCACCAGCAGCGGCCAGCCCGCCCGCACGCCGGCCGGCTGGGCCCGGTCGGCGACCACCTTGCGCATCCCGCTCTCCCGTCCGCTCGACCGGCGTCCCCCCGACGAGCGTATGCGAGGATGGTGGCCACCGTCGGACCACAGCCGGAACGGGGTGGAGACGCATGACGAGCTGGCCGAAGGGGGCGCCCCGGCCCGGTGACCGGGCCACCCTGTCGCGGAAGGTCGAGGCCGACGACATCGAGCTGTTCACCCGGATCAGCGGCGACCGCAACCCGCTGCACTACGACGAGCCGGCCGCCAGGGCGTCGCGGTTCGGCGAGATCATCGTCCAGGGCGGCGTGACCAGCGCCATCCTGAACGCCGTGGTCGCCGAGCGGCTGCCCGGCCCGGGCACGGTGTTCCTGAACGTCAGCTGGGACTTCCTGGCCCCGGTCCGCCCCGGCGACGAGATCACCGGCGCCGTCGAGGTCCTCGAGGCCCGCCAGGACAAGCCGATCACCAAGCTCCGCACCACCGTCACCCGCCAGGACGGCACCGTCGTCCTCGACGGCAGCGCCGTCTGCTACACGACGCCGCTGGGCTGACCCGCCCGGGCGGGCCGCGCCGGAACCGCTGGGGAGGTGCCGACGGTGAGGATCGCGCTACCGGGCCCCCTGGAGGTGAGCGAGGCCGGTCGGCCGATCCGGCTGCGGGAGGGCGGCTCCACATGACGGCGACCAGGCCAGCAGCCCGGGCTCAGGCGAAGCTGACCACCAGCACCTCGCTGAACCGGAGCCCGTCGATCTGGAGCCCGTAGCAGCCGGGGCCGGCCCGCAGCCGGGTCGGCCGCCACCACTGGCCCTCGGCCCCGGCCCGGTAGGCGACCGCCGGGTCGAGCACGTGGACCGGGCGCGCCGGCCGGTTGTCCTGCTGGAAGCGGACCCGGTCCCTGGGCGCCCCCAGCCGGTGGCCACGGACGATGATCACGCCGCCCACGGGCCCGGGGGCGTCCCAGTAGACGACCACGGAGCGGTCCAGCCGGCCCTCCACGGCCGACCGGAACAGCACCGGGATCACCGGCCCGTCGCCCACGGCCACCGACGCCACCGGGTGGTCCACGGTCCTCGGCGGCCCGACGGCCGGGCTGGCCGGGCAGGAGCCGTCCCGGCCCAGCCCGGGCAGCCGCAGCGGCCGCCACAGCATCCGCGGGATCGCCGTCGCCGGCCGGGGCTGCGGCGTGGTGACGATGACCGGGGCGGCGGTGGTCGGCGGCGACGATGGAGGCGACGGCGGCTGCTCGGGAAGGTGGATGAGCCGGCCGGCGACCAGCAGCCCGCCGATGGCGGCGACCGCCAGCACCGGCCCCCATCCCCGCCTCGGCACCAGCCGCATCCTCGACCCTCCGTGGCCCGCGGGTCATCTCCCCGATCGAGGCTAGCAAGGGCCGGCTCAGGTTGCGGGCCCGGACGCCTTCCGCGGGAGGCATGGCGGGGCCAGGGCCTGGCCACCACCAGGTAACGGCCGGCGCCGCCCTTGGCCGACGGGGCGGCCGTCACCGGTGTGGCCAGCAACTCCGCCAGGACGGGGATGGCCGTTCCTCGGGCCCGGTGGTGAAATCGGGCTGGTAGCGCCGGACCGCCGGAAGGAGCGATCGGTGTGCGCGTCCTAGGGATCAACTGCTTCAGTCATGACACGGCGGCCTGCCTGCTGGAGGACGGGCGGCTGGTCGCGCTGGCCGAGGAGGAGCGGTTCAACCGCCAGCGGCACACCAAGCGCTTCCCCGACCAGGCCATCGAGCTCTGCCTGGGCCTGGCCGGCATCGGCGTCGGCGAGGTGGACGTGGTCGCCTTCGCCCACCGGCCAGGGCTGGACCTGGCCCGGGGGGTGGCCGACGCACTGGCCAGGCGGGCCCCGAAGCGGCTGGCCGTGCAGGCCTACGTGGACGCCAACCTGCTGCGCAAGGAGGCCGCCTTCCGGGCCCGGTGGCGCTACCGGGGCCGGATCGACCATGTCGGCCACCACGACGCCCACGCGGCCAGCGCCTTCTTCGCCAGCCCGTTCGACCGGGCGGCGGTGCTCACCCTGGACCGCGGCGGCGACTTCCTGTCCACCACCCTGCAGGTCGGCACCGGGTCGCGGCTGGCCCGGCTGGCCGAGCTCCGCAACCCCGACTCCCTGGGCGAGGTCTACTCGGCGCTCACCTGGTACCTGGGCTTCGAGCCCAACGCCGACGAGGGCAAGACCATGGGGCTGGCCCCCTACGGCCGCGACAAGCTCGTCGGTGAGCTGGCCGACCTGGTCCGCCGGACCCCGGACGGGCTGTTCCGGGTGAACCTGGCCTGGTTCGCCTACCACCGCGAGGGCGGCTGGCTGTCCCGGCTGTTCCTGGAGCGCTTCGGGCCCCCCCGGACGCCGGAGTCGGCCATCGCCGAACGCCACCAGGACCTGGCCTTCGCCGTCCAGGACCTGCTGGAGGAGACCGCCCTGCACGTCGCCCGGGCGCTGCGGCAGCGCAGCGGCCTGTCCGACCTGTGCCTGGCCGGCGGGGTGGCGCTGAACTCGGTCATGAACAGCCGGCTGCTGCGCGAGGCCGGCTTCGAGCGGATCTTCATCCAGCCGGCCGCCTCCGACGCCGGCAACGCCCTCGGGGCCGCCCTCTGGGTCTGGCACCAGCGCCTCGGCCGCCCCCGCGGCCCGGCGATGACCCACGCCTTCCACGGCGCCGCCTGGACCGAGCGCGAGCAGGCCGACGCCCTGGCCGGCCAGGGGCTGGAGGTCAGGACGGTGGCCGACCCGGCCGAGGAGGCGGCCCGGCTGCTCGCCGACGGCCGGATCGTCGGCTGGTTCCAGGGGCGGGCCGAGGTCGGCCCCCGGGCCCTCGGGGCCCGCTCGATCCTGGCCGACCCGCGCCGGGCCGAGACCAAGGACCTCGTCAACGCCAGGGTCAAGCGCCGTGAGGCCTTCCGGCCCTTCGCCCCCAGCGTGCTCGACGAGCACGGCCCCGAGTTCTTCGACGGCTACCACCCCAACCCGTTCATGCTGCTCGTCCAGCCGGTGCGTGCCGACCGCCGAGCCCAGATCCCGGCCGTCACCCACGTCGACGGCACCGCCCGCCTCCAGTCGGTCACGGCCGCCGAGAACCCCCTGTACCACCGGCTGATCACCCGGTTCGCCGCCCACACCGGCATCCCGGTCATCCTCAACACCAGCTTCAACCTCCGCGGCGAGCCGATCGTCCACCGCCCCGCCGAAGCCGTGGCCGACTTCCGCCGCAGCGACATGGACGCCCTGTTCCTCGGCTCCCTACTGGCCACCAAGCCCGGGAGCTAGATAGCGTATTGGGGGTTGCAGTGCCGAGAAGGGGGCGTGCCGGTCGCATGGACGGCGGTCCAGAGCCAGCAGAGCGACCGCAGGGCGAGGGGTGGCTGCCCGGGACTGCGGGGCGCTACCGGGCGCTGTCCGAGCAGATCCCCGCGGTCCTCTACTCCGAGCTGCGCACCCCCGACGGCGCTGTCATCCACGAGAGCCCGCAGTACCAGGAGCTGTTCGGCTACACGGCCGAGGAGATCGCGCAACCGGACTTCTGGAAGACGCTGATCCATCCCGAGGACCGCGAGTGGGTGCTGGCCGAGAACGAGCGCGTCGACCGCACCGGAGACCCCTGGAACGTGGAGTACCGGGCCCTTGCCAAGGACGGCCGGGTGGTGTGGCTCCGCGACCATGCCGTGCTGGTCCGCGGCGAGCACGGCGAGCCGGACTACTGGCAGGGCTACTACATCGACATCACCGAGCAGAAGCAGGCCGAGGAGGCGCTGCGTCAGGCGCTGGAGCGCGAACACCAGGCGCTGCGGCGCGAGCGGCAGGCCGCCCGCCAGCTGCGGGCGCTGGACGAGATGAAGAACACCTTCCTGGACGCCGTCTCCCACGAGCTGCGGACACCGCTGGCCACGGTCATCGGCATCGCCCTGACGCTGCAGCGGGCCGGCTCGAGCCTGAGCGAGGAGGACACCGCCGACCTGGTCGACCGGCTGGTGGCCAACGCCGGCAAGCTGGACCGGCTCCTCGCCGACCTGCTGGACCTGGACCGGCTGAGCAAGGGGATCCTGGCCCCCCGGCGCAGCCGCACCGACCTGGCCGCGCTCGTCGACCGGGTCGCCCACGAGTGGCGCCAGCGCAGCGGGCGGCAGCTGGAGGTGGTGGCCGAGCCGGTGGTGGCCTGGGTGGACTCGGCCAAGGTGGAGCGCGTCGTCGAGAACCTGCTGGCCAACGCCGGCCGGCACACCACCCCGGACACACCGGTGTGGGTCAAGGTCGCCCGCCGGGACGACGGGGTCCTGCTCGCCGTCGAGGATGCCGGCAGCGGGGTGCCGCGGGAGCTGCGGGCCACCCTGTTCGAGCCGTTCCGCCGGGGGCCGGGGGCGGCCGCCCACGCCCCCGGGGTCGGCATCGGCCTCTCGGTGGTGGCCCGGTTCGCCGAGCTGCACGGCGGGCGGGCCTGGGTGCAGGACCGCCCCGGCGGCAGCGCGTCGTTCCAGGTCCTGCTCCCGGACTCCCCCGAACCGGCCGACGTCGGCGGCGTCGGCGGCCGCGCCTGAACCGGACGGGCCCGCCGGCCGCGCCGTCGGTGTCGGGGGCCTAGGGGGTCATGGCTGCCGGT
>JBJMHP010000117.1:0-8581 GCA_045807325.1 Actinomycetes bacterium | reverse complement strand
GGGAGACCTCGCCGGGGCGGGGCAGCTGGCCCCCGCCGACCAGGCCGGGGACCGAGATGGCGTGGTGGGGGGCGCGGAATGGTCGGACCCCGATGAGGCCGGCGCCTGGGCCGAGGAGCCCGGCGGCGGAGAACACCTGGGTGACCTCCAGCGCCTCGTCCTGGCCGAGCGGCGGGAGCAGGCCGGGGAGGCGCCTGGCGAGCATCGTCTTGCCGGCGCCGGGCGGGCCGGTGAGGAGCAGGTTGTGGGCGCCGGCGGCGGCGATCTCCAGGGCCCGGCGGGCCTGGTGCTGGCCGCGGATGTCGGCGAGGTCCTCGACCGCGGGGGCCGGGGTGTCGGCCGTCGGGCCGGGACGGTCCAGCTCGCCCCGGCCGACCAGCCACTCGCCGACCTGCCCGAGCGAGCCGGCGCCGGCGACCCGCAGGCCGGGCACGAGGGCGGCCTCGACCAGGTTGGCCTGGGGAACCACCAGGAGCCGGGCGTTGGACCGGCGGGCGGCCAGGGCGGCCGGCAGCACGCCCTTGACCGCCCGGACGTCGCCGCCCAGGCCCAGCTCGCCGATTGCCCACAGGCCCTCGAGGGCCGTCGGCGGCACCGACCCGGCCGCGGCCAGCAGCCCGATCGCGATGGGCAGGTCGAACCCGGAGCCGTGCTTGGGCAGGTCGGCCGTGGGCAGAGACACGGTGATGCGCCGGTCTGGCCACTCGTAGCCGGTGTTGCCGAACGCGGCCCGGAGCCGGTCGCGGGCCTCCAGGACGGCCGTGCCGCCGAGCCCGACCACGGTCACGGCGGGCAGACCGCGGCCGATGTCGACCTCGACCCCGACCGAGTGCGCGGTGAGGCCGACCAGCGCGGCCGTGGCCAGTCGGGCCAGCATCCTCACAGCACTCCCTTCAGGTGGTCGACCCGGGGCTGGCCGCGGCGGGGCCAGACCACGGTCACGACGTCGAAGCGGACGCGGCACGGCCGGTGCGGGGTGGCCCGGAGGTAGGCCCCGGCCAGCCTGCGGAGCTGGGCCTGCTTGGCGGCGTTGACGGCGGCCGCGGGCGTGCCGTAGTCGACACCCCGCCTGGTCTTGACCTCGCAGAACACCAGCAGCCCAGGGCCTTCGGCGACCACGTCGATCTCACCCGTCTGGCAGCGCCAGTTGCGGGCCACGATCCGCAGGCCGGCGGCTGTCAGCCGGGCGCAGGCGAGCGCTTCGCCGCGCCGGCCCAGCTCGCCGCGATCGGCGGGGTGCCTGGTCGTCATGGGCCGGACCCTAGCCGCGGACACACCCGAATTGGACGACTCCGCCGAGAATGTGGATAACCCGCGATCGGCCCTGATGAGAGGAGTGCGGAACGAGGGCCACCCGGGTTGGACGCCGTGACGAGCGCATCGTCCCGGGTGCTGGGAGCCTTGAATCCCAGCTCGCGAACGACCACGCTAGGGCTGTGGACGACACGCCAGCGCTGTCTGCCCGTCGCGATATGTTCCTCGACGAGCGCGGGACCGCGTTGCGCGTCACCTGGCACCCGGAGCGAGACCTGGTCGTGCTCAGCGTCTGGCAGGGCGACAGGTGCGTCGGGACCTTCCGGATGCCGGTGCAGGACGTCCCGCGCCTCAGCGGCCTGCTCGCGGCGGCCCTCGGCGGCTGGGTCGACCAGGCCGACAACGCCGCGACCTGGCCGCCCGAGGGCGGCGGTTCAGGGCCGGCGGCAGACCCTGGGTCGGGGCCGGCGGCGGGCGGTGAGGGTTGGCGGCCGCCCGCCGGTGGCGGAAGGGGCGACCTCTCGGTGCAGCAGCGGCTGCGGCTGACCCGGCCGGTTCTCAGGCTTCGGGGGCTTCGGCACCGGCGGCGCCGGCCTCCGCCGGTGCGCCCTGCCTAGAACCGCCTGTCGCTTCGTCCCATCCACCGCTTCGGGGGACCTGACCGGCCGGTTCAGCAGGGGCGAGGGTCGTAGGGTCGGAGGTCGGGAACCGCCTTGGTCGGCTTGGTCTTGGTGGTGCCGGTGGTGCCCGAGCCATCCTTCCCGTCACCGGCCGAACCACCACCCGACCCGTTGGCTCCCGACCGACCCGCAGAGCCCGGCTTCGACCCATCGGCGGTGGAACCGCCGGAGGGCAGGGGGCGGATGCCGGTGAAGCCGGGACCGAGGATGAGGGTGAGGTGGGAGCCGGCCAGGGTGGGGTCCTCGACGAGGTTGGCGCCGCCGAGGAGGGTGCTGGCGAGGGTCTTGGCGTCGGGGAGGGCGCCGGGGGCGTAGGCGATCTGGGAGCGGGCCAGGTCGGCGGAGGGGGCGTTGCCGACGGTGGCGATGCGGTAGCCGGTGCGGCGCAGGTCGTCGGCGGTGGAGGCGGCCAGGCCGATGGTGCCGAGGGCGTTGAGGACGGTGACCTGGGTGCTGGCCGGGGCGGTGGCGCCGGGGGCGGGGGCGGCGGGGGTGCGGCCGAGGAACCGGTCGACCACGCCCACGGCGTCGGGCTGCTTGGGCAGCAGGACGTCGCCCAGGGGGTGGTTGGTGGAGACGGTGACCGGCAGGGTGTAGGTGGCCAGCTTGGAGGGGCGGAAGGAGCGGAAGACGGCGGCGGTGCGGATGACCTCGTTCACCCGCAGGGCGCTGTCCTTGGTGACCTCGTGGACCAGGGAGCCGGCGAAGGCGTTGGCCCGGACCGGGTTGGTCAGCCCCTTGTCGAGGGCGGCCTTGGTCAGGGCCTGGAGGAACGCCTGCTGGCGGCGGATGCGGCCCAGGTCGGCCCAGGGGTCGCTGTGCCAGACGCCGTCAAGCTGGTAGGAGAAGTAGCGGCTGCGGGCCAGGGCGAGCGCGCGGCCGCCGTTGAGGTGGTGGCAGCCGGCCTCGCCGACGTCCAGGCCCGACTTCGCGTCCCGGGAGGGGTAGGGGAAGCGGACGTCGATGCCGCCCAGGGCGTCGACGATGGCCTGGAAGCCGTCGAAGTCGACCAGCACGTAGTGGTGGATGGGGATGCCGAAGTTCTGCTCGATGGTCTTGACCAGCACCCCCGGGCCGCCGGTGAGGGCGGCGTTGATGCGGTTCTCGGCGCCGGTGCCGGCGATCGGGACGACCAGGTCGCGGGGGATGGACAGCATCGAGACCCGCTTGCGGGCCGGCTCGACCCGGATCACCAGGGTGGTGTCGTTGCGCTGGCCGCCGACATCGCCGAAGCGGCGGCCGTCCTTCGCGTCCAGGCTCTCGCGCGAGTCAGACCCGACCACCAGCAGGTTGAACGGGCGGCCGCCACCGGCCGCGTACAGGCCGGGGACGTCCACCGAGCGGATCTGGCCGAAGCGGTAGTGCACGTAGCCGTACCCAGCCGTGGCCGCCACGACCAGGAACACCAGGAGCAGGCTGGACCCCACGATCAGCCGCCTGCGCATCCGCCGCGTCCGGGTCCGGGCGGCCCGAGAGGTTCGTACCATGGGCGGGCACGCTACCACGTGCTGACGGTCAGCTACCTCCGGCGGCGAACACCCAGGCCAGCAGGGCGACGACGATCACGATGGCCGCCACCAGCAGGGCGATGTCGACCGTCTTCTTGTCCCGGTAGCGCCGGGTCGCGTTGAACCCCATGGATGTCCCGTCGTGCCGGCTCGTCCGCTAGAGCTCGTCCTTGCGGATGAGCTCCTCGATGTTCACGTCCTTGAAGGTGACCACCCGGACCCTGGTGACGAAGCGGGCCGGGCGGTACATGTCCCACACCCAGGCGTCGTGGAGGGTGATGTCGAAGTAGGTGTCGCCGTCCTGGTTGCGCATCTGCAGATCGAACTTGTTGGCCAGGTAGAAGCGGCGCTCGGTCTCGATGACGTACTGGAACATGCCCAGCACGTCCCGGTACTCCTGGTAGAGCTGCAGCTCCATGTCGGCCTCGTAGCGCTCGAGGTCCTCGGCGCTCACCGGCGCTCCCCCATCTCTCCAGCCGTCTCGTATGCGCCCGCCGTGTTCATCGGGCACTCCCCCTCTTCCTGGTCGTACGTCACCGCCGGGTGACCGGTCGCCCACGGTGCGGCCACGCCCGTGAAGGAGTGGCGATGGTAGGCCGAGGGCCCGAGTCGGCGCAGGGCCGCCCAGTGCTCGTCGGTGCCGTAGCCCTTGTGCCGCTGGAACCCGTAGCCCCGGTAGCGGCGGGCCGCCCCGGTCATGATCTTGTCCCTGGTCACCTTGGCCACGATCGAGGCGGCGGCCACGCAGGCGGCCACCTGGTCGCCCTTCTTGACCCCGAGGACGGGGGCGGGCATGCGGGGCAGCGGGAAACCGTCGGCCAGGGCGTAGTCGTAGCCGCCCTCCAGCTCGCGCAGCGCCCTGGCCAGCAGGGCGATGTTGGCCCGCTGGAGCCCGACCCGGTCGATGGTGTCGGGGCCGATGCGGACCACGGCGACGGCCAGGGCGTGCTGGTGGATCTGGGCGGCCAGGCTGCGCCGGCGCTCGGGGGTGAGCAGCTTGGAGTCGGCCAGCCCCTCGATGGGGCAGTCCCTGGGCAGGATCACGGCGGCGGCGACCAGCGGCCCGGCGAGGGCGCCGCGGCCCGCCTCGTCGGCCCCGGCGACCCGGCCGAAGCCGACGTCGCGGAGCCGGTCCTCGAACATGGCGGTGGCGGTGGCGAACATCGGCAGGAGTCTAACGGTGGGAGGTGTCAGCGGTCGCGCCGAAGCCAGCCGGTGTGGGTGAGCGGCCAGATGCGCACGAACGCCCGCCCGACCACGTCCGAGCGCTGGATCACCCCGAAGGAGCGGGAGTCCTGGGAGTTGTCGCGGTTGTCGCCCATCACGTACAGCTCGCCGGGTCTGACGGTGGTCGCCTTGCAGCCCTCGGTGGTGGTGTCCGGGTCGAGGTAGGGCTCGGTCACCTTCTGGCCGTTGCGGATCAGCCCGCCGTCGCAGTTGATCCGGTCGCCGGGCACGCCGACGACCCGCTTGATGAAGTCGCGGTCCGAGGGCGGGACCACGCCGATGGCCTGGCCGAGGCTGGAGAAGAAGCCGGCCACCGGGTTGCCGGGGCGGGGCGACTCGAAGCCCGGCTCGTCGTGGACGAACACGACCACGTCGCCCCGCTGGACGTCGCCGAAGCGGTAGGACACCTTCTCGACCAGCACCCGGTCCGAGATGTTGAGGGTCGACTCCATCGACCCCGAGGGGATGTAGAAGGCCGCGACCAGGAAGGTCTTGAAGACCACGGCCAGCAGCACGGCCAGGGCGACCAGCACCACTGTCTCGCGGAGGACGGCCAGCAGCCCGGGCTGGCGCTCGTCCTCCTTGTGGTACGGGGGCGCCTCGATGTCGGCCGGCGGCTGGTCGGCCTGGTCGTCGAGCTGCCCGCGCTCGTCGCTGGTCCTGCTCAAGAGGGCTGGCCCCTCCGTCTCAGGTCCGGGCGGGGCTGCGCTTCTCCTTGATCTTCGCGGCTCGGCCGGTCCGATCGCGCAGGTAGTAGAGCTTGGCCCGGCGGACGTCGCCCCGGGTGACCAGCTCGACCTTGGCGATGCTGGGCGAGTGCACGGGGAAGGTCCGCTCGACGCCGACGCCGAAGGAGACCTTGCGGACGCTGAAGGTCTCCCGCAGGCCGCCGCCCTGGCGGCGCAGGACGAAGCCCTGGAAGACCTGGATCCGCTCCCGGCTCCCCTCGACCACGCGGACGTGCACCTTGACGGTGTCGCCGGGCCGGAAGTCGGGCAGATCGTCGCGCAGCTGCGCACGCTCGACCGCGTCGGTGGTCTGCATGATGGATGAGGCTCCTTGAAAAGCTGGGAACGCGAAGGGTCGGCATAGCGCGGCCCGTGCGCACGCGAGGGTAACAGATCCAGCCTACCCCTCTTGGCCCCCGGAGGGGTCCTCGGCCTCTTTCAGCAGGTCGGGGCGGTGCCGGCGGGTGCGGTCGAGCGCCTGCTGGCGGCGCCAGCGCTCCACGGCCCCGTGGTCGCCCGAGCGCAGCACGGCCGGAACCTCCAGGCCGCGGTAGACCGCCGGGCGGGTGTACTGCGGGTACTCGAGCAGGCCGGCCGCGAATGACTCGTCGCTGGCCGAGGCGGCGTTGCCCATGACCCCGGGGACGAGCCGGGCCACGGCGTCCAGGACCACCAGGGCGGCCGCCTCCCCGCCGGCCAGGACGAAGTCGCCGATGGAGAGGACCTCGTGGACGCGGGTGCGGACACGCTCGTCGACGCCCTCGTAGCGGCCGCAGCACAGGATCAGCCGGGGCTCGGCGGCCAGCCGCTGGGCGGCCCGCTGGTCGAAGCGGTGGCCGTCGGGGGCGAGCAGGATGGCCCGGGCCGGGCCCTCGGCCTCCAGGTCGTCGAGGGCGTCGAACCAGGGGCCGGGCGCCATGACCATGCCGGCGCCGCCGCCGAAGGGGGCGTCGTCGACGCTGCGGTGCCTGTCGGTGGCCCATTCGCGCAGGTCGTGCAGGCGGACCTCGACCAGGCCCCGCTCCCCGGCCTTGCCGAGCAGGCCCGTGGCCAGGGGCGAGGCGAAGAACCCGGGGAAGATGGTGACGATGTCGACCAGCACGGCCTACTCCTCGGGTTCCCCGAGCAGGCCGGGGACGGCGTCGACCAGCACCCGGCCGGCCTGGAGGTCGACCGTGACCAGGGCGGCCACGGCCGGGACGAGGGCGCTGGCCCCGCCGGGGAGCTCGACCGACAGCAGGTCGTGGGCGGCGCCAGGGACGACGTCGGCGACCCGGCCCCGCTCGCGGCCCTGGCGGTCGACCACCGCCAGGCCGACCAGCTGGTGGGGCCAGAACTCGCCCGGCTCCAGCGACCGGGCCGAGGCGACCGGGATCGACAGCCAGGCGCCGCGGAGCCCTTCGGCGGCGTCGCGGTCCTCCACCCCCTCCAGGGTGAGCAGCAGCCGGCCCTGGTGGAGGCGGGCCGCCCGGACCACCACCGGCCGCAGCGGCTTGGGGCCGTCGGGGTCGCCGACGGCCAGCTCGACGCCGGGCGCGAACCGGTCGGGGGCGTCCGACAGCACCTGGACCGACAGCTCCCCCTGGACCCCGTGCGGCCGGAGCACGCGGCCCACGACCAGCCGGTCGGGCTCGGCCATCCCCTACTCGCCCTCGGCGAGGACCTCGACCTCGACCCGGCGGCCCTTGGGGGCGACGGCCTTGACGACCCGGCGCAGGGACTTGACGGTCCGGCCGCCCCGGCCGATCAGCTTGCCGACGTCGTCGGGGGCGGTCCGGATCTCGTAGGTGACGCCGCGGCCGCCAGGCAGCTCCTCGACGGTCACCCGGTCCGGCTCGTCGACCAGCGCCCTGGCCAGATAGACGACGACGTCACGCATGGGACCGCTACTTCCTGCCCTTGGGCTTGGCCTTGGCCGGCTCGGCCTTGGCCCGTGCCCGGGTGGCCCGCAGCTCCTTCTCGGCCTGCCGACGCTCGGCGATGCCCTCGACCCCGGCGATGGCCAGCAGCTTGGCCACCGCCTCGGTCGGCTGGGCGCCCTTGGCCAGCCAGGCGGCCGCCTTCCCGGTGTCGATCTCGACCCGGGACGGCTCGTTGTTGGGGTGGTAGATGCCGAGGTTCTCAAGGAAGCGCCCGTCGCGGGGGCTGCGCGAGTCGGCGACCACGACCCGGTAGAACGGGGCCTTCTTGGCGCCCATGCGCATCAGACGGATCTTCACGGCCATGGTGTGGAGGTGCTCCGATCTCGGGGTGGCCCGCCCGTCCCGGTGGACGCTCGGCCGGAGCCGAACGTGGGTCTGCCGTTCCCCGCTCTGTGCCTGCTGTGGCGTCCGGGACCGAGGCAGTCTAGCGCAGGCCCATCCGGCGCAGCTTCTTCGGGTTCATCCCCGACAGCTGCTTCATCATCCGGCGGGCCTCCTCGAACTGCTTGAGGAGGGCGTTGACCTGCTGGGTGGTGGTGCCGGAGCCGCGGGCGATGCGGGCCCGGCGCGACCCGTTGAGGATCTTGGGGTTGACGCGCTCGCCCGGGGTCATGGAGCGGATGATCGCCTCCACCCTGGCCACCTCGCGGTCGTCGACCTCGACGTCCCTGAGCTGCTGGCTCATCCCGGGGATCATGCCGAGGACCTGGCCGAGGGGGCCGAGCTTCTTGACCTGCTGGAGCTGGTCGAGGAAGTCCTCCAGGGTGAAGGAGGCCTCGCGGAGCTTGCGCTCCATCTTCTCGGCCTGCTCGCGGTCGATCTGCTCCTCGGCCCGCTCGATCAGGGTGAGCACGTCGCCCATGCCCAGGATCCGCCCGGCCAGCCGGTCGGGGTGGAAGGCGTCGAAGTCGGCCAGCTTCTCGCCGGTGGTGGCGAACTTGATCGGCCGCCCGGTGACCGACCGGATCGACAGGGCGGCGCCACCGCGGGCGTCGCCGTCCAGCTTGGTCAGGATGAACCCGGTGACGTCCACGCCCTCCTGGAACGCCTGGGCCGTGGCCACCGCGTCCTGGCCGGTCATGGCGTCGACCACCAGCAGCACCTCGGTGGGCTGGACGGCGTCGCGGATGGCGGCCGCCTGGGCCATCATCTCGGCGTCGATGGCCAGCCGGCCGGCGGTGTCGACGATCACCACGTCGCGGCCGGTCCGCTCGGCCTCGTCGCGGGCGCCGAGGGCGACCGGCACCGGGTCGGCGTCCGGG
>JBJMHP010000116.1:0-20497 GCA_045807325.1 Actinomycetes bacterium | reverse complement strand
GGCGGGGCTGTGGTCCGCCGGTCGGGTGTGGGCACGGCCATGGGGCGCTCGGGGCGCTCGGGGCGCTCGGGGCGCGCAGGCCGCTCGGGTCGCGGCCGCAGGGCCTCCTCGGGCCGCTGCGGCCCCCGCCGGGGCGCCGACACGGCCCCGGGAAGGTCCAGCGGATGCGGCGCCGGTCGGTCTGGGCGTCGCGGCGCGGTCGCATCCTGTGGATACCGTTCCGGAGGGGCCACCAACCGATCCGGGTGCCGCGGACCCGGAGCGTCCTGCGGATGCCGGCCCGGCGGAGCCACCGGCGGGTGGGGCCGAGCCAACCCCGACGCGTCCTCTGGATGCCGGCCCGGCGCCACCGGTCGGTCGGGGCGGAGGCCGGGGGCGTCCAGCGGAGGCCGCTCTGGGGGCCGCGGCGGGGACGGCTCGAGGAAGCCTGGCGCCGGCTCACCGGCGGGAGGGATCGTTGGTCGCTCGGTGGGCCGCGGCGGCGCCGGTGGGTCCAGGCGGCCGTGCACCGGCTCGTCGCCGGGAGGGAGCGTGGGTCGCTCGGCCGGTCGCGGGGGCACCGGATCGCGGTGGCCGCGTTGCGGGCCACGGATCGGTTCGGACGCGGGCGGCTCGCCCGGTCGAGGCGCCGGCGGGCCCGGCGGTCGAGGCCGGAACGCCGACGGCGGCGGGCTCGGCGCCCGCTCGACGGTGGAGTCCGCCGCAGCCTCCGGCCATCCGCCGCGGCCTTCAGGCAACGCCCTGGGATCTCCTGGAGGACCATCCGGCCGCCCGCGGGCACCGACGTCCAACCCCGCCGGTCCATCCGGCCGTCGAGCGGGAGCCGCAGGCCCGGGGAAATCCTCCTTCAGGCGCTCCAGCCGGCGGGCGGCGGCCGCGGGCGGTCCGACCGGATCCTCGGCCGGGACCTGCGGGAGCCGAGCAGGGGCCTCGGGCGTTGCTGGAGGGCTCTCCGCCGGAAGGGTTGGGCGCTGGGCGGCGGGGCTGCCCTTGGCAGGCTGGTCCTTCGGGTCCGCCGGACGTGACGCCGTCGGTGGAGTCGAATCGGGCGCTGGGACTGGAGCGCTGTCCGGGCCTGGAGCAGCGGTTGGGCCAGGAACAGTCGACGGGGGCGCCGGAGCTGCAGGGGGCACCGGAGTTGGGGCCGTTGCCTCCCCCGTTGGGCGTCGCTCGCGCCCTTGGCGGCTCTCCCGATCGGCGCCGAACCAGCTCGCCGGTGGAGCGGGCGGCGACTCCGATCCCAGGTCGCGATCGATGGGCGAGGGAGGCTGGCCGACAGTGGGATGGTGAGAGGTCGGCGGCTCCGGCGCGGTTTCGGTGTCCTGCTCGCGAGCGACCGGCGGGGACTTCTGTGAGGTCCGCTCCGCCCCGCGCCAGGCCGATCCCTCCCCGGACCAGGCCGACCCCGCGTCGCCCTCAGCCGACTCGGTCTGGTCTCCGATCGACCGGGCCTCGGGCCTGGAAGACCCGGCCTCGCCCCCTGCCCTCCCCGCTTCGCTCGGAACCGACTCGACCCCACCCTCGGTCGACTCCCCTTGGCGCCCGGCGGACCCCGCCTCGTGCCCAGCCGACGCCGCCACCCGCCCGCTCGGCTCCGCTTCCCGCGCAGGGGACGGCGTCTCGGGTCCCGCAGCCGCTGGGTCCGGACCGCCTCTGGGACGCCGCCCCACCCCGGTGGCCGCACCCGGCCCGGCGTCGCCCTCGCTCCTCCACCCGGGGTCCCCCTCCGGTCCCCCGCCCGGTCCGTGCTCCACTGCCGCGGTCGCTGTCGGCGCGGGAACCTGAGTCTCCGCCTGGACCGACGTCGGCGGAGAGCCGGGCCGACCGGGGTCGCCATCGGGCCCGGGCGGCGGGGCCGGTGGCGGCTGCCCGCCTCCCGGGTGCGCCGAGCCGGCGTGTTGCTCAGGCGGGGCCGCGACCGGCTCGCGGATGGGTTGCTCCCCGCCCGGAGCGGACGGACCGGACTCGGGATCGGCGTGGGCGTGGCCGGACGTCACAGGAGGCGCCTCCGGAGCACGGTCGCCGGGACCCGGTGGCGGAGCGGCCTCGCCTGGGCGCGGGGCCGCGAACCGCCTGGCCGGCGGCGTGGACGTGCTGGTCTCCTCCGAACCGAGGTCCGGCGACGGGTCCGACTCGGACGGTTCGGCCGGTTCTGGCCGGTCTGGTGGGAGAGGCCCTGACCGGGAGGTTGGGTCGGTCGTCTGGTCCACGCAAGCTCCCTCGTGCGGCCCCCCGGGCGGGCGTTGGGCCCAGCCTATCGAGGCGGGGACGCTTCTGCGAAGACTGTCCACAACCTGGGAGGTCCCATACCGCCGGCCGCCGCTGAGGGTTAGGCTGGAACCGTTCCGATCGCAGCGTTGCCAGCTTCAAAGGAGTCGCCGTGGCCATCCAGGCCGACGCCATCGCCGCGTACCTCGCCGAGCTGACGGCGGTCGAGGACGACGTCCTGCGCCATGCCCGCGAGCGGGCGGCCACCGGCGGCATGCCGCCGGTGTCGGCCGACTCGGGAGCGTTCCTGCGCTTCGCCGCCAGTTGGGTCGGCGCCCAGGCGGCGGTCGAGATCGGCTCGGGCGCCGGGTATTCCGGGGTCTGGATCGCCCGGGGCCTGGCCACCAAGGGGATCCTCACGACCATCGAGGTGGACCCGGGGCACCAGCGGCTGGCCAAGGAGACGTATGAGGAGGCCGGCGTCCCGAGCAGGATCCGGGCCATCCTGGGTCGCGCCCTGGACGTGCTCCCCCGACTCACCGACGGCGGCTACGACCTGGCGTTCCTGGACGCGGTCAAGGCCGAGTACCCCGAGTACCTGGAGCATGCGCTGCGGCTGGTCCGTCCCGGTGGGGTGATCATCGCCGACAACGTGCTGTGGTCGGGGCGGGTCGCCGACCCGAAGGCGACCGATCCCGACACCGAGGGGCTGCGCGCCTACGCCCGACACATCGCCGCCGACGAACGGCTCGACTCGGTGATCCTCACCATCGGCGACGGGCTGGCCGTGTCCAGGGTGCGCCACCGCGAGGAGCTGGAGACCTGACCGGGCCGTGACGACCACGTACATGGGTGGGCGACGTGGCCCCCCGGATGGCGGCGAGCGGCCCCTGCGCGGCCTGCCCGGCGGCCGCGGCCGCCCTCGCCCGTCCCCTCCCGACGGCACCCCGCCCGAGGACGACCGGCCGGATCAGCAGGCCCCGGAAGACGGCGACCGACCCGGCCTGCGGGCTCCAGCTGACGGCGCCCCACCCGAGGACGGGTCGGGTGGGGTGGTGCGCCCGCTGCGGCCCCTGCGGGTCGTTCCCGGAGCAGGCGCCCCGCCACTGCGCGTGATCCCGGGAGGCGCCCAGGCAGGAGGCTCGCACGCGGGCGGTAGCCAGACGGGAGGCGCTGCGAGCGGCACCCAGGCCGCGGGCACCTCGGCGCCGACGGAACCGACCAACGGGGACGGTCACCGCGGCGCGTCTGTCCGGACCCTGGTGACCGCCCCGGCCCAGCCTCTCCCCGTCCCTCCGGCCCGCCGCCGAGCCGCCCTGCGGCGGCGGTGGCTGGCCGCGGTGCTCGTGCTGGTCCTGCTGGCCGGGCTGGCGGTGGCCGGTCGGGTGGTTGCCGAGCGACCAGGGACCAGCACGGCGTCCACGGCGGCGGCCACGACCGCCGCATCGGGGCCCCCCACCGCTGGCCGGCCCTCGCCGGTGGTGGCCACCGTCGGCACCGGGGGGTTCTCCTACGACATGGTCGCCGGCGCCGGGGCCGTGTGGGTGGTGGGCAGCGACGAGGTGACCCGCATCGACCCGGCCACCGACAGTGTGACAGCCAGGATCCCGGTGGCCGCGACCGGCTCCGGCCCGGCCGCCGTGGCCGTGGGGGCCGGCGCCGTCTGGGTGCCGGTGGCCGTCCCCGCCGCCCTGTGGGGCATCGACCCCGGGAGCAACAAGGTCACGGCCAGGATCCCGCTCGGCGGCCCGCTGCGCGGGTCCATCTCGGTGAGCGCGGCCGGCGGCACGGTCTGGGTCGCCTGCTGCGGGCAGGCGGGGTCCGGCTCCCCGACCTCGGGCGCCTCGGGCGGCAGGCTGCTGCGGGTCGACCCTCACCGCAAGCGGGTCGTCGCCGACATCCACCTGCCCGCCAACCCGGCGGCCGTCGCCGCCGACGCCACCGGCGCGTGGGTGGCCACCGCCGACGGCCAGGTCCTCATGGTCAGCCGGAAGCGGAACCGGGTCGTGGCCGCCATCGACGCCGGCGGCCCCCTCGGCTTCAGCCAGACAATCGCCGTTGGGGCCAGCGGGGTGTGGCTGGCCGACCCGTTCGACGAGCAGGTGGTCCGCATCGAGCCGAAGTCCAGACGCGTCATGGCCCGCGTCCCGGCCGGGGCCGTCACCACCCTGGCCGTCGCTCCGGACGCGGTGTGGGCGCTGTCCTCCCTGGGCCTGGTCCGGGTCGATCCCGGACACAACCGGGTGGCGGCCGTCGCCCCCGACCCCGACCTGCGGCGCGCCCGCTTCGTGGCCGCGGACGGGGGCGCCGTCTGGACGGCCGGCTGGAGCTCGGTCTCCCGGATCGACCCCGACCGGGTGAGGCCGTAGGCGTCCTCACCCGGCGTTGGCAGAGCGCAGGGCGGCCAGGGGGGCGCGCCGGGCGAAGGCCGTGGCCAGGTCGTCGGTGAACCAGACGTGCATCATCTCGACGCTGCGGCGGTAGACCTGGCCCTGGGGACAGGCGCCGTCGACCGGCCGGCCCAGCCTGGCCTGGGTGACGGGGTCCCGGCACGACTCGTGGTCGTGCCAGCGGGTGATCGGCCCGCCCACGGTGGAGCCGTGGGCTCCCCTGGGCGCGGTGTACATCACGCCGACCAGCGTCAGCCGCTCACCCGGCCCGGTCCAGTAGACGAGCGTCTCCGGATGCGCCGGGTCGAGGACGCGACCGTCGGCGCGCCATGCCTGGTTGGGCACGTGCAGGAACCGGACGGGCCGGCCGGGACCCGCCTCGTCCTGGTCCCGGAACCGGAAGCCGGCCCTGGTCGCGGCCGCCGGGTCACGCCAGCGCTCGGCGTTGGCCGCCGACGCCTTCCAGAGGGCCTCGGCCCTGGCCCGCTCGTCGTCGCTGGCCGCCGCCACCGGAGCCAGGTTCGGCCCGTGGGCATGCTTCGGCGCACCCGCCGCGCCCGCGCCGCCGGCCGTTCCCGCGGCCGTGGCGTCGCCGTGGAGGTGGCCGGCGGCCGCCTGGTCGTGGTCGGCGTGGTCGCCGGCGCCGGCCGCCCACACCCCGGTCCCGCCCGCGACCAGGGCGAGGGCCACGGCGGCGCCGGCGACGACGAGCCGGGCCGGAGCCGAGCGGGGCCGCACGCCCCGAGCCTCCAGCACCAGGGTGGCCAGGGCCCCGGCCAGGCCGACGGCGACCAGGGCGATCCCGATGCCGGCGAGCAGGTGGCCGGGGTTGGACGGGGCGAACACGCCCTCCTCGGCGGCCAGCCCCGGGTCGCGCGCGTGCAGCACGGCGTCCCAGACCAGCCCGGCGACCAGCAGGACCAGGCCGGAGGCCCCGACCAGCACCATGCGCAGCAGGCGGGAGGCCAGCGAGGCCGGGGCCGGGTCGCCCGGCTGGTGGGGCGCTGGCGGCGGGAGGGCGATCGGCTGGGTGGTGTCGTCCATGGGCGCTCGGCTCCAGACCTGGCGGGCTGTCGGTCGCTCCAGTTGTGCCCGACCCGGGTCAGCCGCTGGTAAGGCCGCGGTTCAGCCCGGGGAAAGACTGTGGAGCCGGCCGGCTCAGGACGGGAAGAAGTACACCTTGGCCGCGAACTCGGCCGCCAGGGCCATGATGACGGCCAGGTAGAACATGCCGGTGGCGGCCTGGATGGAGTTCCCCTTGACCAGCACACGGATGAAGGACGCCATCAGCCCGCACACCAGCACCAGGCCCACCGCCAGGTACACGGTGAGGTTGGGGAAGGCCAGCAGGGGCGAGAGCGACTGGTCGACGGCGTTGCCTCTGGCCCCGCCGAGCGCGGCCGAGACCAGGGCGGCCGCCACCCCGGCGAACAGCCAGGTGGCCAGGGCGGCGATGGGCCGGTTGGAGAGCCGCCGGTCGACCAGGTACCAGTGCCCGAGCAGCAGCCCGTCGACGGTCGCACCGAGGAACAGGGCCCCGGTGGCCAGGGCCAGCGCCCCCAGGGCGGGGCGGCCGCTCAGCTGGGCCAGCGGCCAGCCGGCGATCAGCCCGGGCACGACCGCCGCCATCCCGGCCCAGCGGGCCGCCGCCACACGGGCATACAGGAGCACCTGCCAGACGAGGACGGCGGCGGCGAACACCCCCAGCCAGAGCGCGGCCATGCGCCCGGTGGCCCCGGCGGCGGCCAGCTCGCCCCGGCCGGCCAGCCAGGCCAGCGCCGCGCAGGCCAGCGCGGTCGCCCCGGCCAGCTTGAAGAACCCCGCCCGGACCACCCCCCACAGCGGCGCCAGCCAGAGCAGGGCCAGGCTCCCGAGGGCGGTCTCGTACAGGACCACGGTGAGCACTCCGGCTGGACCGTGCACCGTTGCCGTTCCTCCCATCCTCACCTGCGTGCCGTGGCAGCGTAGCGCCTCCGGCTCCACTTGAGGGGCCCTCCGCGCCGTCGTAGTTGCCGGCCTGGCCCCGACCGGGCCGGCGAGGGGCCTACCTCCGGTGGGCCGCGATGGCCCGCCCGCGGTCACGGCCGCAGGGTCGCGAGCACCCGGTCGTGAAGCAGGCCGTTGGTGGACACCGAGCTGCCGCCGGCCGGCGTCGGGGTCCCGCCGAGGTCGGTGAAGCGGCCGCCCGCCTCCTCCACGATCACCTGGGGCGCGGCCAGGTCCCAGAGCTCGACCTCGGGCTCGACGGCCAGGTCGACGACGCCCTCGGCGACCAGCATGTGGCTCCAGAAGTCCCCGAACCCCCGGGTCCGCCAGCAGCCGCGGGCCAGGGTGAGGAACTGCTCACCCAGCCCGTGCTCCTCCCAGGAGGTGAGGCTGGCGTAGCTGAGGACGGCGTCGGACAGCTCGGCGACCTGGGACACCCGGATGCGGCGGCCGTTGACGTACGCCCCCTGGCCCCGGGCCGCCCACCACCGCCGGTGCAGGGCCGGCGCCGACACCACCCCGAGCTCGACCCGGCCCTCGCGCTCAAGGGCGATGAGGGTCGCCCACACCGGGATCCCGCGCAGGTAGTTCTTGGTGCCGTCGATCGGGTCGAGGATCCAGCGGGCGGTCCCCGGCCGGCCGGCCCCGAACTCCTCGCCGACGATTCCGTGGCCCGGTCGCTCCTCGCCGATCCGCTTGCGCAGGGCCTGCTCCACCGCCCGGTCGGCCTCGGTCACGGGGGTGAGGTCAGGCTTGGTCTCGACGACCAGGTCGTCGGCCTGGAACCGCTCGACGGTGATGGAGTCGGCCAGATCGGCCAGGGCGAAGGCGAAGCTGAGGTCCGGCTGCATACCCGGCAGCCTACAGGGGCCGGCCTGTGGACGAGTTTCGGCGCTGGTCACGGGGGCATGCTAGCCTCGAACAAGAGTTCGAATCATCGGGAGGAAGGCATGGCCGACCAGAAGGAGCTCCGCGGCTCCAACCTCGAGAAGGACCCCGCCGACTGGAAGACCGGGGACGAGCCGATGACCGGCGCCCAGGCGTCGTATCTCAGGACGCTCTCCGACCAGGCCAACGAGGAGTTCGACGAGAACCTGACCAAGGCCGAGGCGTCCCGGCGCATCGACGAGCTCCAGGAGCGCACCGGCCGCGGCCAGTCCTGATCAGGAGGCGGCCAGCAGCCCCACCCCGGTGAGGGCGAGGACGACGCCGGCGTTCTGCCCTCTGGAGAGTCGCTCGCCCAGCAGCCACCGGGCCAGGACGACGGTGGCGATCGGGTACAGCGACCCGAGCACGCCCACCACGGCCAGGTTGCCGCTGGTCGCGGCATAGGCGAACAGGAGATTGGCCCCGGTGTCGCCGACGCCGACCAGCCCCACCGACCCGATCCGGCGCCCCGGCCAGCGCAGGGCCGGGCGCCGGCCGACGAGCGCGATCATTGACAACATCAGTAGCGAGCTCGCCCTGGCCCCCGCGATCACCCACAGCGGCGAACTCTGGGATCCGCTGGTTCCCGTGACCCCGGCGGCGGCCGCGTCGGCGGCGGCCGAGCCGGCGGTGCCGGCGTCGACGAACACGTAGAACAGCCCGAACCCGAGCGCCGCCCCGAGGGCCATCGCCAGCACGCGCCCTGATCGCCCCCTCCCGGGGGGCCCCGGTCTCTCCGGGTGACCGGGGCGCGCCAGGCCCTTGGACCTCCCGGAACTCCCCAGACGTTGGAGGACGTCGCCGGTTCCTTGGCTCGCGGGGTTCCCGCCCCGTGCCTGGGCGCGGGGCGCGCGGGGTCGGGAGACGAGGACCACGCCGGTGATGGCGGCGAGGACGCCAACGCCGGCGAGGAAGCCCGGTTGGTTGCCGGTGAAGAGGGCGGCGGCGACCGGGACGATGGCGCCGCAGGCGGAGACCGGGGCGACGACCGACATGGTCCCCTCGGCCAGGCCACGGTAGAACAGCACCAGGGCCAGGCCGCTGCCGACCCCGGCGACAACGCCCCAGCCGACCCCGGCCGCGACGGGCCGCTCGCCCTCGACAACCAGGACCAGCAGGGCGGCGGTAAGGACAACGGCGCCGGCCGCCTGGCTCCAGAAGGCGACGGTCAGCGCCGGCAGCCGGCGGGACTGGATGCCGCCGAAGAAGTCCGCCGCTCCCCAGCACAAGCCGGAGCTGAGCCCGAGCGGAACGCCGAGGTTCACGGGCGCCCACCACCGGGCGGCAGGGTGAACCCGCCGCTGGTGTCCCCCGGGGTCAACCGGTGAGGGTGCGGCGGCCTGGGTGCCAGCGGGACGTGTGCTGGAGGCCGGGGCGGGTGTCGACGGCGAACAGGAACGCGGCCAGGTCGACGACGACCAAGGTGAGGACGAGCCAGATCAGTTCCATTGATCGCTCCGGTTCTTGACTGGCCCTACCAGCGAGGTACCAGTACAGTGAACCTTTAGTGCAACACAGTGTACTCCACTATACTGAACTTGTCGACCAGTTTATTGCTACGAACGGGAGCTGAAGAGTGCCGGAGCCGGACGACGTCAACGCCGCGGTGGGCCGCAACGTGCGGAACCATCGCACCAGGCTGGCCTGGACACTCGACGACCTGGCGGCCCGCTCGGGCGTGAGCAAGGGCATGCTCTCGCAGGTCGAGCAGGCCCGGACGAACCCGAGCGTGGCCACCATCTGCCGGCTGGCCACCGCCCTCGGGGTCTCCGTCGCCACCCTGGTCGAGGCCCCGGAGATGCCGAGCGCCCGGGTGGTGCGCGCCGATGAGGCGGTCACGCTCTGGGCCGGGAGCCGGGAGGGCAGCGCGGCCCGGCTGCTGGTCGGGTCGGGGACCTCTCAGCAGGTCGAGCTCTGGGACGTCCGGATGCAGCCCGGGGACGGCTACGCCTCCGAGGCCCATCCGTCAGGGACCCGCGAGCTCCTGATGGTGATCGACGGCGAGCTGACCCTCGAGCTGGACGGGATCCCCCATCAGGTCTGCGACGGCGACGCCATCGCCTTCGTGGCCGACCGCCCCCATGCCTACCGCAACCGGGGCACCGCGCCCCTGCGCTACTCGCTCAGCGTCATCCACCGCGACCAGCCGTCCCGGCCGGTCCCCATGCCCCCCGACTAGCGCATCCAACGCAACCCGCTCGAACGCGCTCCTGCGGGCACTAGAACGCGTCGTTGACCTGATCCTCGACCTGCTGGCGTTCGCGGTCCTCCTCGAGGGCACTGTCGTCGGCGTCCTCGCCGATCAGGTGGCGGGACTCCTCCTCGAGGCGGTTGTCGCCGGCGTCGCGGCCGGCGGCCTGGTTGTCGAAGCCGGAACCGGCGTCGGTGGTCATGGGGTCACCTCCCGACCCATGCCGCGGGCATCGGGGTTACCTGCCGACTCCTACCCTGCCCGGTGGCAGGGCGCGCAAACGGCCTCCCGCCGGCTGGGAGGCGCCGTAGTGGTCGAGGGCCTCCACGGCGGTCTCGACCAGGATCCGCACGCCGACGGCGATCGCCCGCTCGTCCACGTCGAAGGAGGCGGCGTGGATGTCCAGGTCGGTGCCGGGGATGCGGACGCCGAGGCGGGCCATGGAGCCGGGGATCTCCTCCAGGTACCAGGAGAAGTCCTCCCCACCCATGCTCTGGGGGGCGTTGAGGACGGCCTCGTCGCCGATGGCGCTGCGGGCGGCGGTGGCGAAGACGGCGGTCGCCTCCTCGTCGTTGACCACCGGGGGCGCGCCCCGCTGGTAGTCGAGACGGTAGGTGATCTGGGGGTAGGGGGCCACGGTGGCCTCGAGGATGCGCTCGACCAGCTTCTGGGCCTCGCCCCAGACGGCGCGGTCCAGCACCCGCAGGGTGCCCCTGGCCACCGCGGTGGTCGGGATGGCGTTGTGCACCGTCCCGGCCTCGATGGCCCCGAAGGTCATGTTGAGGGCGGCCCTGGTGTCGACCAGCCGCGACAGCGCCGCCGGCAGGTCGGTGACCACCCGGGCGATGGCGTAGACCAGGTCGCCGGTCAGGTGGGGGCGGGCGGTGTGCCCGCCGGGCCCGGACAGGTGGACCTCGACCAGGTCGGAGGCGGCGGTGATGGCCCCGACCCGGATGCCGAGCCGGCCGACCTCCAGCTTGGGGTCGCAGTGCAGGGCGTAGATGGCGCTGACCCCTTCCAGCACCCGGTCGGCGATGACGTCGATGGAGCCGCCGGGCAGGCACTCCTCGGCCGGCTGGAAGACCAGCCGCACCCGGCCGGGCAGGCGGTCGGCGAGCTGGGCCAGGGCCAGGCCGGCGCCGAGCAGGATGGTGGTGTGCACGTCGTGGCCGCAGGCATGGCAGACCCCGGGGACGGTCGACCGGTAGGGCACGTCCTTCTCGTCCTGCAGGGGCAGCGCGTCCAGGTCGGCCCGCAGGGCCACCGTCGGCCCGTCGCCGGTGCCGACGTCGCAGATCAGCCCGGTGCCGGTGGACAGCAGGCGGGGCCGCAGGCCCACGGCCTCCAGGCGGCGGGCGACCAGGGCGGTGGTCTGGCGTTCGGCCATCCCGAGCTCGGGGTGGGCGTGCAGGTGGCGCCGGAGGTGGATCAGCTCGGGGTTGTGGGTGGCCAGGAACGCTGAGAGATCGAGAGTCACGGTATGGCTGGCTTTGGTGTGGGCGTCAGGCGATCGGTGCGGAGCTCCGTGACCAGGCTGTCTACGACGTCGGTCATGGCGCCCCCCGCGGCGATAACCTCACGCTGTCGGATGTAGCTCGGACCGCGCTCCATGATCGCGAGCGCGTTGCGCAGCTCGTCGCTGCAGCCAAGCCGGCGGGCGACCGGGGTCAACTCGTCGACCAGCTCCTCGATCGACTCCCGGACCGGCTGGAGCCGGCCCTGGTCGTCGAGGATGATCTCGGCGTCGAGCCCGTACCGGGCGGCCCGCCACTTGTTCTCGCGGATGATCCAGCTCCTCGGGACCGGCAGCGTGTAGCCCCGGTCCATCAAGGTGTTCAGCCGGTCGACCAGGCATTGGCTCATGGCCGCCACGGTCGCGACCTCCCCCATCGTCGGCAGGCCGTCGCAGATGCGCAGCTCGACCGTGCCGAAGCCGGGGTGCGGGCGGATGTCCCACCAGACCTCGCGGATCGTGTGGATCGTCCTGGCCGAGATCAGGGTGTCCATGAACTGCTCGAACTGGTCCCAGCCGGAGAGCTGGTAGGGCACGCCGGCGGTGGGCAGGCCCTCGAACACCTTGCTGCGGCAGGAGGCCAGCCCGGTGTCGGAGCCCTTCCAGTAGGGGCTGGAGGCGGACAGGGCCAGGAAGTGCGGGATGTACATGGTGAGGGCGTTGACGATCGCGACCGCCTTCTCGGGCGAGCGGACGCCGACGTGCACGTGGATGCCGAAGATCTGGAGCCGCCTGGCCATCCACTGCATGTCCTCGATCAGCTGGGCGTAGCGCGGGTTCGGGCTGATCTCCTGCCTGGCCCAGTCCGAGAACGGGTGGGTGCCCGAGCACATCAGCTCCATGCCCCGCTCCCCCATCAGCGGGTACAGCTCGGCCAGGGTGCCCTCGAGGTCCTTGCGGGCCTCGTCGGCGGTCGTGCAGATCCCGGTGATGATCTCGACGGTCGACTCGAGCAGCTCGTGCTTGGCCTTGGGGTGCTCGCCGTTTGGGTGGTCCCGGCCGAGCAGGGGGAGGACCTCCGACGCCCCGCTACGAAGCTCGCGGGACTCCAGGTCGACGATCTCGAGCTCCATCTCCACACCGAGGCTGGATCGTTCCGAGGATCTGAAATCGATCTGCACGGAGGCTTCCCTTTGTCTTGCTGCCGTCGTCGGGATGATACCGGCCCGGATTGCCCTTATGGAAAAGCAAGCCGGTCGAAACCGCTTGTCGGAGCGGGTTTCCCACATTTGTCCCCGCCCCGGACGTGATTGTCCGGGGCAGCTACGCGTAATACTGTAATGAGAATGCAGCAGGAACAGGTCGCGCGCGAGGTGGCCGCCTGGCTAGGCCGGCGGCTGCCCGACGGCTGGTTCACCGGCCCCCCGGAGGTGACCGCCGACGACGAGGAGATCCTCGTGATCGGCCCGCTGGCCGACGGCGGCGAGGACCCGCTCACCCGGGCCCGGCGGTTCCGGGAGGAGACCCGCGAGCCCCGGGTGCTGCTGGCCGCCGAGCTGGAGCGCCGCCACCGGCGCAAGGTGTCGTGGGGGGTCGACTGCGGCGGCGAGCGGCTGCTGTTCACCACCCTGAGCGTGCCGGTGATGACGCGGCTGCGGCTGCCCGAGCGGCGGGTGCTCGACACCCTGATCGACGCCGGGGTGGCGCGCAGCCGCAGCGACGCCCTGGCCTGGTGCGTGCGGCTGGTGGGCACGCACCAGGCCGACTGGATCCAGGAGCTGCGCTCGGCGCTCGTCGCCGTCAAGCGGGTCCGGGCGCAGGGCCCCAACCCCTAGGCTCTGCTGCCTCGGCGTTCCAGCCAGCTCAGCAGGGTCCGCACGGCCACGCCGGTGGAGCCCTTGCCGAGGTAGCCGTCCTCGGACTCGGCCCGGGCCGGTCCGGCGATGTCGAGGTGCGCCCAGGGGCGGTCGTCGACGAACTCCTGGAGGAACAGGCCGGCGACCAGGGCGCCGCCGTAGCGGTCGCCGACGTTCTTGAGGTCGGCCACGTCGCTCTCGATGTCCTTGTGGTACTCGGGCGGCAGGGGCAGGCGCCAGGTCGGCTCGCCGGCCGCGGCGGCCGCGTCCAGCAGCTCGGCGGCCAGGCCCTCGTCGTTGGCCATGAGCCCGCTGTAGCGGATGCCGAGGGCGATCATGCAGGCGCCGGTGAGGGTGGCCACGTCGATGATCGCGTCGGGCTTGGCGGCCGCCCCCAGGGCGAGGGCGTCGGCCATCACCAGGCGGCCCTCGGCGTCGGTGTTCAGGACCTCGACGGTCTTGCCGTTCTTCATGGTCAGCACGTCGCCGGGGCGGATGGCGTGGCCGGACGGCATGTTCTCGGCCGAGGCCAGGTAGCCGGTGACGGCCACGCCGATGTCGAGGTCGGCCAGGGCGCTCATGGTGGCCAGGACCGCCGCCGCCCCCGACATGTCGGTCTTCATGGTCTTCATCGAGTCGGGCGGCTTGAGCGACAGCCCGCCCGAGTCGAAGGTGATGCCCTTGCCGACCAGGACCACCTGGCCGGTGGCGCCCTTGGGGGCGTAGCGCAGCTCGACCAGGCGCGGCGGGTGGTCGGCCCCCTGGCCGACCCCCACGATGCCGCCGAAGCCCTCCTTGGCCAGCTGCTTCTCGTCCTTGACCCTGACAGTCACGCCCTTGCCGGCCAGCACCCGGCGGGCGGCGGCGGCCAGGTCGGCCGGGTGCAGGGCGTTGGCCGGCTCGTTGGACAGGTCCCTGGCCAGGTTGGTGGCGGCGGCCCGGACCTGCCCGGCGGCCAGGGCCGCGGTCAGGGCGCCGCGGCCACCCGACCCGCGGCCTCCGGGCCCCGCGGGCACGATGGCCAGGGCGGCCAGCTCGGCCGGGCGCCCGTCCCCGTTGGCCTGCTTGTACTTGTCGAACCGGTAGGCGGCCAGCAGCGCCCCCTCGGTCACCGCCTGCACGGCCGCGGCCGGGTCGGCGGGCAGGGCCTGGGCCAGGGTGGTGACGGCCTTGGCGGACCCGCGGCCCTGGCGGACCACCGCGGCCGCGGCCCGGCGCAGCGCCTCGGCGTCGACCTTGGCCCGTTCCCCCACCCCGACCAGCAGCAGCACGGTCGCCGGGAGCCGGCCGAGGGTCGGGAAGGCGGCCGCCTCGCCCGGCTTGCCGGAGAAGCCGCGTGACTCCAGCAGCGGCGCCACCGGCACTCCGAGGGCGGCCACCGCCTCCTCGGCGCCCGGGCCCAGCTCGGGCCCGGCGAACACCGGCACGGCGAGCAGATCTGCCTTGGCGCTGGCCGCGTTCGGCTGCGCGAGGGTGACCTTCATGCCCTTCAAACCTCCGTCGATGCAGGGAACGGCAAGGGGCTAGGCTAGCAGTCTGATGGAGCGCACCAGGCTGGCCGAGCTGATCGCCTTCGACGAGCGGCGCCTGGCCAAGCACCGGGTGTTCGAGACCGACCGCACCCTGACCGACCTCTACTGCCTCGACCCCGGGCAGGAGCAGCTGCTGCACGTCCACGAGGGCTCGGACAAGGTCCTGGTGGTGATGGCCGGGCGGGTCCTGGTCCGGGTCGACGACGAGACCGCCGAGGCCGGCCAGTACGAGGCCGTCCTCGCTCCCGCCGGCTCCAAGCACGCCCTCAAGAACCTCGGCCCCGACCCGGCCGTGCTGCTGGTCTTCGTCGGCCCCCGCCTCGCCTGACCCGGTCGCTGTTGTCCCGGCGGCGGTATCGGGCCTGGCACGCGCGCCGGTAGCGGACGGCGTAGGGCCCTAGCGGACCCGCTCCAGCCAGCGGTTGAAGGGGATCATCGCCTTCCAGTCGGCGACCAGGTGGTCGAGCAGCTCGGCGGTCTGGAGCCAGGGGGGGCGGTCGTGCTGGCGGTTCAGGACCAGCGAGCGCGCCCTGAGCAGGCCGGCCCGGGGGTGGTCGGCCGGCCAGGGCCTGGGCATGCGCTGGAGAGGGTCGAGCCACGGCTCCAGGCCCTTGCCGGCGGCCCGGCGGAAGATGGCCTCCAGCTCGGGCCCGGTGTCCGGGTCGGCCATGGCGGCCCGGACCCGCTCCAGCTCCGGCCGGCCCGGGTGGTACAGCCCCGAGGCCGTGTACAGCCCGGCCGGGCCCACGTTCACGTAGAAGCCGGTGTCGATCCCCGGCCCGCCGCCCTCCTTGCGGGGCCGGGTCGGCACCGAGGCGCTCATCGAGGTCTTGTAGGGCGTTTTGTCCTTGGCGAACCGCAGATCACGATAGATCCGGAAGATCTTCGGCTGCTCGAGGTTCGGGACGGTGCGGCGCAGCCTACCCGCGGCCGCCTCCACCAGAGCGGCGAACGGCGCCTGGACCTGCTCCTTGAACACCGCCTTGTTGGCGTCGAAGAAGGCCTTGGTGTTGCGCTCCTCCAGGTCCTCCAGGAACGCCAACCCGTCGTCGGGCATCCCGACAAACTCGGTCGCCATCTGTCTCCTTTCTGGTGTTGTAGCTGCCGGGCGGGGCCTCCGGCTCCTCCCTAGCGTCAGCACCGGCTTATTCAGTCGGACGACATGCCTGAGCTGGTAAGACAGGATTAGTGCGACCGTTGTGGAACTGGATCGTTGGCTGTCACGGTCCCCATTTACCGTTACCTGGACGACCACCATCACTCGCTGTGGGAGCCGTCACGATGGCCATGGTCATGCAGGCCTACCGGTTCGCGCTGGACCCGACCCCGACCCAGCGCCGTGCCCTGGCCTCCCACTGTGGTGCCGCCCGGGTCGCCCACAACTGGGGCCTGATGCTTGTAAAGACCCGCCTCGACCAGCGTCGTGTTGGTGAGGACGTCGAGGTGCCGTGGACCCTGCCCGAACTGCGGCGAGAGTGGAACCGGGCCAAGCAGGAGGTCGCTCCTTGGTGGGCCGAGAACAGCAAGGAAGCCTATTCCTCTGGCCTGGATGGGCTGGCCAGGGCCCTCAAGAACTGGGCCGACTCGAGAGCCGGGCGACGCAAGGGACGTCCGGTCAGGTTCCCGCAGAGGAAGAGGAAGGGGCGCTGCCGGGACGCCTGCCGGTTCACCACCGGGCCCATCAAGGTGGTGCCCGATCGCAAGCACATCCAACTCCCCCGGATCGGCATCCTGAAGACCGACGAATCCACACGCAAGCTCGCCCGCCGCCTTGAGCACGGTACCGCCCGCATCCTTGCCGCCACCATCACCCGAACCGCCGACCGCTGGTTCGTCTCCTTCACGGTCGAGGTTCAGCGGCCTATCCCTGCCAGCAATGGTCACTACAGGGTCGTCGGAGTGGATGTCGGCATCTGCCACCTGGCGACACTCTCCACCGGAGCGACCATTCCCAACCCCCGCGCCTTGGAACACTCTCTACGGAAGCTCCGGCGGATGAACCGCCAGCTTGCCCGCCGCAAGCCGGGCTCGAAACGTAGGAACGTCACCCGAGGAAGGCTTGCCCGGGTCCACGTCCGGGCGGCCAACCTGCGCCGCGACGCCCTGCATAAGCTCACTACCACACTCGCCACTCAGCACGGCACTGTGGTGATTGAGCAGCTCAACATGGCCGGCATGGTTCGTAACCGCCACCTCGCCCGAGTCCTGTCCGACACCGGGGTCGCTGAGCTGCGCCGCCAGCTCGCCTAGAAATCTACCTGGTATGGCAGCCGACTGGTGGTGGCGGACCGGTTCTATCCCTCGTCCAAGACGTGCTCGTTCTGCGGGTGGGTGAAAGCCAAGCTTACCCTGGCCGAGCGCACTTTCAGGTGCGAGGGATGTGGGCTGCGGATCGACCGAGACCTGAACGCCGCCCGCAACCTCGCCGAACTCGCACAGCACGTCGCCCAGAGTGGCTGGGAGACGCAAAACGCCCGTGGAGCCGACCAGAAGACCCAGCTCGCTGGGCAGGTGGCAACGAAGCGGGAAGCCGGCACCGAGCGCCGCTCGGGTAAGGCCGGCACCGCCGCCCCACAAGGTGCGGCTGCCTGGACCGGGGAGCACTCCTTCGGACGCTCACCGATCAGGTAACGGATGCCGGACGAGGGCCTTCCGCCAACTCCCGGTAGTACGCGCGCCGGAAGCGAGCTCCCGGCGAACGTGATCGTCATCGATCCTCCCCCTTGGGGCGGCGGCCGACGGCCAGCATAGCCAGGAAGGCGACGGCGAAGGAGGGGATCGAGGCGCCCAGCCAGGGCCACCGGGCCGACAGCGGGAACGGGAGGTGCAGCAGGTCGGCGAACAGGCCCTGGACCAGCGACACCCAGGCCGTCACCGTCCCCGGGTTGATCCAGTTGTAGATCAGGAACCCGAGCAGCCAGACCAGCACCGCCGGCCAGCGCACCCCCCGGTAGGGGCCGTCGGCCCGGTACATGGCGTCGACGTCGTAGCGGCGCCGGGCGAGCACGTACCAGTCGGCCGCCAGGACCCCGAACAGGGGCACGAACAGCGCCCCCAGCAGGAACAGGAAGCTCTCGTAGCGGGCCAGGTCGTCGACCAGCCCGGCCAGCAGCGTGGCGACCGCGCCGAGGGCGACGGCGACCTGACGGCCGGGCAGACGCGGGGCGGCGTTCTTGAGGCTCACCCCGGCCGAGTAGAGGTTGGCGAACACCTCGTCGGTCTCGTCGACCACCAGCACGGCCATGGCCAGCAGCCCCACCGGGACGGCGAGCAGGGCCGCGATCACGTCGCCCTGGCCGATGGAGAGCAGGAACAGCACGCCCAGGGCGTAGAACCAGACCTGGGCCACCAGGTAGCCGACGGCGGTGCCCCAGAAGGTCGCCCCGGCCGAGCGGCCGAAGCGGGCGTAGTCGGCGACCAGCGGCACCCAGGAGATGGGCAGGGCGATGGCCAGGTCGACCCCGGCCCAGAACGACAGCCCGCCCTGGCCGGCCCGGTCGGCCAGGGCCGAGAGGTCGAAGCGGGTCAGGGCGTACCAGGTGAGGTAGACGGTGGAGGCGAGCACGGCCCAGACCGCGAACCGCTCAAGCCAGCGGCGCAGCACGGTCAGGGGCCCGACCACGGCCATGGCGGTGGCCAGGGCCCCGAAGCCCACCACCCACAGCGGCCGACCACCGACGCCGAACACCCGCTCGGAGATGGCGGTGGCGGCGGTGGCGATCACGAACAGCTCGAAGGTGGCCCAGCCGAGGTTCTGGACGACGTTGCAGACGGTGGGCAGCAGCGAGCCACGCACCCCGAGCGGGGCCCGGTACAGGACCATGGCCGGCACGCCGGTGGCGGCCGCGGGCACGGCGGCCAGCCCGAGCAGGGCGTTGCCGATCACGGCCCCGACCACGGTGGCCGCCAGGGCCGGCCACAGGCCGAGGGCGGGGACGAGCAGGGCCCCGGCGACCAGCACGAGCAGGCTGATGCCGAGGTTGCCCCACAGCACCGCCTGGTCGAGGAAGCCGAGCCGCCGCAGCTCGGGCGGGACCGGTTCGATGCCCCACTCCGGGGCCTGCTGGATCGACAGGGACCGTTGGCGAGCTGCCATCTCGCGCTCCCTTCGCCGGTACTAACCGGATCAGGTTCGAAGGGTCGCCGACCACCTTCCAGTCGGCCTCTCAGCCCGGTCCGCCGGGCTCCCCTGGGCGCCTCCGTCGAAGGCCCGCGGCCACGATAGCCACCGGCCCCGACCGTGGCAACGGCTCAGCCGGCGGTCTCCTCGACGACCAGGTCGACGACCGCCTCCAGGCTGCCGGTCCGCTCGAGCGCCGCCCGTTGGCGGGCCGCGCCCGTGCCGCGGGCGACCGTCGCTCCGACCAGCTCGGTCACCTCCTCGAGGTCGCCGGCGGCCTCCAGGCCGGGCCGGATCTCGGCCACGAACCGGCCGACCATCTCGGCGGCCGGGCGGGCGTGGCCGCCGAGCACGTCCACCAGGTCGGCGTCCAGGCCGTGGCGGGCGGCCCGCCATTTGGCGGCGCGCAGCAGCTCGGGCCGGGGCCTCGGGTCGGGCTCGCCCCTGGCGGCGGCGTCATGGCAGGTGCGGGCCAGGGCTCGGGCCAGGCCGGCCACCATGACGGCCTCGTCGACGCCCATGCAGACGTCGGCGACCCGGAATTCCAGGGTCTCGAAGTGGGTCGAGGGTCGGACGTCCCAGTAGAGCTTGGTCGGCTCGCGGACGCTGCCGGTGGCCATCAGCGTCTCCACCAGGGCGTCGTACTCGCCCCGGGACGCGAACGGCTGGGGCATGCCCGCCGTCGGCCAGCGGTTCCAGACCTCGGTGCGGTAGCTGGCGTAGCCGGTGTCGGCGCCCAGCCAGTAGGGCGAGTTGCCGGACAGGGCGAGCAGCACCGGCAGCCAGGGGCGGACCCGGTTCATCGTCTGGATGGCCGCCTCCCGGTCCTCGATGCCGACGTGCACGTGGCAGCCGAACACCACCTGCTCGCGGAACACCTGCCGGTAGTCCTCGGCCAGGTTGAGGTAGCGGGTCTTGTCGGTCACCGCCTGGTCCCGCCAGTGCGAGAACGGGTGGGTGGCGGCGGCGGCGAGCCGCAGCCCCTCCCGTTCGGCGGCCTCGGCCAGGGCCCGGCGGCTGCGGCGGACCGCGTCGCGGACCTCGCCCAGGGTGGCGCACACCGGGGTGTTCATCTCGACCTGGGAGCGGTACAGCTCCGGCTGGGCCCGGTCGCCCAGCTCGGACCGGGCCTCGGGCAGGACCCGGCCCGCCACCGACCGGAGCTCCCGGGTCGCCGGGTCGACGAGCTGGTACTCCTCCTCGACCCCGAGGCTGAACGGCTGGGTCAGCTGGCCAGGCCCAGGAGGCGGTCGACGAACTGGCGGTAGGAGCGCAGGGCCAGGCGCAGGTCCTCGGTGGAGGCCTCGCCGGTGGGGCCGGCGAGCTGGCCTCGCTGGGCCTGGAGGGCCTCGGCCACCTGCCGCAGGAGGTCGTCGACGAAGCGGCCGGCCTCCTCGACCGCCTGCCGGGGCTCGTCGACGAACCCGGCCTGGATGTCGAGGAACCGGTTGCGGATGTCGTCGGCGTCAAGCGACCCGATTAGCGCGTCGGCACTCGCGGCGGCCGGGGGCTCGGTGGCCGGGGCGATCTCGGCCGAGGTGGTGCCGGCTGACGGCTCGGCGACCGGGGCGGGCGGGACGTCGCCCGGCTCGGCGTCGGCGGTCGCCTCCTCGGCGGTCGCCTCCTCGGCGGGCGGGGCCGGGTCGGGGTCGTCGCGAGGCTCGCCGGGCTCGGTGACCACGGTCTCGCCCCGTGGGGCGTCCGGGTCGGCGTCGGGGTCGGCGACCGACGGCTCGTAGCCGGTCCGGTTCTGGTCCTCCTGCCTGGCCCGCTCGTCGACGTCGAAGATGTTGGTCGAGCCGGTCCGGCCGGCGTCGGCCGGCGGGTCGGCGAC
>JBJMHP010000115.1:0-12963 GCA_045807325.1 Actinomycetes bacterium | reverse complement strand
ACCAAGGAACTCCTGCTGGCGCTCGACCCGGTCCAGGTCGCCGCGGCCGCTGTGCCGGGCGCGCACGTAGGCCAGGGCCTTCTTGCTGGAGGCGAGCTGGCAGCCGGCCTTGACGTTGAGGCCGGCCATGGGGTCGCGCATGGCCGTCTTGGGGCAGATCTGGACCCCGCCGACGGCGTCGACCACGCTGGCGAAGCCGTCGAAGCCGACCTCCATGTAGCGGTCGAGGCGGATGCCGGTGGCCTGCTCGACGGTGCGGACCAGCAGGGGTGGGCCGCCGAAGGCGAAGGCCGCGTTCAGCTTGTTGCGGCCATGGTCATGGATCGGCACGTAGGAGTCGCGGGGCAGGCTGACCAGGGTCGGCTTGCCGGTGCCGCGGGGGATGTGCAGCAGCATCATGGTGTCGGCCCGGCGCCCGGCGGCCTGGCCGGTGCCGAGCTGGCGGCGGCGGGTGGCGTCGAGGCCCTGGCGGCTGTCGGACCCGACGATCAGCCAGTCCGCCCCCGGGGTGGCGGCCGGCCGGCCCTGGTAGTCGGGGAGGGCGTCGACCCGGGTGAGCTGGGAGTCGACCCAGACGCCCAGGCCGACCAGCAGGACGACCAGGACCAGCAGGACCACGCCGATCCGGCGGCCCCAGCGGCGGGGGCGGCGGGGCCGGGCGCCACCGGCAGGCCGTTCGGGCCGGCGCTCCTGCGGCCGGACGTCCGGGTCGCGGGGCGGCCGCTGGCGCATGTTCCTGGGCCGCACGCTCCAGCCCTGGGGCAGCGGCTTCTGGGGCCGGTCGCCGGCCGTGCCGGCCCGGCCGCGCCGGTCGCCTCCACCCTCGTCGGACCAACCGCTCATCGCACGAACCCTCCTCTCGGTTCCGGGGGACAGCATAATGGCCCGCCGCCGGGTCGTTGCCAGCTCGTGGCCGGGTCGTGAGCCGGCCACGTAGAGTGGCTGGCGTGACCTGGTTCGCGCGCTACGACCACCAGGGCTGAGCCGACCGATGTCCGGCTGGGATGCCGACCGGTACCAGCGGCAGTTCGGCTTCGTCTCGGCCATGGCCGGCGGGGTCCTGGAGCTGCTGGACGCCTCCCCGTGGGAGGTCGTGCTCGACCTGGGCTGTGGCACCGGCGAGCTGGCGGCCAGGATCGCCGCCAGCGGCGCCCGCGTGATCGGCCTGGACAGCGACCCGGCCATGGTGGCCGCGGCCGCCCGGCGGCTCGGCCCGGCCAACACCCTGCTGGCCGACGGCCACGCCTTCCGCCTGCCCGAGCCGGTGGACGCCGTCTTCTCCAACGCCGCCCTGCACTGGATGCCCCGGCCCGGCGAGGTCGTGGCCTGCGTCAGGGCGGCCCTGCGCCCGGGTGGGCGGTTCGTGGCCGAGATGGGCGGTGCCGGCAACATCGCCGAGATCCTCGCCGCCTTGGGCGCCGCCCTGTCCGAGGCCGGCCTGCCCGAGCCCGCCTCCCCCTGGTACTTCCCGACCCCGGCCCAGCAGGCGGCCCTGCTGGAGGGGGCGGGGTTCCGGGTGGCGCGGATGGAGTACTTCCCCCGGCCCACCCCGCTGGCCGACTGCCCCGACGGCCTGGCCGACTGGCTGGAGATGTTCGGCCGCTCGCTGACCGCCGAGGTCCCGGCCGACCGGCTGCCCCGGGTGCTGGCCCGGGTCAACGAGCTGGCCGCGCCGCGGCTGCGGCGCGACGGCGAGTGGTTCGCCGACTACTGGCGGCTGCGGTTCGTGGCCGTGGCCGACCCTCCGGCGGCCGGGCCGCGTAGAGTACCCGCCGGGTCGTCGTCGAGGTCGGGGTGAGCTGCTGCGAATGAAGGTTGGGCTCGACGCCACGCCGCTGCTCGGGCCGCAGACAGGGGTCGGCCGGTACGTGGCCGGGCTGGCCGCGGCCCTGGCCGGGCTGCCCGGGCCGGAGCCCGAGGAGGTCGCCCTGGTGCCGTTCAGCTGGCGCGGCACCGCCGACCTGCCCCGGGTGGCCGCCACCCTCGGCGGGGGGCGGCTGCGCTGTGCGCGCCGGCGGATGCCGGCGCGGCTGCTCCAGGCCGCCTGGGCCCGGCTGCCCGTCCCGCCGGTCGAGTGGCTGGCCGGCCCGGTGGACGTGTTCCACGCCACCAACTTCGTGGCCCCCCCGGCCCGCCGGGCCGCCAGCGTTGTCACCATCCATGATCTCAGCTACCTGCGCCACCCGGAGATGGTGACGGCCGCCTCGGCCCGCTACGAGCGGCTGGTGCCGCGGGCCCTGGGCCGGGGGGCGACGGTGTGCACCCCGAGCGCGGCCGTGGCCGCCGAGGTGGCCGACACCTACCGGCTGCCGCCCGAGCGCCTGGTCGTGACTCCGCTCGGGGTCGGGCCGGCGTGGCGGCGGGCGGTCCCGCCCGACCCGGCCTGGCTGGCCGCCCACGACCTGCCCGAGCGGTATCTCCTCTTCGTGGGCAGCCGGGAGCCGCGCAAGAACCTGCCCACCCTGCTCGCCGCCTACCGGTCCCTGCTCGGCGGCCGGGTGCCGCCCGCGGCCGGGGCCGCCGCCGGCGGGGCCGAGGTGCCGCCGCTGGTCCTGGCCGGGCCGCCGGGCTGGGGGGAGGCGCTGGACCTGGCCGGGCTGCCCCCCGGGGCCGTGCGCACGCCCGGGTACCTGGCCGAGGAGGACCTGGTCAGGCTGGTCGCGGGCGCGGCCGCGCTCGCCGTCCCCTCCTGGTACGAGGGGTTCGGGCTGCCGGCGCTGGAGGCGCTGGCCTGCGGCACCCCGGTGGTCGCGGCCGACCTGCCGGCACTGCGCGAGGTCCTGGCCGACCAGGCCGAGCTGGTCCCCCCTGGCGACGCCGACGCCCTGGCCGACTCGCTGCTGCGAGTGCTCGACGACCCGGGCGGGGAGCCGGTCAGGGCGGCCCGCCGGGCCCGGGCGGCCGGCTTCACCTGGGACGCCTGTGCCCGGGCGACCCTGGCCGCTTACGACCGCGCCCTTGGGACGGCCCGGTGAGCCCGGAGCCCGGCCCGCGGGTCGGGGTGGTCGCCGAGCAGCTGCTGCGGCCGGTCCCGGGCGGGATCGGGCGGTACGTGCGGGCCCTGACCGACCACCTGCCGGCGGTGGCCGCCGCCGACCGGGGGGCCGTGACCTGGATCGTCGGCCGCCACCCGGCCGGGCGGCTGGCCGCGGCCGGGCTGGTGCCGGCCGTCACCTGCCGGCTGGCCTGGCCGGGCCGGGTCGCCACCCGCACCTGGGTGACGGCGCGCCGGCCGCGGCTGCCCGCCGGCGTCCTGGACGAGCTGGACATGGTCCATGCCACCAGCGCCGCCGTGCCCCCGACGGGCGGCCGGCCGCTGGTCGCCACCGTCCACGACCTCGCCTTCCGCCACTACCCGGACGCCTATCCGGCGGCCGGGCGCCGCTACCACGACCGGGCGGCCCGGATCGTGGCCGCGGAGGCGGCCCGGGTCCTCGCCGTCTCCCAGGCCACCGCCCACGACCTGACCGAGCTGTACGGGGTCGAACCCGGCCGGATCACGGTGGTCCCGCTCGGGGCCGACCCCCCCGGCGTGGGCGACCAGGCGGCGGCGGCGCGGCTGCTGGGCGACCTCGGGGTGCGGGGGCCGTTCCTGCTCGCGGTCGGCACCCTGGAGCCGCGCAAGAACCTGCCCCGCCTGCTGGCCGCCTTCGGCGAGGTCACCGACGAGCTGCCCGACCACCACCTGGTGGTGGCCGGCCCGGTCGGGTGGGGGCCGACGCTGCGGCCGACCTGGGACTCGGTGCGGGTGAAGCTGGCCGGCCCGGTCGGCGACGCCGTCCTGCACGCCCTGTACCGCAGCGCCGACGGCCTCGCCTACCCGAGCCTGTACGAGGGGTTCGGGCTGCCCGTGCTGGAGGCCATGGCCCACGGCCTGCCGGTGCTGACCAGCGACCGCTCCAGCCTGCCCGAGGTCGCCGGCGACGCCGCCGTGCTGGTCGACCCGCTCGACCGGGGATCGATCGCCAAGGGGCTGGTCCGGCTGGTGAACGACTCGGCCCTGCGGCGCCGCCTGGCCGACGCCGGACCGCGGCGGGCGGCCCGCTTCACCTGGCCGGCCACCGCCTCCGGGACCTGGGCCGCCTACCGCGAGGTGCTGACCGGGTGACGCGGCCGGCGGGGTCGGGCAGCTCCACGGGGGTGCCCGGGTGATCAGGGTGGCGATCGAGGCCAGCGCCGTGCCGGCCCGGCTGACCGGGGCTGGGGTGTACGTGGCCAGGCTGCTGGCCGCCATGGCGTCCCGCGACGACGTCGAGGCGGAGGTGTTCTGCGCTCCCGGGTCGGCGGCGGCGCTGGCCGTCCCCGGCCTGCGCCTGCACCCGGTGGCCGCGGCCCGGGCCGGTCGGCCGGCCCGGATCGTCTGGACCCAGCTGCTGGCCGGCCTGGCCGCTCGGGCGGGCGGCGCCGACCTGCTCCACGGCGTCCACTACGAGCTGCCCCTGGCCGCCCGGCTGCCGGCGGTGGTCACCGTCCACGACCTCACCCTGCTCACCAACCCCGAGTGGCACGAGCCGGGGAAGGTCCGCTTCTGCGTCTGGGCCCTGCGCCGGGCCGCCCGGGTCGCCCGCCGGGTGCTGTGCGTGTCCGCGACCACCGCCCGTGACCTGGCCGCCCGGCTGGAGGTGGCCCCCGAGCGCATCGACGTGACCCGGCTCGGCACCGACCTGCGCCCGGCCGGCGAGGCCGAGGTGGCCGCCCTGCGGCGCCGGCTCGGGCTGGACGGCCCCTACCTGCTCGGCCTCGGCACGGTCGAGCCCCGCAAGGACCTGCCGACCCTGGTCCGGGCCTTCGCCAGCCTGGCCGGCGAGCTGCCCCACCGCCTCGTCCTGGCCGGCCTGGCCGGCTGGGGACAGGGGGCGCTGGCCGCCGCCGTGGCCGACAGCGGGGTCGCCGACCGGGTGCTGCTCTGTGGCTACCTGCCCGAGGCCGACAAGGCGGCCCTGTTCACCGGGGCCGACGTGTTCGCCTACCCCAGCCGCTACGAGGGCTTCGGCCTCCCGGTCCTCGAGGCGATGGCCTGTGGCACTCCGGTGGTCACCACCACCGGCGGCTCCCTCCCCGAGGTCGCGGGCGACGCCGCCCTCCTGGTGGAGCCCGGCGACCCCGACGCCCTGGCCGCCGCCCTGGCCAAGCTGGCCGGCGACCCCTCGGCACGCCAGGCCGCCGCCACCAGGGGCCGGGCCCGGGCCGCCGGGTTCACCTGGGACCGCTGCGCCGCCGAGACCGTCGCCGCCTACCGCCGGGCCCTGGACCGGTAGGGGCCGGCCCGGCGGGCTCGGGTGGGCTGTGGCCGGCCCCGCACGCGCCGCCGCGGGTGGGGGTGAAGCACGGCTTCCGCGGGCCAGGCGCCGAACGAGGGCCGGACGCCGAAGCAGGCCCCCGACTACGGGACCGGCGTCTCCGCGTGGGCCGGACTGTCGACCCGTGGTTCTCGTGGGGCCGGGTCCGGGCGGGCCAGAACCCAGGCCGCCACCGACGCCAGGATGGCCGTGGCCAGGGCGAGGATCCCGACCGGATCGGGACCGCCGCTCCAGTGGATCAGGGGCCAGGGGCGGATGTCGCCGCCGAGGTGGCGGAGGTTGTAGGTGATCGGGCTGTGGTCGATGCTGTGGACGAAGTCGTGGCGGCGGGCGGCCTCCTCGGCCGGGATCTCCCTGACCCAGCGCCAGGAGCTGCCGTAGTTGACCCACACCGAGGCCACGTTGACCACGCCGCCGGCCACGACCAGGGCGACCACGGCGGCGACGGCCGGAACCCGTAGGGGCAGGCCCAGGCGGGGGATGCGCGAGACGCCGTAGACGGCCAGCAGGGCGAGCGGCCCCACGGCCGGCATCAGGAACCGGGGCCCCCAGGCGATCCCGCCGGGCCAGTCGCTCCAGCGGGCGTACAGCAGGATGCGGGCCACGATGAGGCCGACCAGCAGGGCGGTGCCGGCGCGGTCGCGGCGCCACAGGGCGACCGCGCCGGGGATGGCCAGGAGCAGGAACGGGTTGTAGGCGAACAGGCCCTTGCCGGGGGAGAGGACCAGGCCGTAGAGGCCCGTCCCGATCGGGGTGGTGAAGCTGCCGCCGTAGACGGCCGGGACCAGGGTGCCGTCGCGGCGCAGGCTGTACCAGGCGGTCCAGACGAGCACGGGCAGCACCGGCAGCACCACCCCCAGCCAGGCCCGGCGCTCGGACAGCAGCCGCCGCCAGGGCACGAAGGCCGGCAGCAGCAGCAGGGCGCCGCCGACCAGCAGGGCCGAGTCGCTGCGGAACAGCAGCCCGACGGCCAGCCCCGACCCGACCAGCCAGGGGCCGCTGGCGCGGCCGGACCGCCAGCGCAGCAGGCCGAGCACGGCCAGGGCGACCGCCAGGGCGACCCCGGGCTCGCTCCACGCCTCCTGGCTGATCTGGAGGGTCTGGGTCAGGGCGCCGAAGACCAGCGCCCCGGCCAGCGACAGCCGGCGGCTCCAGCCAAGCTCGCGCCCTGCCAGGTACAGCAGGGCGCCCGTCGGGGCCAGCAGCAGCGGGCTGGCCAGCGACTCCAGCAGGTACGGCTGGATGGCCAGGGCCCGCTGGAGCAGGTACAGCGGCAGCAGCACCAGCGGCATCCCGATGCCGTAGTGGGAGTAGGGGTAGTGGTGCTTGGTCGGGTCCTCGCTGGGCAGCAGGTGCAGGCGGCCCTCGGCCATGGCATGGGCCGTGGAGAGGGCCACCTTGCCGTCGAAGGACAGCAGGGCGGCCCACTGCACGGCCACGAACAGCCCGAACAGGGCCACGGCGACCAGGAGGGCGACCAGGGCGTCGCGGCGGTCGGGGCGCCGCCCGCCGTCGCCCTCGGTGCTGGCCGCCTGCATCGCCGGCGCCTCAGCCAGGGGGCCGATCGCGGCCGGCGGCCGCCTCGCGCTCGAGCTGGGCGTTGCGTTCCAGGGCTTGGATGGTGACCTCACGCAGCGCGTTCACCTGGGCCACGAGGGGGTCGACCTGCCAGCCGGTGGCCCGGCGGACCAGCCGCTTGAGCAGCGACACGCCTGGGCGGGCCGAGGTCGCCGGGGGCGGCCCGAGCGGCGGCAGCCGCCGCAGGGGCAGGCTGCTCTGGCCGGCGACGGCGGCCGGTCGGCCGTGGTCGGTGCGCACGGGCAGGCCCCGGCGTCTGGTCGCCCGGGCCACGACCTGCTCCTGGACCCGCTCGCGGAGCCGCTCGGGGCCGGCCGGCCAGGCCGCCTCGACCCCCTCCGGCTCCAGGGCCGGCTGGCCCCGGGCCCGCCACATGGCGGCGGCCAGGCCGCCCGGCTCGACCAGGGTGACCCCGGGGCGGGCGGCGGCCTGGTGGCTGAGGCCGCCGACGGCGGTGGCGATGACCTGCCGGTCGTACAGCAGCGCCCGCTCCAGCACTCCGGAGCTCCAGATGTTGCGGTAGGGGAGGACGACCACGTCGCTGGCCACCAGCCAGCGGTCGAACTGCTCGTCGCTGACGTACTGGTTGTGCAGGTGGGCGCCGGGGGTGGCCTCGACCAGGGCCTGGAGCTCGGCCAGGTAGGCCAGGTGCTGGGGCTCGTCGACCCGGACCGAGCCGACGATGTGCAGCGAGCAGCCCTGGCCGCCGAGGCCGTCGAAGGCCCGGACGGCCTGGTCGAACGCCTTGTGCGGCTGGATGAACCCGATGGCCAGGAAGACCAGCTCCCCGTCGGGGATGCCGAGCGACCGCCGGGCCGCCTCCCTGGTCATGGCCGTGCGACGGATGAAGTGGGCGCCGTGGGCGGTCACGGTGGTCTGCTCGGGCCGGACCCCGAACGCCTCGATCATGTTGCGCCGCTCCATCTCGGTGTGGAGCTGGATGCTCTGCACCCGCCGCCACAGCCGCCGGGCGGCCATCGCGTCGGGGCCGCGCCGGCGCCCGAGCGAGTAGTCGATCTCGTGGACGACCACCTCGGTGCGGCGGGCCGCCCGGACCGCGGCCAGCAGGGCCAGGCTGACGGCGGCGTGGCGGGCCGGGGTGGAGGGGTGGGGATAGAAGATGTCGGGGTGGAACTGGATGATGACCTTGTCGTAGCCGCGGACCCGGCGGGCCAGGACCAGCGGCCCGCGGGGGCCGTGCAGGTCGAGGTGGTGGTGGGCGGCCGAGGGGCCGGGGGAGAGGACCTCGACCTCGTGGCCCTCGCGGCGCAGCGCCGCCACCGACTGCACCGCGTAGGCGGCGATCCCGTCCCGGATCGGCGGGTAGGGCGACACCATCAGGATGCGCATGCGGTCCCGGCCTTTCAGGTCCAGGTGGTCAGGGCGGCCTCGATCTTGTCGAGCACGGTGTCCCACTGGTAGTTGTCCAGGACGTAGGGCCGTCCACGGGCCGCCAGCTGGGCGGCTGTCTCCGGGGCCTCGGCCAGGAAGGCCAGGCACTCCTCGAGCTCGAGCTCGTCGTCGTAGAGCAGGCCGGCCTGGGACCGCTCGCAGTGGTAGCGGACCACGTCCGAGCCGCCGTTGGCGATCACCAGGGTGCCGGCCAGCCAGGCCTCCATGATCGTCCGCGAGAAGGCCTCGTACCGGCTGGGCTGCAGGTAGGCGTCGGCGGCGGCGAAGGCGTTGTCGCGCTCCTCGTCGGGCAGGAAGCCCAGGTCGATCACCCGGTCGGCGATGGCGGCGGGCGGCCTGACCTCGCCGGCGCCCATCGTGACCAGCGAGAACGGCAGGTCGCGGCGGCCCAGGATGGCGGCCAGCTGCTCCAGCAGCGACTCCCAGCCCTTGGCGCCCTCACGCCGCCCGGCGTACAGCAGGAAGCGGCCGTCGATGCCGTGGCGGCGCCGGAACCCCTCGGGGTCGTAGCCGGCGGGGACCTCGACCCCGCAGCCGACCAGGGCGTGGGGGGCCGGGGTGGCCACCAGCCGGTGGGCCAGCTCGTGCTCGGGCGGGGTCTGGAACAGCAGGCCGCCCACGCCGGTGAGCAGCGGCTGGAACAGCTCCAGGTAGGCGTAGGGCTCGTCGTGCAGGCAGGTCCAGAGGACGCTGCGCTCGGGCGCGACCTGGGAGCAGGCGAAGGTGATCCAGAACAGGTAGGGGGTGAAGATGATCGTCCGGTACTCGCCGGCGTGGTCGAGCAGGTAGTGGAAGAGCTCCGGGGAGCGCATCCCCGAGTTCATCCAGCGCTGCTGCTCGTGCAGGCGCAGCGGCGCCCCGCTGAGGATGGCCTGCTCCAGCTGGCCGCGCTCGGGGCCGGGGGTGGTGACTACCGGGAAGCGGTGGACGAGCAGGCCGTCCTCCATGGCCTTGCCCGCCGGCAGCACGTTCTCCCAGGTGTGGTGGTCAAGCGCGCAGGTGGTGAGGATCTCCACCTCCCAGCCGCGGGCCTGGAGGCGCCTGGCCATCTGCTCGAGGACGATCTCGGCCCCGCCGACCGCGCCCTGCCCGAAGCGCGCCGGGACCAGGGCGATCCGTCCCTCCCGGTCGATCTGGGCGGTCACTCGGACACCTCGATCCGTGGGGTCAGGTAGAGGACGCCGTGGTCGGCGGCCTCGCTGAAGACCTTGAAGGAGACGGCCCGGTCAAGCCGGTGGTACTCGGGCCCCACCTTGGGGTGCACGGCCACGGTCACGTAGTACTGGCCCTCCACCATCGGGATGCTGTCGAAGCGGTAGCAGAGCCGCCGCCGGCCCGAGATCGGCGGCAGCTCGACCCCCTGCAGCTGGGTGTTGGTGCCGTAGACGAGCAGGTCGAGGTGGTTGTTGACGGCCACCCCGGCGACCCAGTCGTCGGTCGGCTCGTGGGCCACGACCTCGAACTCGATCCCGAGGGCGTCGCCGGGGGTGAAGCGGTCCCTGGGGTGGCCGTCGCCGTCGGTCACGATCGTCTTGAGGATCTCCAGCCGCCGGTCGCCGTGCTCGGGCTCCTGGCCGGCCTGGACGTTGTAGCGCTCCCGGAAGGCGCGAAGGGCGTCGACCGGGGTGCCGTCGACCACCACCTCGCCGCTCTCGAGCATGATCACCCGGTCGCACAGCTGGCGGACCTGGTCCAGGCCGTGGGTGACGAACACGATGGTGCGGCCGTCGCGCTGGAACTGCTTGATCCGCTCCATGCACTTGCGCTGGAAGGGCTCGTCCCCGACGGCCAGGACCTCGTCGACCAGCAGGATGTCGGGGTCGACGTGGACGGCCACGGCGAAGGCCAGGCGCACGTACATGCCGCTCGAGTAGAACTTGACCTGGGTGTCGATGAACCGCTCGATGCCGGAGAAGTCGACGATGGCGTCGAAGTAGGCCTCGGTCTGGCGGCGGGTCAGGCCGAGGATGGAGGCGTTGAGGTAGACGTTCTCGCGACCGGTGAGGTCGCCGTGGAAGCCGGCCCCCAGCTCCAGCAGCGCGGCCAGCCGCCCGCGGCGCTCGACGAAGCCCTCGTCGGGGCTCAGGATCCCGCCGATGACCTTGAGCAGGGTGCTCTTGCCGGACCCGTTGGCCCCGATCAGGCCAAGGGTCTTGGCCGCCTCGAGCTCGAAGGACACGCCCTTGAGGGCCCAGAACTCCTGGCGGTAGCGGCGGGACCGGCCCATCTCGGTGAGCCGCTCCTTGAGCGACTTGTCCTTGTTGATGGTGAACTTCTTGGCAACGTTGTTCACCCGGATGATCGTGGCCGCCACCGTGTGCCTCTACAGCTCCTGCGCGAAGTTGCCCTGGGCGCGGCTGAAGAAGCGCTGCGCCAGCCAGAGCAGGACCAGGGACCCGGCCGCCACCGCCAGCAGCCGCGGGGCGATGGCGCCCTTGAAGGTCTGCTGGGTGGTGCCGTCGTGGTAGTCGCCGTACACCGCCTGCTGGAACCCGATGACGACATTGGCCATGGGGTTGGCCAGGTACAGCTTGGCCAGCCAGTCCAGGCCGCTGTGGTGCATCCGGGCCAGCACGCCCCCGACGCCGTAGACGATCGGGGTGGTCCAGAACCACAGCAGCAGGACGATCTCGATCAGGTGCTCGACGTCGCGGAAGGCGACGTTGGCGGCGGCCAGGAACAGGCCGCAGGCGAGCATGAACGGCAGCAGGGCGACCAGGGCCAGGGGCAGCAGCCAGGGCTGCTGGCCGTGCAGCTCCCCCCCGAAGATCAGCACGGCCGCGACCAGGACCACCAGCTGCATGGCGAAGTTGACCAGGGCGGCCCCGAGCACCGACAGGGGCAGCAGCTCCCGGGGGAAGTAGATCTTCTTGATGAGTCCGGCGTTGCCGACGATGCTGCCGGTGCAGCCGCCGAGCACGTCGGTGAACAGGGTCCAGGCGACCAGGCCGCAGAACAGGAAGATGGGGAACAGCGGGAACGGGACCCCGAGGAACTTGCCGATGGCGATGTAGTAGACGGCCAGCAGGAACATGGGCCGCAGCAGCGACCACAGGAACCCGAGGAACGAGTCCTTGTACCGGGTCTTGAGCTCCTTGCGGATCAGGTTGAGGAGCAGCTCGCGGTAGTCGTAGACCTCGCGGACGGCCCCGCCGAAGCCTCGCCAGAACGACGCGTCGGCGCCGGCGTTGACCCGCTCCATCGGCAGACGCTCGACAGCCGCGACGCGGGCTTGCATGGCGTCCAGCGTCGGCTGGCTGGGCGGTGGTCGGGAGGGCATCGCGCCGTATAGTACCGTGCGGTGCGAGGAATGCGGTGCCAGGCGGCCAACGGCCGCGGCCGCTCTGAGCAGGCAGGAGGAGTCAGCAGCGGTGGATGTGGTGGTCTGCGGTGCCCAGAAGCCGTTCGTCCGGGGCGGCGCCGAGCTGCTGCAGGAGAACCTCGTCCAGGCGATCGCCGCCGACGGGCATCGGGTGGAGCTGGTGCGGCTGCCGGTGGCGTGGGAGAAGGACCGGCTGTTCGACAGCCCGCTCGCCTGGCGGCTGGTCCCGGTCGACGCCGACCTGGTGATCGCCACCAACTTCCCCTCCTACTTCGTCCGCCACCCCCGCAAGGTGGTGTGGCTGCTGCACCAGCACCGCGGCGCCTACGACGCCGCCGACGCCGCCTGGTCCGACTTCGGCCCCGACGACCCCGCCATCGAGGTCCAGCGGCTGCTCAGCGAGTGGGACAACCGCGCCCTGGAGGAGGCCGAGCGGCTGTACACCATCTCGGGGGTGGTGGCCGACCGGCTGCGCGACTTCAGCGGCCTGGCCGCCAAGCCCCTGTACCACCCGCCGCCGCTGGCCGAGCGGCTGCACCCGGGGCCGTTCGGCGACTACGTGTTCTGCGCCACCCGGCTGGAGGCCAACAAGCGCCCCCAGCTGCTGCTCGACAGTCTGCCCTTCACCCGGTCCGGGGTGCGCTCGGTGGTCGCCGGGCGGGGCGAGCTCCTGGACGACCTGGCGGCCATGGTGCGCGGCCAGGACCTGGGCGACCGGGTCGAGCTGCGCGGCTTCGTGCCCGACGAGGAGCTGGTCGAGCTGTTCGCCGGGGCGCTGGCGGTTGTCTACGCCCCCTCCGACGAGGACTACGGGTACGTCACCCTGCAGGCCTTCCTGGCCGGCAAGCCGGTGGTCACCGCCACCGACGCCGGCGGGGTGCTGGAGTGGGTCGAGGACGGGGTGACCGGGCTGGTCACCGACGGCTCCCCCGAGGCCATGGGGGCGGCCATCGACCGCCTGGCCGGCGACCGGCCCCTGGCCGAGCGGCTGGGCGCGGCCGGGCGGGAGCGGGTGGCCCGGCTCAGCTGGGCCCCGGTCGTGCGGGAGCTGCTGGGCGCATGACCCTTCCTCTGCTCGGGCTCGCCCTGGACCGCCGACCTCCGGAGTCGCTGGTCCCGCTGCTGATGGCGCTGTACCGGTGGTGCGTGCCGTCCACCATCGAGGCGGGCGCGCCCGAGCCGGCCGCGGTCATGGCCACGGTCGCCTCGGCCCGGCGGGTCCCGGCCGGGCGGCCGCTGGCCCTGTGGGTCGGGTCGGCCGAGGAGGTCGGCTAGGCGGCGGCCGGGCGGGCGGCCGCGATCCTGTCCGACGACCCGGCCACCATGCAGGCCGCCGGCGAGCGGGTCGTG